>DATEDZ010000346.1:0-32737 GCA_035281385.1 Polyangiaceae bacterium
TCGACGGCACCAAAGACCGCAAGAGCTGGGTGGCCTGGGAAGAGGGCGGCCGGCTGCCGGACGTCGTGATCGAGGTCACGTCGGAGAGCACTGCCCACGTGGACCGCGGCGAGAAGATGCGCATCTATTCGCAGATCTGGCACGCCAGCGCGTACTTCATCTTCGATCCGGACACGGAAGTCCTCGAGGGGTTTCGGCTCGACGCAACCGGTCGCCGCTATGCGCCAATCGAGCCGGACGACCATGGGGACTTCGAGGTCGCGACGCTCGGCCTGAAGTTGGGCTTGCGCCCGACGCGCTATCGCATGCACGAGCGGCGCTTCGTGCGCTGGCTGACGGCCGACGGCATGCCATTGCCGTTGGCTCAAGAGCGGGCCGAAGCCGAACGCGCTCGCGCCGAAGCCGAACGCGCTCGCGCCGACGCGCTCGCAGCTCAGTTGGCCGCTTTACAAGACAAGTAAACTTGACCGGCTAGAAACGACCCCAAGCCGTCAAACCGGCCGCGTTGGGGCTCAGGAGCGGGCTCACTCGGAAGCCAGAAACGGCGCGCACCTTGGTCGGTCCGAGGAAGGCATAGGTCATCAGGGCGGCGCCCGCCGTCTGCAAGAGCACCAGATTAACCGCGGCGATGGCCACGAAACGCGGCGGGACGATGCCGTCCTCCGACTCGGGGTCGCCTTGGTCGGTCCACAGCTGGTAGACGAGAATGCAGGGGCCCGCGATGGGGATGCAGCGTTCGTCGCGAGTGCCGGCGCAAAGTGGCACGAAGCCGAGCGTGAAGGCGGCGGCACCGCCGGCGAAGAAACCCCAGCGGATCGGACGGTGTTCCTCCATCTTCGGCTCGGGTCGCGCAGCCGCTGGTGCGACGGGAGCTGGACCGGGCGTCGCGGGCTCGGCTTGGGCCGCAGCGCTCCGCACGATACCGAGCGAGAGTGCCGCGAAAACGCGCAGCTGAATCAGCCGTCGCTCAGGCAGCGACGATGCGCGTATCATTCCGCTGCTCGGCTTCGGCGGTGACCTCGGTGGTCGCGGGGCCTTCGAAGCGGGCGCGCTCATCGGCGACCAGCGCCAAGAGCGCCTTGTGATCGGCAACGCCGGTCTCGAGCAGGACGCGCATGTAGCCGTCCACGTAGCCATGGGCGCGGGCCAGCTTGGCGTACGCCCCTCCGTCGCGGCGCAGCTTCAGCATGTCCTGCACCATGCCCCTGAGATTCTCGAGCAGCTCGCGGTCGCCCTGCTTAGCCATGGTCCTTTTCCGTATTCGGGCAGGGGCTGCCGGGCCAAGTTTCCAGGCTGTACTGGTCGCGGTGCGGGCGAACCGGCCTTGTGCGGGGCCCCAGCGACGCTTATGCTCTCGGTAAGTCCGCCAGCTGGACCCATCTTGGGCCGGCATGACGCGACGCATTAGGAGCTCCCATGCGGCTCAACGTGTTCAAATCCAAGATCCACCGTGCGACCGTGACGCATGCCGACTTGGAGTATGAGGGCAGCGTCACCATTGATAGCGATCTGCTCGATGCCGCCGAGATCCTGCCGTACGAGGCGATCCATGTCTGGAACGTCACCCGCGGCTCGCGGCTCATGACCTATGCGCTACCGGGCCCACGCGGCTCCGGCGCCATCTGCGTCAACGGGGCGGCCGCCCACCTGAACGCGCCGGGCGACAAGGTGATTCTGGCAACCTTCGCCGACATGACCCGAACGGAGGCGCGGCGCCACCGGCCGATCGTGGTGCGGGTCGACGACCAGAACCGGCCGATCGAGGACGACTCGCTCGAGGTGCCGGGCCCAGTGCTCAATTCCCTGCGGATCGTCTCGTAACGCGACCAACCTGCGCGCTCGAGCTCGCGGGCGCGAACGCTTTGGCAGTTTGGGGCGTTTCGGGATAAGACGGCCGTGACGATGGAGGTCGAAAGCGCTTCCGAGATCGTGGACAAGCTCCGCGAAGCGCCGGATACGCTCGCCCTGGCCACGCTCGTACGCCGGGTGGCCCTCGCCTCCGCCAGGCAGCGCCGGCCGGATTTGGCCTCCAGCTTTCACGCCCCTTCGGCCGAGTCCCTGGCCGCCATCCAGGCGGGTGGCATGAGCCCCGAGCAGGCACAGACCGCCTTCGGCAACCCCCTCATGGCCCTGACCGAGGGTCCGACGGGGCCGGCGGAGCGCTGGCTGTTGGGCGCCATGCTCGCGCTGGGCGTCGCGCAGGAGCTGCCCGAAGGAGAAACGGATCGCGTGGTGCTGGCGGCGGATCTGGTCTGGCTCGCGACCCATACCACCATCGACGCGCTCGGCTTTTTGGACGCCGCGCTTCAGGAGCGAGTCGCCGGGATGTGGGAGGCGGTGGCTCACGTGGCGCGCGATCCCGAGACGGTCGCGCCCGAGCTCGGCCGCGCGGAGGCGCTGATCGCGGCCGCCGCCATCGCCGGCAGCCGGAGCGAGATCGCCCACCGGGCCCGGCTGCATCTCAGTCACGCGGCGACGGACAACGGAGTGCGTGCGCTGGCCCAGGGCGCCGTGACCGCCAACGCCGAGCGACTCGAAGGGGAGCTGGCGCTTCCGCCTTTCGGGCCAGTGGTGACGACGTTGCTCACCGTGACGCTGCTGCTGTTCGTCTTGCAAGTCGGGCGCGTGCTGCTGCGCTTCGTGCTGGCTTTCAAGAGGCCGGCGTCGATCAGCATCGGGCCGGGCGGGCTCGAGTTGAATCAGCGTACGGAGCTGCTCGGCAAGGTGCTGCGCGAACGCTCGATCGTGGTGCCGCTCGGTAGCCTGGTGAAGATCACGCGCGAGACCCGCTACGCGCGCCTCGGCATGTACGTCGGTCTGATGGCGCTGGTGCTCGGCTCGTATTTCGGCATGGGCCTGCTGGTCGATGCGGTGCGGGTGCCGGGCGGCAACGCGTCGCTGTTCGGGCTCGCGGTGCTGATGATGGTGGTAGGGCTGGCGCTCGACTTCACGTTTGCGAATGCGGCCGACACGGTCCGCGGCAGGTGCCGCATGCTGGTGGTGCCGCAGCGCGGTCGCACGCTGTGCGTGGGCTCGCTCGATCCGGCTCGCGCCGACGCGATGCTCGCGACCATCGCCGAAGCCGCCAGCGCGTAGAGAGCGAGCAAACAGGAAGGGTGGAAGGGTGGAAGATTTCCTTGGGGTTCGGGTCCTACGTTGTTGTTCGAAGCCGTTTCGGAATGACCCAACGACTCGCGGATCGAGACCACCCTAATCTTCCAATCTTCCTGTTGATTCGATCCTCGCTCAGGTGGGGCCGAGGCCCCACCGACAAACGCGACAGCTACCTGACTGGTTTCTGCTCTGGTGGCGTCGATCGAGCGGGTTTTCTGCGGTATACTGGCATGCAGTGAGCCGTGCTGCGCATACACGAGGGTTGCTCAAGCTCCAGCAGCTTACTCTGTTCGGCGCGCTCTCGCTGGTCACTAGCGGCGCTGCCGCCAAGCGCACCGGCCAGAACGAGCCGTGCAAGATCTGTCACGAAGGCCTGGACGGGCCGAAGATCGACGTCATGTTCGAGCCTGCGGACGCGATGCCGGGCCAGAAGGTGCGCATCAACGTCACCGCCAAGCACGCCACCGCCGTCGTGGGCGGCGTCTTCGTCGACCCGCTGGGCAAGGGCCAGCTGCAGGTGCTGCCCGACACGAAGACCTGGCTCATCATGCCCAATCAGGGCACGCACACCGAACCGCACCCGTACTTGGGCGGACAGGTCCAGTTCGCCTTCGACTGGGTCGCTCCGGCGGAGGCGGGGACCACGCGCTTCGAGGTGTGGTCGAACGCGGCCAACAACAACCTGATGCAAGCGGACGACAGCCCGTCACACGTCACCACGTTCATCGCTCACGGCTGCGCTGGCATCTGGTATTACCCGGATGCCGACGGCGATGGTTTCGGCGACGAGGCGAAACGCGAGCTTTCTTGCATGCCGGTTGCGGGTTTGATGACCCAGGGCGGGGACTGCAACGACGGCAGCACCGCCATCCACCAGGGCGTCGCCGAGGTCTGCAACACCGTCGACGACAACTGCGATGGGCAGACGGACGAAGGCTTCATGGTCGGCCGGCTCTGGATCGACCAGGACGGCGACGGCTTCGGCGCGCTCGGCGGCCAGATGAAGATGGGTTGCCCTCCGGAGCCTGGTTTCGCGCCCACGGCGGGCGACTGCGACGACAAGAACCCGGCGCGCAGCCCGGTGGCGGTCGAAACCCAAGGCAACGGCATCGACGACAACTGCGACAGCCAGATCGACGAGAAGCCGGGCGCGAGCCAGGGCGGCAGCTCGGGCACGGGCCAGGGCGGCAGCCAGGCGATGGACGGCTCCGCTGCCGCCACGGCGGGCGAGACCGGCGGCTGCAGCATCGGCCGTGACTCGGCGTCGCACCTGGACGCGCTGGCGGCGCTCGGCGCGTTATTGCTCGCCGGACGTCGCGGGCGCGGGCGCTCCGAGCGCGGGCGCTGAAGCGCGTGGTCGCGGCCGCGGCGCTCGCCCGGCGAGGAAGCCGCCCGCCAGATCGATCAACGTCTCCACCTGAGCACGAGTGAGGACGATTTCTCCTCGAATATCCGCTCTATCTGCCTCAAAGCTCCCCTTCTGAATGAACTTCTTCGGACCCGTTCCGAGGAAGGCGCCGAGGATCCCGAGGTCGAGCGTGGTCGCGGCCGCAAGCGCGACCGTGAGCGCTTCTGCGTCCTGCTTGGCAAGCTGTTCGGTTTCGTCGTGGGCGAGCAGGTCGATGGTGACGCCGCCGTCGGGCATCGGGGAGAGACGCAGCTCCGCCGATTTGATGGACTTGGGAATCGCAACCGGAAGGCCCAGGAAGGCGCGCCAGGGCGTGGCGAGCTTGACCACCGCGACCTCGTCGCCGGTCGGGCCGGGGATGCGAACTTTCCGCATGCGTTGGGCGCTGGCCTGAGCGCTCGGTGGCGTCACGATCAGCACCTGAGGGGAAGGAAACACGAACACGCGCTCGCCGCGATCCGCATGCGCCCTGGCCACGGGCACTCCGGCGTCCAGCCAGCCGCCCTCGGGATCGCGCGCAACCAGCGCGTCCACCGCCTCGCGCAGCTTTTCCTGCGGGATATTGAACTGCAGGATCGCGATCACTTCGCGCGAGTCCCGCAGCTGTGGCCCGATGATCACCATGCGATCGATGTCTCGGATCGGATCGATCGCCGTTGGCCCGAAAAAATCGCGCCATTGGTAGACATTGCGCAGCAGCGGGCCGACGCGTCCTCCCAGCGGATGCTGCCGAACGCGCTCATTGTAAACGCGCACCGTGACATTGGCGTTCGGGTCGATCACGCGCTTGTCGCCGACGATGCCGGCCACCGGATCGCCGATGCCTTCGCCGGGCCTGCGCGAAGGGCCGGCGTCCCCGGCGGTGCCGGCGTCCTGCGCCGCGCCGGCGTCGCTTTCGGTCGAGGCGTCGGGAGCCCCCGCATCCTGAAGCTCCGGCTCTTTGGGCTTGGGCTTGGAGGCCTCCGGATCCGGCTGCGTCGGCTGCGCTGGCTCGACTACCGCCGCGGGCTCCGGCGCATCCGGCGTATCGGCAGCCTTATCCCGACCCGCTTCCTGCTCCTCCTCGAGGATATCGAGCGGGATTTCGGTGATCGGCGGCAGGGTCGGGATCTGCTTCTCGGTATCCAAGAACCGGAAGAGCCCCAGCAGGCCCATCACCGGAGTAAGAGGCGCGTGAAGGGCCACTGAGAGCGCCAGCCATCGACCGAGGCGCTGGGGCGTCGTGTCGAGCAGCACGCGCCGGCGCGTCCGACCTTCCACGCCCAGACCATAGCCTTTCGCCAAGTCCCGCGCGAATTCGGCCGTTTGGCGTGGGTACACGGCCCCTGGGCCTTTTGGCACAGCGGTCGCAAAGCCCGAGCAGACGCCACCACGCGTCGAGAATTGGCTCGCGCGGCGTGGCTGTGGAAAGACACGGTCCCGAAGTGCACGTGACAGCCCGCCCCCTCGCCGCCAGCCTCCTCGCCGCGGCATTGCTCGACCTGGCCTGTGAAAAGCAGCCGCCGCCGGGCGCCCAAGAAGATGGCGCGGATGGCTCACGCCCAGTGACGCCACGCGCCGGCTCCCCGGTACTGCCCCGCGAGCTCGCGGGCGCGACGCCGAGCGCCAAGCCGTCAGCAGCCCCAGCGCCCCCTGCGCCACACACGGGACCATGGCTGGCGGTCACGTCCTCCGCAGCGGGCGTCTACAGCGACCAGTCGTTCGATCGCGGCAAGAAGATCGGCTTCATCCGTAGCGGCGGGCGCGTGCCGATCGAAGCCGAGCCGGTCTCGAAGAAGAACTGCACCGACGGCTGGTTCAAGGTGAAGAGCGGCGGCTTCATCTGCGGCAACTACGGCACGACGGATCTTTCGCACCCGGAAGTGAAGTTTGCCACCGCGCAACCGAACCTGAAGGACATCCTTCCCTACCCTTACGCGCGCAACGCCAAGCACGGCACACCGCTCTACAAATCGGTGCCATCACGCGAGCAGATGGCTAAGTACGAGCCGTATTTGAAGGAAGCCGAGCGGAAGAAAGAGGACGGTAAGGACGGGGAAACGTCGAGCAAGCCAGCCGAGCCGGCCGCTGCCGATAAGGTCGAGCCCGCGCTGCCGCTGGCCGCCGCTGCGGTAGGCGACATCGCCGGCGCGGCCGTGCTCGCCCCACCCCCTGCCGCCTTAGCGGATCCCGAGCCCGACAAGCCCTGGTGGCAGCAGGAAAACATCAAGGATCGCCTGCACGAGGTGAGGCTCGAAGAGCTGGAGTCGGACTCGGACGACATCCTGGCCAAGCGCATGGTTACGGGCTTCTACGTCGCGGTGGACAAGACGTTCCGCTGGAACGGCCGGCTTTGGTACAAGACCACCAAGGGCCTGGTCACGCCCGCGGATCGCTTTTGGCAAACGTCCGGCTCGAGCTTCAAGGGCGTGGAGCTCGACGGCGCCATCAACAAGCTGCCGGTGGGTTGGGTTTACGGGGGCAACAAGAGCGCCGGCACCTTCACGATCGACATGGCCAGAAGCACCATCCAAAACGCCAAGTCGATCGATCGCTTCGTCGCCATCCCGCTCACCGGCAAGAGCATCGAGTTTCAGGGCAAGCAGTACGTGGAGCTCACGGACGGCTCGTACATGAAGAAGTCGCAGCTTCGCATCACCGAGCCAGGACCACCGCCGCAGGGTATCGCCGAAAATGAGCGCTACATCGACGTGGATCTCAGCTCTCAAACGCTGGTCGCCTTCGAGGGCTCCCGCCCGGTGTATGCGACCTTGATCTCGAGCGGCAAGAAGTCCAAGGACAAGGACAAGGACCACAGCACTCCAACGGGCGAGTGGCGCATTCGCGAAAAACACATCACCACGACCATGGATGGCGACGGCACCGCGGCTGGTGACTTGCCTTACAGCATCGAGGACGTGCCGTTCGTGCAGTACTACTATCGGTCATTCGCGCTGCACGCGGCGTTCTGGCACTCCAACTTCGGCGTGCAGATGAGTCACGGTTGCGTGAACCTGGCGCCGCTCGACGCCAAGTGGTTGTTCTTCTTCACCGGCCCCGGGCTACCCGAAGGTTTCCACGGCGTCTGGTCGAGTGACGGCGAGCTGGGGACGCGCATCGTCGTGCACGACTAGAGCCCATCCCATAGCTGGGATGGGTTCTCTAGTTGCTGTCTCGCGGGGAGGCACGCGCCTCCCCGCCCCGCTGAAGTGAATTCACTGCGCCTGCGGCGCTCCCTCGCCTTCGGCTCGGGCCGTAGACCTCCGTGGACTCTGTCCAGCTAGCTGGACTCCGTCCACTCCGGTTCAGCGGGGCCCACCCCACGCGGCTCGTCGCGTTCGCTCCTCGCGACAAGCTTATGAGATGCGTTCCAAAGATTCCGGTTGACCGTACGGGCCGGGCACGTCAATAGCTGGGCCAGACCATGGATCAATTCTCGGCCCACCTCGACCGCGGTTGGGATCTCGTGCAGCGGGGTGATCCACGGGGCGCCGAGCTATCGGCCCGGCGCGCGCTCGAGATCGACGCGCAGTCGCCCGAGGCCTACAACCTTTTGGGCTACGTGGCGGCGCTGAAGGGCGAGTTCGAGGAGGCCGTGGAGCACTACCGGCAGGCCATCGCGCTCGACGACACCTACCTCGAGGCGATGCTCAACGCGGCCGAGGTGTACGTGCACCCGCTGGCCGACTTCGACGAGGCCATTCGACTTTGTGAGCTGTCGCTCGACCTGGCCGAGACGGACGACGAGGTCGTCGATGCCCTGCTTTTGATGTTCGACGCCTTGCTCGGCAAGGGCGAGGTGGACCGCGCGACCGAGCTGTCACATCGCTTTCCGGAGGGTCCCTTCGACAATCCGCAGCACACCTTCCTGGTGGGTCGCGCGCTCTACGAGGTCGGCAATCTGGAGGGCGCTTCGCCGCTCATCGAGGAGTCGGTCAAGCGCGCGCCCAAGAACGCCGAGGCGTGGTACTATCTGGGCTTGGTTCGAGACGAGCGCGGTGAGACGCAGGCCGCCACCGAAGCCTTCCTCAAGTCGCGGGATCTCGATCTGACACAGCCGTCGGCCCCGCCGGTGCTGTCGCGCGAGACCTTCGAGCTGACCGCCAAGCGCGCTTTGGCCTCGCTTTCTCCGATGCTCCGCGCCTACGTGCGAGAGCAAGAGGTGTACGCGGCGGATGCGCCGGGCGTGGAGGTCGTCGTGGACGGCGTGGATCCGCGAGCCTTGCTCCTGATCGACGCGGTGAGCAGCGAGGGGCAGCCGAGCTCGGTCAGCGCCCGGGTGTTCGTGTATCAGCGGAACGTGGAGCGGCTCGCAGCCTCGATCGAGCAGATCGAAGCGGAGATTCGCGGGGCGCTCGAGCGCGAGATCACCGCGACGTTCATCGAGGCGCAGCGCACCGACTCGTCCTCGCCAGGTACGCTGAACTAGCTCAAGCCGCGCGGCGAGCCAGCTCTTCGGCGACGTTTTCGAGCAGCACGCGCGCCGGACCTGAGGCGATGCTGCTGAGCGCTTCGACGGCGGTTTGGGTGTAGTGGCCGGCGCGGCGGCGGACTTCGTCGCAAGCACCGGTTTCGATCACGGCTTCACTCACTAGCTGCACCGGCTCGCGATCGCCAGCGTGGATGCGCTGCAGCGCGTGCTGAAGCTCCGGGCGGCGCGACACCGCCAGCACCAGCGGCAACGTCAGCTTGCCTTCGCGCAAGTCTGCGAGCAGCGACTTGCCTGACTGATCGCCGGAGTAGTCGAGTACGTCGTCGACCAATTGGAATGCGATACCGAGACGCTCACCGAAACCGCTCAAACGCTCTTGATCCGCGGGACTGGCGCCGGCCACACGCGCACCGGTGCGGGTGGCCCAGCTGAACAGCGACGCGGTCTTGTCGCGTAGAATGCGCTCGTAGGTGGCCTCGGTCACGTCGAGCTCGCTACGCCCGCGCAGCTGCACGATTTCGCCCTCGACCAGGCGGCGCAGCGTGGCGACCAAATCCGGCATGACTTCCGGCGCGTGGCGCGAGGTTCGATCCAGAGCGTTGACGAGCAGCAGGTCACCGGCCAGCACGCTGACACCGTTGCCCCAGCTGAGCCTCGCGGTCGGCGCGCCCCGCCGCTCCATGCCCTCGTCGATCACGTCGTCGTGCAGCAGCGTGGCCGAATGCACGAGCTCGGCCACCACCGCGAGCTCGCGCGCTTTTTCGCTAATGCCACCAAAGCACGCGGCGCTGAGCAGCAGCGCGATGGGGCGGACGCGCTTGCCGCCGCGCGATACCAGATGCTTGGCGGCGTCCGTCCCGGGCGCAGGACCGTCGGCAACCGCGCCGCCGAGCGCACTTTCGACCCAGCCCAGATCCCCCGCGAGAAGCTCCTGAACGCTCTGGATCCGGCGCTCCAGCCGAACATCCTCGGCATGGGCGCTGGCGGCCGCTGCGAGCGTGGTGACGCTCTGGTGCAGGCCCACCCCGGAGCTATCTTCGAGTTTCTGAGCTTTCAAATTCTTGTGAAACCACTATGAAGCAGGCTGGTCCAGAGGTCAACGAGGGGGTTTGACGGGGGGACCGGATGCGGGCACAACCCCTCAGCATGCCGAGCCCTTCTTCCCGCCAGCTTTCGCCGCTGGAGCGTCGGCGCCGCCTCGGCCGCCGGGTCGGGATCGCGATCTTTGCGGCGATCTTCTCGGGCGCCACCCTGCTCTGGACCATCCAGATTCTGACCACGGTCTGGGGAACGGCACCTCCAAGCCCAGCGGGGTGCGTGGCGGGTACGGCCACCCTGCAGCACGCTTTGGCGCGAGCGCGGGCTGCCTACCTCGCCGGCAGCGGGACAGAGGACGAGCGTGCAGCCCTGAGCCGTTTCCGAACCGCGCTCATGCCTGAATGGGGCGAGGAAAAGGCCGTCACGGCCGCCTGCCAGGACGAGCAAGCGGGCCGGGAGCGCCTGAAGGACGTCATCGCTCTGCGCTATGCCGAGGAGCACGCGGTGAGGTATGAGTCGCTCGGCCTTGCGCCGCAGCGGCGCCGCTTGAATAGGGCCCCGTCCGGGTCCGGAAGCCACGAACTTATCCGATGAATCAGCCCGTGAATCAGCCTGCGGAAGACGCCCCGCTCGTCACCTTCGATGCCCTGCCCCTGACCAGCGACGTCCGCAAGGCCATCGACGATCTCGGCTACACCCACCCGACCCCGGTGCAGCGCGCGGTGTTCGAGCCCACGACGCGCGGGCGCGACCTGGTCGTGCAGGCCCGCACCGGTACTGGGAAAACGGCGGCTTTCGGGCTGCCGCTGATCGACAGCGTCGTCAAGAAGAGCAAGGCCGCGGTGCAGGCCATGGTGCTGTGCCCGACGCGCGAGCTAGCCCTGCAGATCACGCGGGAGCTCAGCGCGATCGCCAAGCACCGCGGCACCAAGGTCGTGGCCGTGTACGGCGGCGCGCCGATGGGCAAGCAAATCGAGCAGCTCAAGGATGGCGCGCAAATCTTGGTGGGTACGCCCGGGCGTGTGCTCGATCATCTGCGGCGCGGCACGCTGGACACCCAGGCTTGTCGCGCGTTCGTGCTCGACGAGAGCGACGAGATGCTGTCGATGGGCTTCTTGCCACAGATCAGCGAGATTTGGGGCTACCTGCCGGAGCAGCGGCAGGTGCTGCTGTTCAGCGCCACGCTGCCGCCGGACGTGAAACGCGTCGCGGAGACGCGGCTCAAGAATCCGGAATACGTCACGCTGAGCGGCGACAACATCGGCGCGCTGTCGATTCAGCATTTCGTGTACATGACGATGACCGACAAGCTCGCAGAGCTGATCGCCATCATCGAAACCGATAATCCAGAGAGCGCGATCATCTTCAGCAACACTCGCGACGAGACCAAGCGCGTCGCGGCGGGACTGCAGGCGCAGGGCTATTCCGCGGATTGGCTGAACGCGGATCTTTCGCAAAACGAGCGCGAGGCCGTGATGGCCGCGACGCGGCGCGGCGAGCTGCGTTTCCTGGTTGCCACCGACGTCGCGGCGCGCGGCATCGACATCTCGCACCTGACTCACGTCATCAACTACGACTTTCCGGAAAGCGCCGAAAGCTACGTGCATCGCACCGGGCGCACCGGGCGTGCCGGCCGTACCGGCACCGCGATTTCGCTGATCGCGCCCAACAACATCGGCGCGCTGTACCTGCTGCGCTTGACCTACAAGATCCGCCCGATCGAACGGCACCTGCCCTCGGCGCGAGAACGTAAGACGCGCGCGGAAGCCGATCTGGTGCAAATGTTCGTGCAAGCTGCGGCGGCGCGTTCGATCCATTCCGAGGACATGGCGCTGGCCAAGCGGCTGCTCACGCACGAGGCCGCCGAGCGCGTCGTGGCCACCCTGCTGCGCGACCACTTGGGCGCCCGGCCCGATGCGGCGGAAGACGCGACCGCCGCGCGCCGAGCCAAGCCACCGGCAGCCGTGCCAGAACCGGCACAGGAGCGGCCACCGGCTCCGCAGCTACCGCGGCCGGAACGGCAACGCGAAGAGCGATCGCGCCAGGAACGACCGCGCGAAGAGCGACCGCGCGAAGAGCGACCGCGCGAAGAGCGGCCGCGTGAGGCGCGGCGCGAAGAGCGGCCGCGTCACCAGGAACGCCCACGCCCCGATCGCGCGCGCGAAGAGCGCCGGGAGCGACGGCCGGAGCGCCTGCGCGAAGAACGCCCGTCGGAGCGCCGTACCGAAGCGCACCGCACGCTCGAAAGCGCGCGCCTCGAGCTGCCCCCACCGGTTCGCAAGGAGCCGCCGCCCCCCGAGGTCGTTCAACCTTCTTCGCATCCGTCTCAGGCAACACCCGATACGAACGCGATCCGCGAAATCTTCGTCAACGTCGGCCGGCGCGACGGCGCCAAGCCCAGCGACTTTCAGAGCCTGCTCGAAAAGCACGGAATCACCGGCGAGGCCGACTACATTCGCGTGCGCCACAGCCATGCTTTCGTCGGCGTGCGGGGCGACCTGGTGGAGCGCGCGGTCGCGGCGCTGAATGGCGCGCAGATCGCCGGACAGACCGCCAGCGCCGAGCTGGCACGGCGCCGCTGACGCCACGAATTCCGAGGGGCGGGGGTTCCCGAGCCGCGCCTCCGGAACTATTAGACGGCAGCCATGCTCAAGCGGACTCTCGGTTTCGGCCTCTTTCTCGCCTCTCAGACGGCCCTCGCTCAGCCTGCACCGGCCCCCAAGCCTGCCCTGCCTGCCGCGCCCACACCGCCTGCCGCGGCGACCGCACCGGCCGGACCACCTCCGGCGACACCACCTGCGGAGCCGACCTTGCCGCAGATCACCGACGACATGCTGGCGCCGGCGCCACCTGCAATCAACGTGCTCCAAAGCTGGCAGGACGCGATTCGGTTGCTGAGAAACAACTCGAGCACCCTGCGCAGCCTGCGAGCTCAGCAAGAGGTGGCGCGTGCGCAGGCGCGGCAGGCGCTGTCTCCAGCGCTGCCCGTGCTGACGGCAGACGCCGGGATCACGCGACAGCTCCTGAAGGGTGAGCGCACCGACGTCGATTTCGTGGGATCGCTGGACGCCACGGTCGCGTCGATCAGGGCGGATCCGCTGATGGGCCAGCCGATCATCCTCACCCGAGACTCCACCATCCCCGACCCACTGACGACCTGGCAAGCGGGCCTGAGCCTGCGCGTGCCCTTGCTCGATCTCAGCGCCTGGTACGACTACGGGACCGCCAAAGCGCGCGTCGATATCACGTACCTCAATGGCAAGGCGGCCGAGCGCATCGCCATCGCGGTCGCGGCCGATGCGGTCGTGACGACGGTCACGGCCGAGCGCCTGGCGGAGGTGAGCCGGGTCTCGCTCGAGAGCGTGCTCTCCACGCTGAACCTCTACAAGCGCCGTGCCGAGCTGGGCGCGGCCAGCGCCATCGACGTGCTGCGCATCGAGCAGGAAGTGTCGCTGTCGCGGTCACAGGTGGTCGCGGCCAACGACGGCGTGCTGCGCGCGCGTGAAGCGCTCGGCGCCGCGCTCGGCTCTTCGGATCCTTACGGGGTGACGCCGAACATCCGGCTCGATGCGCTGGCCAACGACGCCCGGTCGAGCTGCAAGCCCGCGTCCGACGTGCTGCAGCGCGCCGACGTGCGCGCCGCGGAGGCCTCGGTCAGCGTGGCCAAGCGCAGCGAGGACGGCGTGTGGCGCAGCTACTGGCCGACGGTGGATGCGGTATCGAACCTCACCTACTGGTCGCCGGAATCGCTCATCAATGGCAAGCACGTCACCTGGTCGGTCGGCGCCGTGCTGAGCTGGACGCTCTACGACGGCGGGCTGCGTTACGCGACCAAGGAGGTGCGGACGGCGGAGACCCGCTTGGCCGGCGTGCAGCTCAGTGAGGCGAAACGCCAGGCGCGGCTCGAGGTCACGCAGGCCTTGCGCGCGGTGAAGGTGTCGGAGGCCACTCTGGCCGTGGCCGTGAGGACGCGCGAGATCGCCGTCGAAACTGCGCGACTCACCAAGGTGGCTTACCTGAATGGCAGCGGCACCACATTCGACCTCGTCGACACCGCGCGGCGCCAGCGCGAAGCGGAGCTCGACTACACCATCAAGGAGTTCGAAGTGCTGCGCGCGAAGATTGCGGGTTTGCTGGCTCTGGCCAACTGCGACGTGTAAATTTTTTCTTTTTTCTCGTTCGCGCTCGCGCATTCAGCGTTACGCGGCGGGGTCATCCTGAACCGCCGCTGCGCCCGTCCGCCGGTTTGTCCAAAGCACGCTCTCTCGGGTGATCGTGATCTGATCATGTCAAAGTCTTGAAGGGTGGTTCCATCCACTGGGGCCCCAGCCCCAGTGGGTCCGACCGGGGCCGTTTCTCCCAGCGGAATTGCGGCGGGCTGACAATTTGAGGAATGGAACCGGCTCGGGCCGCGCTATGGTCCAAAACCATGCGACCCCGTGGGCTCATCGTCGGCGGATTGGCCGTGACCGCCCTCACCTTCACGGCGCTGATCTTGTTCGTGTTTCTGAAGGTGCCGGTGGCTCAACCGCAGGCCGGGGGACTGGCGCAGAAGATCTTCTACTTCCACGTCCCTGCAGCCTACGCCCTCTACCTGTGTGGCACCGTGTGCTTCATCGCAAGCGCCATGTACCTGGTGCGACCGACCGATGCGCGCGACGCGTGGGCCAAGGCGGGCGCGGAGTGCGCCAGCGTGTTCGGCGCCCTGGTGCTGGTCAGCGGACCGCTGTGGGCCAAGAAGGCTTGGGGAGTCTACTGGACCTGGGATCCGCGCCTGACCACCCTGCTGCTCACGGTCGTGATCTACATCGCGATCGTGGTGCTGCGCGCCTTCGCTGGCGATGGCGACTCGGAGCGCAAGTTTGCCGCGGCATTCGGCGTGCTCGGCACCGCGCTCTTACCGCTCATCCACTATTCGGTGCGGCTGTGGGGCGGCAATCATCCGACCGTGATCGGCAAAGGCGGCGGCGGCCTGCAGGATCCCGCGATGAGCCAGGCGCTCACCGGCGGTTTCTTGGCCATGACGTTGCTCGCAGCGCTCTTGCTCTCGCTACGCGCACAGCTCGCCGAATCTCAAGCCCGACTGCTGCGCGCTGAAGAGCTGCTGCCGGACACACAGAGCTAATCGAACCATGGATCAACCCAGCGCAAGCACTCCCGAGAGCCGTTCTCAAGAGTTCGTTCCGGTCACGGGCGGACCGACCGAGACGAGTAGCGCCGAGGCGCTGCTCATCACCGCCTACGTCCTGATGTGGGCGATCCTGATGACCTTCCTTTTCGTCACGTTT
The DNA here is from genome assembly GCA_035281385.1 of Polyangiaceae bacterium. GTDB lineage: Bacteria > Myxococcota_A > Polyangia > Polyangiales > Polyangiaceae > PMG-095. Next base: position 15,260 of record DATEDZ010000346.1, read on the forward strand.
CGGCGTCAGGCCGCGGTCGACAAGCGCCTGAGTGATCTGGAGCGCTCGCTCAGCAAGCGCTCGCCCGACGCATGACCATCGAGCACCTGATCTTCATCCCAGGCGTGCTCCTGGTCGGGGTGACTATCGGCTTCATCATCGGCGCCCGCGCGGTGCGAAAAGAAATGGCGCGCATGAAAGAACGCGCCAAGAAGTAGCCCTCACGGCTGCTGGCTATAGGCCCGGTCCCGGCCGCCCAGCTGGGCTTCGCACGGCGTCGTTGTCCCAGCGCCGTAACGGCTCGGATTAACGGGGAGGCGGGGAGACGGGGAGTTTTGTGGGCTACAGCCATGCGGCGATTCGCGACGTCATCATGGTGCCGTCCCAGCGATTCGCCCCAAACCTCCCGTTCGATCTCCCCGCCTCCCTGTTTGCTCGCTCTCGCCTGGTGGGTTGTCGGCGCGCTAGAACGCCGATCAGTTTGCAGCCACTGCGTTCTAGGCCCTCCTGGTGGGGGCGGCGCGCGCCGCCCCCTCAGCCGAAGTGAATTCGGCTGAGCCTCCCCCCACGCGGCGGCACTGCACGGCATAGGCTCGTGATTTTCGTTGCCCCAGCAAACCGTTTGTCGCTCTAGGCTTGTGCGGGCTGGTAGGTGCCAGCGCTTTCGGGAGAGACCACATGTTGAGCTTCGAGCTGTCGGATGAGCAGAAGGCGTTGGTCGATACTGCCAAGCGGTTTGCGCGCGAGCGCATTGCGCCGGTGGCGGCCGAGTGCGACCGCGAGAGCCGCTTTCCGAAGGACGTGTTCCTCTCGGCGCACGAGCTTGGTTTGGTGAACGCCACGGTGCCGACGGAATACGGCGGAGCTGGGTTTCCGGAGCTCGACAACGCGCTGATGGCCGAGCAGCTGGCGTGGGCTTGCACCGGCATTCAGACCAGCTTGCTCGCGAACACGCTGGCAGCAACGCCCATCATTCTTGGCGGCAGTCAGGACCAAAAAAAGAAGTATCTGGGCATGCTGACGGCCGAGCCGGTGTTTTGCAGTTACTGCACGACCGAGCCAACCGGCGGCAGCGATGTTGCGGGGATGCGCACGACCTTCAAGGCCGTGGGCGATGACTACGTGCTCAGCGGGGAAAAATGCTGGATCACCAACGCCAGCTTCGCGACGTTTTACGTGGTGTTTGCGACCAGCGATCCGAACAAGCGCCACAAGGGCATCGCGGCGTTCATCGTCGACCGCGATTCGCCCGGGCTCAAGGTCGGCAAGCACGAGGACAAAATGGGTCAGCGCGCCAGCGACACCGCGGCCGTGCATTTCGAAGACGTGAAGGTGCCGAAGGCGAACATGCTGGCGCCCGAGGGGCAGGGCTTCAAGCTAGCGATGGAGACCTTCAACCAGACGCGGCCCGACATCGGCGCGATGGCGACGGGGTTGATGCAGCGCTGTCTGGACGAGTCGGTTGCGTACGCCAAGGAGCGCAAGGCGTTCGGCGTCGCGATCGCGGAGCACCAGCTGGTGCAAGCCATGCTCGCCGAGATGGCCATCAGCATCGAAGCCACACGCCTGCTCTACCAAAAAGCCGCCTGGAACCTGGGCAACGGCGTGCGCGACCCGATCGTCTCGAGCTACGCCAAGGCCTACGGCGCCGACCGCGCCATGCAGACCGCCGTCGACGCCGTCCAAGTTTTCGGCGGCAACGGCTACGTCAAAGACTACCCCGTCGAAAAACTGATGCGCGACGCCAAGGTGCTGCAAATCTACGAAGGCACCAGCCAGATCCAGCGCCTCGTCATCGCGCGCAGCCTGATCAAGTAGCGCTGGCTAGCAGCGCACGATGGCTGGTGCGGCGCGCCGGCAGGCTCGCAGCAGTTTGCGCAGGTCCTCGGGGTCACTCGTGTACAGCACGTCCGCCCGGGAGGCAGCCACCAGCGCAACCTGTGCATCGCAGATGTCGGAAGTGCCCGCCTTCCCACACAGCTCACCGACAGCACGCGCCAGCGTATCGAACGGCGCTATTTCGCAGTAGGCCAGTGCCCTGGCCAGCATGGCTTGTGGCGCGAGGCCTCGCCAAGCCTGAGCGAGCACCGTGCTCGGCACGACCACGTCTTCACCCTTGCCGGCGGCCACGCGCAAGGCGGCCCACATCGACCGATCGTTTCGCTCGAGCGCGATCAGGGCACCGGTGTCCAGCACCAGTGCCTTCATCTCGATTTTCGTCGCCGCTTGCGGGCGGCCTGGCGAAGCTCGGCCTCGCTGAAAGCGCCATGCTCGGCCTCCCAGGCGTCCAAGACTCGAGAAAGACCCTGGGCGCGCAGCTTGCGCTGGGCCGCGTCGGCGAGCCAGTTGGAGATCGGTTCGCTACCGGCAGCGAGCCGCACGGCTCGCGCCAGCCCCCGGTCGAAGGACACGGCGAGTCGAGCCACAGTCATACTCCGATATTACGCCCGCTCTCCAGCTCATGCAACACAGGAACCACGTCTTCGATCCCGACGTCAGCGCGCGCCGATGAAGACGCCCGCTTGATTGGACTGGTGGATGCGCAGACGCAGCTCGTTTTCGCGGGCGTCGAGCTCGGCACCGCGTTCGCCGCGGCGGCGGTGGTGTTTGAGGAACGAGAGCTCGACCAGATCGAGTTGCTTGCGGCGGGCCTCGCCGTAGCCTTTGGGGCTGCTCATCAGCGAAAGCAGATTCCAGAGTGGCAGCAGCATCCAATAGCTCGTGGTGCGCTCGAGCTCTTTGGGATGGAGCAGCCGGCCGACCTCGTCGATCAGGCCCTTGATCACGATCGCGCGGTCGCGAATCGCCAGCGTGATGATGACCAGAAAGAAGACCGCGTTGAAGGTCCAGAAGAGCAGCAGCTTCATCACGAGCCCGCTGCCGCCGTCGTACAGGAACGTGACCAAGTAGTTGTGGATGAAATGCAATCCCACGGCCGCACCCCAGCCGCCGATCGGTGCGAGCAGCTTGGTCAGGCCACTACTGCTTTCTGCAGCGATGCCGATGCCCAAGCCGGTCATGGCGGTGAAGGAAGCGTGCCCGAGGCCGGCCATCACCGTACGCAGGACGAAGACTTGAAAGAAGGCTTCACCGCCGTGCTGGGCGCCCGCGCTCGAGATGTAGAGGATGTCCTCGGTCATGGTGAAACCGAGGCCGATGACGCCACCGTAGATCGCCCCATCGAGCGCGCCGTCGATCTCACGCACCCAAAGCACCGAGATAGCCCACAGCACCAGTAAACCCGCGCCCTTGGTGGTCTCCTCCACGAGCGGCGCCACGAAGGAAGCCGTCGAGGCGTCGACCAGTGATGCCTGCCCGGCCCCCAGGCTGGCCCGGAGCGCCCCTTCACCCACCTCGTTGCCCACGATGGCAGTCAGGGTACTGACCACCGCGCCCCAGAAAAAGGCCAGGGAAAGCAGCCAGAGCGGCTCGGGCTCGTAGCGATCACTGCCGCGGATGATGAGAAAGTAGAAGAAAACCGTGGGCGCGACGATGAGCAGCGCGAGCAGGGCGACCACAACCCCGCAGGCTACCAGCTCGGGCCGGCCTCCCCAAGTATGCTAAGACGCTCGCAGCAGGAATTTCCGCGTGTTTGGGTTCTCGTTCACTGAATTGGTCGTCATTTCCCTGGTCACGCTGGTCGCGGTCGGACCGCAGAAGCTACCGGGGATGCTCAAGACCATGGGCAGCTGGGCGCGGAAGCTGCGCAAGATGACGATGGACGTGCGCCAGCAGACCGGCATCGACGAGATGCTGCGCGCCGAAGGCATCCAGCTTTCGGAGCTGCGCAGCTTGATGCGCGGGTACCACGGCAATGCTGCTCCCGGCGCCCCGGTGACGACGGCCCGCCCCTACGAGGATCCGTACGCGAACATCGATCCGGATCCGTTGCGCGAATATCCGCCCGAAGGCGCGGACGCGTATGGCGCGCTGCCCGACGATTTGCTCGAGTCCGCGACCGCGACGCCAGCAACGGCCTCGGCTCCGACACCAACTCCGGCTGCAGTCACCGGCCCGGTACCGGCGCCCGTTCCGGCTCCGGTCGCGCCCCCCGCGCCTGCTTCCGAACCCACCGCCGCGCCTGCACCCCCACCCGCCGCCGCTCCCGCACCCCCACCCGCTCCTGCACCTATCGCGGTCCCCCCACTCTTCGCCGCTTCCCTAGCAGCCATGCCGCGTCCCGCGGCGGCCCCACAGCCTTCCGCCGCGGCCCCGCGGCCTTCCGCTGCTCCACGTCCCGCCGCAACACCGCCGCCCCCTCCGGTGCGCAGCGCGCTTCCCCCGCCCCCATCGCGTGCCGCTGGCACCCCGCCTCCTCCCCCCCGCCGATCCTCTCTGCCCCCTCGCCCTGACCCCGCAGGCGCCCTGAGCAAGCCGGAGGTCAGCGATCCCAATCCGACGGCTGCCGGCCAAGGAACCGCGAATGGCAACGGCTGAAATCGGCGCCGCCAGCGACAAGAAAGGCGACCCAGGCAACGAGCCCGACGGCGACGACGGCTCGATGACACTGTGGGAGCACCTCGAAGAGCTCCGCGGTCGCATCGTCAAAATGCTGCTGGCCTTCTTAGCCGGCGCTATCGGCGGTTGGATCTACAAGGAGAAGATCCTGGCGTGGCTGACGCTACCCTTCAAGGAAGCCTGGAAGGGCGGGAAGCACAGCGAGTCCGCAGCGCTTCACTTCAGCGCGCCGACCGACCTGTTCGTCTCTTACATCCGGCTGTCCGCGCTCGCAGGCCTGGTCTTCGCGCTACCGCTCATTCTTTACCAGCTGTGGGCGTTCGTCGCGCCCGGCCTCTACAACCGCGAGAAGCGCTTCGCCATTCCGTTCGTGGGCTCGTCGGTGGCGCTGTTCGGAGTCGGTGGCTTTTTCGGCTGGAAGTACGCCTTCCCGGCCGCGTTCAACTTCCTGCTCAACTTCGCCCAGCCCGGCGAGGGTCAGCTGCCCGGCGTCGAAGTGAAGCCGACCGTGATGATGGCGGACTACATCGAGTTCGTCACCAAGATGTTCATCGCGTTCGGTGCTTGCGCCGAGCTGCCGGTGCTGTCGTTCTTTTTGACCGTCGCCGGCATCATCACGCACCGCGAGCTGATCAAGTTCTTCCGCTACTTCATCGTGATTGCCTTCGTGATTTCGGCCATCGTGACGCCGCCCGACCCGCTCAGCCAGATCATGCTGGCAGTGCCGCTGATCGGCCTTTACGGCGTTTCGATCGGCGTCTCCTGGATCTTCACGCGAGCTCGTGAAAGGTCCAAGGCCAAGCAAGAGTCGGGAGAGCCGAAGCCGCCCGATGACGAAAAGTAGCCCTAGCCGGGCCCCTGTCGGCGACGCCAGGCTGTTAGGCCGCGAGCAGCTTCACACCGGTCCCAGTGTGAACACCGCTCCCCTCGAGGAAAGCGACGGATCCATGCCTCTCTGGAGCCACCTGGAGGAGCTCCGCAGTCGCCTTATCCGGATGCTCCTGGCATTCGTAGCCGGCAGCATCGGCTGCTGGCTCTACAAGGAGCGCATCCTGAATTGGCTGATCCTGCCCTACGAGATCGCCTTCCGCGAGATCAACAAGACCGACCAGCCCGCCCTGCACTTCGGCTCCCCCGCAGCGCTCTTCCTCGCCTACCTTCACCTCTCGGCGCTGGCTGGTCTCATCGTCGCGTTACCCATGCTGCTCTACCAGCTCTGGGCGTTCATCGCGCCTGGCCTCTATGCGCGCGAGAAACGCTTCGCCGCGCCGTTCGTGCTCTCGTCGTGCCTGCTGTTCGGTGGTGGTGGCTACTTCGGGTGGGCCTTCGCCTCTCCCGCAGCGTTCCGGTTTCTGCTCAGCTTCATGTCGGTCAAGCCGGTCCCCGGCATCAACTCGCCCGTCGATCCGACCCAAGTCAACGTGCTTCCGACCATCATGATCGGCGACTATCTGGACTTCGTTACACGCATCTTCGTGGCATTCGGTGCCACCGCTGAGTTGCCGATCCTGGCAGCTTTTTTGGCGGTCGCGGGCCTGGTCACCCATAGGCACCTGATCCAGTTCTTTCGCTACTTCGTCGTTATCGCGTTCGTGATCTCGGCCATCGTCACCCCGCCCGATCTCTTCAGCCAAATCCTGCTTGCTGTCCCGCTGATTGGCCTGTACGGCATTTCGATCGGCGTCGTCTGGCTCATCACCCGCGCCCGCAAGGGGAATCCCGACTCGCCAACTGACAACTGACAACTGACAACTACTCCCGGGCGTACGGCTCGCCGTGCAGGATGCTGAGCGCGCGGTACAGCTGTTCGAGCAGCAGCACGCGCGCCAGGCGGTGTGGCAGCGTGAGCTTCGAGAGGCTGAGGCGGGCCGCGGCGCTGCGCGATAAATCCTTGGGAATGCCGTCCGCGCCGCCGATCACGAACGCTACGACACCTTTACCCGTGCTACCCCAGCGCTCGATGCGCCTCGAAAGCTCCGTGCTGGTGACCGCGTCGCCGTCGACCTCGAGCGCTACGAGCAGCGCATCTTTCGGCAGCACCCCCGATAGCTCCTTGGCAGACTTCACCTCGATCTCGTCGCACTTCACGTAGCGCCGAATGCGCCCGAGGTAGTCGTCGGCCAGCGCGCGCACTTCACGCGATTTCACCTTGCCTGCGGCAAGTATCACCAGTTTCACGCGCTACACTTGTCCGGGCACGCGCACGCGCCGTGCATCCATCCACAGACCATCCAGGTCGTACAGCGAGCGCGTTTCGGCCAGGAAGACGTGCACCACGATATCGACGAAGTCGATCAGCACCCACTGGCCGCGCGGCAGCCCCTCGATCGAGATGGCGTGCCAGCCCTGTTTGCCCAGCGCTTCATCCACCGCTTCCGCGATGGACGCCACGTGCCGATCCGCATGTCCGGTCATCAGCACCAGGTAGTCGGCATAGTCGACCTTACCGGCGACATCGATGATCTCGACGCCCATCGCCTTCTTGTCGAGCGCGGCTGCGGCTGCGGCGAGCGCCATCTGCTGAGCTTCGCTCGAATCCCTGACTGGCTTGCTGGCAGCCCGAAGCGGCGTGGACTTGCTGGCACGAGCGGGTTTTTTGAGAGCCTTCAGCTTTTTCTTCATAGGTGACGGAGCGCGAGCGGGCCCTTTGCGCCTAGCCTCGCACCTGGCCTTCTCCAAACACGACCCACTTCTCGGTGGTGAGGCCTTGAAGCCCCATCGGTCCGTAGGCATGCATCTTGGATGTCGAGATGCCGATTTCGGCGCCGAGCCCCAGCTCGCCGCCGTCGTTGAAGCGCGTCGAGGCATTCACGATCACGCAGCTTGCATCCAGCTCGCGCACGAAGCGTTGAGCATTCTCGTACGACTGCGTGACGATGGCCTCGGTGTGGTTCGAGCCGTAACGCTCGATGTGCGCGATGGCACCGGAAATGTCCTTGACCACCTTGATGGCCAGGATCTTCGCCAGAAATTCCTGGCCGTAGTCGTCCTCAGCGGCAGGCTTGGCCTCTGGCACCAGGGCCCGGGTCTTGGGGCAACCCCGCAGCTCGACGCCCGCCGCCGCGAGCTTTTGGGCCACGCCGGGTAGCAAGCGCTGAGCGGCCGCCTCATGCACCAGCAGGCACTCGAGCGCGTTGCAGGCACTCGGCCGAACCGCCTTCGCGTTGACCGCGATCGCCGCGGACTTTTCGAGCTCCGCGTCCTGGTCCAAGAACAGGTGACAGACGCCCTTGTAGTGCAGCACGACCGGCACCCGCGCGTGCTCCGAAACGAAGCGCACCAGGCCCTCGCCGCCGCGCGGGATCACCAGGTCGAGCAGCCCTGTCAGGCCCACCATCTCGCGCACACTCTCACGATCACCCGGCGGCACGATCTGCACCGAGTCGGCGGGCAAATGCGCGGCCTCCAGGGCCTCTCGCAGGATGCGCCCCAGGACCGCGTTGGTGTGCGCGGCTTCCTTGCCGCCGCGGAGCAGGACCGCATTACCAGCCTTGAGGCACAGCACGCCCGCGTCGATCGTCACGTTGGGGCGCGATTCGTAGACGATGCCGATAACCCCGAGCGGCAGGCGCTCCCGCCCGGCGAGCAGACCGTTCGGCAAGCGCTGCATCGGACCGCGGCTGCCCACCGGATCCGGCAGACTCACGATGTGCTCGACCGCGCGCGCGGTCGACTCCACGCCCTTGGCGTCCATGCGCAGGCGGTCCAGCATGGCGGGGGCCAGGCCGGCGGCCGCGCCAGCTTCGAGATCGCGCGCGTTGGCGTCGCCGATGGCCGAGGTCGCGGCGCGCAGCCGTGCGGCCACCTCCGAAAGCGCCTGATCTTTCTGCTTGCGGGCCGCGAGCGCCAGCGCCTTCTTGGCGGCGCGGGCGCGGATAGCCTGGTCTCGGACGGAGCTCACGGAGTGCCTGCGGGGAGCGTAGCACTACTTCCGCCCGCGTTTTGGGCTGGCGGCGGGCTGGTGGAGGCCGCCGGGAGCACGGGCTCGGGGGCCTCGGCGGTCTCCGGCGGCGCGACCGATGCCGCGCCGGCCGAACCAGCCGCGGCGCCGGGCGGGGGCCAGGGCTCGACGCGCGGCTGTTCATACTCGGGCGGCGGCAACCCGGACGGGCGAGGCGCCGGGCCACACCCGAAAAGGACGCGCAGCATCACCACCATCACCAGGCCGAAGCGCCCAAGCGTCATAAGGCCATTCCTGCATCGGACGGAACCGGCGCCAAGCCTCCGGGGCCCGAGCCGGGAGCACCGGAACCCGGAGCGCCCGCGTCAGGCGACGGCGCGTGGGGTAATGGCACGGGCGGACCACCGTGCGGCGAGGTCGGAAGCGGCATGGATTCCGAGCTCGGCGTGCGATCCGGCTGAGGCGCGGCATCGGTGCCGGCCGCCATGGCACCGAGCGCGCGCGGCGGCGCCGGCACGATCTCGGGCTTGCTGAGGGGCGGCGGCGGATCATTCGAAACCGCGGGACACCCCGCGAGCAGAGCCGCGCCGCAAACCACGCCGGCGAAGCGCGTCAGCCTCACGAAACCCAGCGCTCCTCGTCGACCGCACGCAGCGTTGCTTCCAGACCATACCTGGGCGCGTAACCGAGCTCTGCTTTGGCCTTCGAGTCGTCCACCATGCAAACGTAGCGGATGAAGTCGAGCTCCGGGGCCGGAAAAGACGTGAGCCGAAAGCGAAACAGATTGGTCACCGCGGCCTTGGCCAGCGAATGCGGCACCGCGAGCATGCGCCGCCCCAGCACCGAAATCGCCTTGGAGAGCGCCATCGGCTCGGGGCCTCCAATGTTGAAGGTGCCTCGCACGCCCGGCGATAGCCCGAGATCGATGACGGACAGCACGTCCCGCTGGTGCACGACCTGAATCATCGGATCGAATCCGAGCAGCGTGGGTACCACGTCGAGGCGCAGGTAGTTGCTGGGAGCATTCTTGACCGTCCCCAGGATGTGGGCCGGTCTGAGGATGACCGTCTCGGTCGCGGGATTGCGCCAAAAAAAGGCGCTCACCAGCATGTCGAGCTCCACCAGATCGCGAATGTCACTGAACGGGCCCGCGCCGAGCAGCGGCGCGTCCTCACGGATCAGCTGCGGGTTGTCGGGGCGCGGCCCGTACACGTTGGCGCTCGATAGGAGCACCAGCTTCGGGACCTTGAAAGCTTCGACGTGCTCGAGCACCTTTTGCAGCCCGACCACGTTGAAGTCGTGGTGCTCGACCGAGCTCTCGTGCGGGTCGTGCATCACGCCCAGGTGCACCACGGCCGCCACGCCATGCCGGAAAATCTCGCGCACGCGATGGCTGCGGATGTCGAGCTGGTGATGCTCCACGTCGCTAGGCGCGTCCACGAAGCCGCGGCGATCGATGCCGATTACTTTGCGCTTGCGGTGCAGCAGTCGCGACAAATCTCGCCCGAGCCGCCCACAGATGCCGGTGATGACCACCGAACCCAGCTCTGCGGTGGTGGTCCCACTCACAGGAACACCCCGCGCCGATCACGAAGCCCGTGGCGGAGCAGGTCGTTGATGGTCTGCTCTACGAGCCAGACCTTGTCGCCGATCGCGCTGTCGTCGTCCTCCGCGTCGCCATAGAAACGCATCGGCTCGCCGAAGTGGAGTCGGTACTTGGTTGGCAGCGGCATCGCGCCGCCCGGCAAGAGCAGCTGCGGCACGAACGGGAACGCCGGCAGCCCCAGGGCGCGGGCCGCCCATTCGATGTTGCCGAAGCTCAGGTATTGCTCTTCCGCCCCAATCACCGCGACGGGGACGACCGGCGTCTGGGTGCGCAGCGCCAGGCGCATGAAGCCGTGTCCGAAGGGCTCGAGCTGGTAGCGCCGCGAGAAGGGCTTGTTGATGGCGTGCATGCCTTCCGGAAACGATAGGACCAGCTCGCCCATTTCGAGCAAGCGGATCGCGTTCTCTTGCAGCCCGACCACTTGCCCCACCCGGCTGAAAAATGCCGAGACGAACGGCAAGGTCGCCGTCCATTTCTCGACCATGGCGCGGGTGATTCGCGGCGGGCGTGCATCGAAAAACATCGCCGAGCCGAGGATGGCCGCATCGATCGGAATCTGGCCGGAATGATTGGCAATCAGCAGCGCTCGCCCCTGCGGCACGTTCTCGATGCCGAACACCTCGGTCCGGAAGTACATCCGATGAAACACCGCCACCACCATCGCGGCCTGACGCGCGGTCGCCAGGTCGAAGCCAAAGGGATCGCCACCCAAGGTGACGTAACGCCGCTCCAGCGTGCGCACACGCTCCTCGAAGTCATCGCCGAGCAGCCGCAGCTTCAGCTCGTCGGTCGCGCCCCGGACCACGTGCCGCACCCGCGAAAGGAACGGGAGGGTGCTCTGGGCGACGTCGGTGAGTCGGGCGAGGGCGCTCTTCTGCATGGCAGGGCCGCGCCATGTTAGCTTGAGAGCGCTTGCCGTCGCTCGTGATTCCCCCGCCGCTCCAGCCTGGCGCCACGGTGCGAGTGATCGCCCCTGCGAGCCCGTTCGACCGGACGCTCGCACTGTGCGGCATCGCATTTCTGGGCGAGCGGTACCGCGTGGAGTTCGACTGGGGCATGTTCGAGCGGGACGGCTTTCTGGCCGGTCCGGACCCGCGCCGGCGCCACGAGCTGGCGCGAGCCATCGCGGCTCCACGCGTAGCCGCGGTGATCGCGGCCCGGGGCGGCTACGGCGTCACCCGCATCGCGAGCGACCTGGATTTTTCGCCGCTGCGTCAGCGCCCGAAATGGCTCGTCGGCTTCTCGGATGTCACGGCCCTACACGTCGAAGCGTCGTCGGTCGGGGTGGCCTCCATGCACGCCCACCACGCCGCAGGGCTAGGTCGCGGAGACGCTCACGCCCGCGCGCGCTGGCTGGCGGCACTGGAAGATCCCCTGGCGCCGCGCGAGCTGCGCGGAGCCTCACTGATTCGTGGCAAGGCGCGGGGGCCGCTGGTCGGGGGCAACCTCACGGTGCTGTTCACTTGCGCGGTCACGCGGCGGCTGCGCTTGCCGGCGGGCGCCATCCTGGCGCTGGAAGACGTGACCGAAAGCTCGTACCGCATCGATCGCATGCTGAGCGCCCTGCGGCTCGGCGGCCACCTGCGCGGCATCGCCGGGGTGGCGTGCGGCAACTTCAACGACTGCGCGCCGGGCGTTCATGATGTCCCGGTCGAGGCCGTGCTGGCGCGGGAGCTCGGTGCGCTGGGCGTGCCGGTCGTGACCGGTCTACCTTTCGGACACGAGCTTCCGAACCAGCCGCTGCTGCTCGGCGTGGAGGCAGAGCTCGACGCCGACGCCGGGCGGCTGCGTCTGGGCGCGCTCTGAGCAGGGCGCTGCGAGCGCTACTTCGAGGGCTGATCGTCGATCAGCTCGTCGTCGTCGACTGAAAACTCGTCGCTCTCCTCGTCGTCCTCGACCGTGTCGGCCAGGCCGATGGGCGCGCGGATTTCGGTGACGTCCGAAGTGCCGGAAACGTAAGCAAGCTCCGGAGCAGCCTCGGCTTTCGGTCCCTTCCCGCGCGCTCCAGGCGGAGGAGGCGGCGCCCCTTTGACGCCCTTGGGCGGTGTTGGCGGTGGGCCCTTGGCGCCCCCGGTCGGCTGGGGATTGCGGCCGGGGATCGGAGGGCGGCTGTCACCCAGCGGAGGCGGCGCAGACACGGGCGCCGAAGCTGCTTCCGGCGAGCCCATGTCGACCGGGATGTCGAGATCGTCCTTGGCCGCCTCAGCTGGTGGCGCGGGCGCCGCCTCGGCCGCAGGTGCGGCTTCGGCAGGCCCGAGCGCGCCCTCGGCGGGCGGCGCGGGCTCGGCGGCAGGGGGAGCTGGCGAAGGCTCGGGGGGCAAACCGGCAGCCGCTTTCTCGCCCTTATCGCCCTTCTTCTTCGAGGGCTTCGGCGGTGGAGCGAGCTTGCCGCGCGCTGACGACGGCGAGTCGTTCTGAGCCGCGTCGGCTGAAGCGGGCAGCTCGGGCACCTTGATCTCGGCGGCGGGCGCAGCTGCCTCCGCGATCGGAGGCGGCGCCGGCGTTGCCTCCTTGGCGAGCTCCACGGCGGCGCTCGGCTCCCCGGGCTTCTCGGCGGGGGGATCGGCCTTGGTTTCGACTTCGGGCTTGGCTTCGGCAGGCACCGGTACGGGCGCCGCTTTCACGTCCGAAGCGTCCTCCTTGGGCCGCTTGAGCATCGTCTGCTTGGCGCGCTCCAGACCCTCGGCGGCCTCCGGATCCCCGGACTTCATGCGCAGCACGCGCCGCCAGGCGTCGGCGGCCTCGCGCGGGTCGTCGAGCTTTTCTTCCCATAGGCGCGCGACTCTACGCGCCAGCTCCGCGCGGGAGCTGGGGTCCTTTCCGCGCAGGATTTGGTCCTCGAACAGCTGGACCATCCCGCGGTAATCAGCAAGCTCGGTGTAGAGCTCGCTCAGCTGCTGCATCACCTGCGTATCCGACGGTGAGAGATCGTGCAGGCGCTTCAGGTCGCCGGCGGCACCGACCTTGTCCGCAAGCCTGTCACGACGCAGCGAAGCGCGGCGCGCGAGCAGTTTTCGCACCAGCGGACCGTCGAATACCTCTTCGAGCGCGCGCGTCAGCACGCTCTCGGCGCGCCGAGAATCGCCGACGTCGCTCGCCAGAGCCTCCAGCGCTTCGAGCCGTTCGTCGTCCACGTGCGTGACGATGGCATCACCGAGCCAGGCAAACGCCTTGTCGACGTCCTTCAGCTCGCGGTACACCAGCGAAGCCGCGCGTCCGAGCAAGATGCCGCGCGTTCGCCCGCCATCACGCGAGCCTTGCCCGCCAGCGGCCATGGCGTCGGCCAGCGTCCGGCGCAAGGTTTCGACGCCTTTGGCCTTGTCGCCCCTGATCGCCACGTCCTCGAGCTGAGCCAGAGTCTCGTCCTGCGCTCCGGAGCCGAGCGCCAGATCGAAGAACGTGCGGGCCTTGTCGTAAGCATCGTGCTCGGCCGCCATGGAAGCGGCCCGCCCCAGGGCAGCCAGCTTGTCGGCCGGCGCCTTGCAGCGCGACACCTGGCGCTCGTAGATGCCGATCGACAGCGCAGGATCCGACACGAGCTTCGCCAGGCGCTGCAGCAGCGGCTCGACCTCGGCGGGCGCCACGCTGGTCAGGGCTTGCTCACCGTGGTGCAGCGCCTCTTCCACCGGCACCTCGGTCTTGAGCAGCACCTCGGCCTGCCGCACCATCTCTTCGGCGCGCGCCGGGCCGGAAAGCTCACCGACCATCAAGTCGTGCGCAATGCCCAGCGCGTCGAGATCCTTGAGCCTGACCGCAATTTCCTCGAGCTGTTTGGCGATGTCGGCGTCGGCGCCGCGCGTGCGCGCTAGCTCCTTGGCGACCGCCGCAGCATCCGCCTCGCGACCGACGGCGACGAAGCGCTCGAACGCGCCCTTCAGCGCGCGGTTACGAGCGGGGCCGACGCCCGTTTCCATGTACCACTCGACCAATTTGGTCGCGACGACGCCCTTCCAGCCGAGCTTGTCGCCGAGCGTCACGTATTCGGTGCGACACGCCTCGTCACCGCGATCGGCAACCTCCATCAGGGCGGCCAGCGCCTCGTCGCTTTTGCCCACCTTCTCATGCAGGATCGCCGCCATGCGGCGGGTCATCTTGCTGACTTCTTCTTCGTCGCCTTCGACCTCGGCCAGGACCGCCAAGAAGCCCGCGACGCGCGGCCAATCCTCGAGCTTTTCACACAGCTCGCACAGGCGCTGCACCGCGTCGAAGTTCTCCGGATCCAGCTCGCGCTCGACGTCGAGCACGCGCACGGCAGCCTTCGGGTCGTCGAGCGGTCCTTCGTAGAGCTGCGCCAGAGCCTCCGCGACTTCGAGCTTCTGGGCTGGAGCCTCGAGCACGCTCAGGCGTCGCTCCAAGGCCCCGGCACGCCCCCGCGGATCCCCGAGCTTGTCGCAAAGCTCGGCGATGCGAACGAGGGCGGCGTCGTGCTTGGCATCGACGTCGGCGAGCAAGCGCTCGTAGACTTCGATGGCGGCCTTGGCGTCGGCGAGACCATCGGCGAGCAGCGCCGCCTGGCGCATCAGGGTTGCGGACTTTTCGCCGGGATCGCTGCTGACCTTGACCAGCCGATCCAGGTAGCCGACAGCCTCCTTGAGCTCGCTCCGACCTTCGGCGTCGTCGGCCAAGAACGAGAGCGCTTCGGCGTCGTCGCCATCCTCGAGCAGCTCGATCAGGGTGGCGCGAGCCGAATCCGGATCGACCAGGTCCTCGCGCTGAATCTTCGAGGTGCGCTTGCGCAGGCTCGCGCGCAGCGTCTTGTCTTCGAGCTTGTCGGCACGGCGCAGCAGATACGTCGCCAGGTCCGCGACGCGCTCGGCCTTGCGGTAGCGCTCTTCGAGGGCACTCGCGTACTCCTCGTTTCCGGCATCCAGCTCCGTGGCCTGCTCCAGCCGGAGCACCGCGCTGGTGTCGTCGCCCGCCCGCGACAGGTAGTCGGCCTCGGTCGCGTACAGCCTGGCCTTGGCCGTGGGCTCGGCGGTCAGCTGGGCCCGCTCGTCCACGGCCGTTGCGGCCTGATCCCAGGCCTCCGCGGTCACGAAAGCTCGCTCGGCGGCCTGCCAGGACCCAATGTCCTTGGTCAGGTTTGCAGCTTCGGCAAACGCCTCGCCCGAACCGAGCGCATCGCCGGTCTGCTGCTTCAAGGCGCCGAGCTTGCCCAAAAGCTCCGCGCGCGTGCCGTCGTTGGAAATCGCCGGTAGGTTGTCGGAGAGCACCGCTACTGCCAGATCCGGGCGCTCGCCCTTCTCGAAGTAGCCGACGGCGGTGTTGATGGCTTCCTCGTCGCCGGAAGCCAGACCCGCGATCCTGGCCCATGCCTCACCGGTCGCAACCGGATCTTTGCGGCGCTGCTCGTGCAGCTTGGCCAACGTTTTTTCGAGCGAGATGCGCGCCTCGACGTCCAGCTCCTGCTCGGCCTCCTGAGCCATGACCACGGCCAGCTCGTCCCATTGCTGCGCCTTCTCGAGCAGGCGCTTGAGCTGGTTTCTGGCGGCATCGTCGGTGACGTCGACCGCGAGCAGCTCTTTCAGCGCAGCCTTGGCGGTCTCCGCATCGCGCAGCTGCGTCTCGCACAGCCCCGCCACCTCACGGTAGTAACCTTTGCGCCGCTCCTCGTCGGCGCTGGGGTCGCGCGCAGCGGCCATCAAGGTGTCGCGTAGCTCCTGGAACTTGCGAGTCTGGCGTAGGTATGGCTCGAGGAACGCGATGGCGTCCTCGTTCGAGCGATCGAAGGTCAGCACCTCGCGAAACTTGGTGGCGGCCTCGTTCTTCTTCGCCTTGCGCACCAGCGCCTGCGCCACCTCGATCAGAGCCTGCACCTGGTCGCTGACGTCCGCTCCGGGAGCGGGAGCCAGGGCTTCGATCAGCGCGTCGTCACCGCCCTCTTGCGCCGCCGAGGAGACCAGCTTGCGCGCCTCCTGGGCCATCCCGCCGCTCGGATTGGCCTTGAGGTACGCGGCGGCCTTGCCAGCCGCTTCCAGTGAGCGACTGGTTTGCTCACCGTAGTAGAGCGCAAGCTGCATGGCGCGGTCGTTGGTCGGGTCGGTTTCGAGCGCGCACAGTGCGTAGCTGAAGCCATGATCGCCCGGATACTCCTCACTGAGCTCCACGAACAGCTGGGTGGCTTCTGCGAGCTCCGCGGGGGCGACAGCCTGGCGAGCCTGCACACGCTCGAGGATCACGGTGGCCAGCTGCTGCTTGAGCGCCGGATCGGCCCCGCCGTCGAGCTTGCGGGCGCTACGCAGCGCGCCCGCCGCGCCGGCAAAGTCACCTGCTTGCTTGCGGACATCACCCTCGTCCTGTAAGAGCGCGATCTGACGCTCCTGGTCGCTGACGAGTCGCTGCTCCAGCTCGAAGTACGGCACCGCTTCTTCGAAACGACCCTCGGCTTTCAGTAGCTCGCGCACCGAGTAGATCGAAAACTGGCTGGTCACATCGTACTCGACCGCGCGCTTGTAACTCTCGATCGCCTTCTTCGGCTGCGACAGCGGGGGCGCTGCCCAGAGTTGCCCGAGCTCCTCATGGATCGCGGAAACCTGCGAGCGCAGGGACACGTCCTGCTGGGCCACGACTGCCAGCGCCTTGGCGCGGCGCTCTAGCAGGGCCACCAGCGCCTTGGTGTCGCCCTTGTCGCGGTACAGCTCCGCCAGCCGCTCGGCGGGTGTGGACTGGGTTGGATCGCGATCGATCGCGATCATCAGCGCGCGCGCTGCGCGATGCGCATCGCCGAGCGTCGTGGTCCACACATTGGCCGACTCGGTCAGCCAATGGCACGCGAAGGCGGGATCGCTCGTGGCGGTCCCCACCTTTTCGAGCAAAATCGCGTAAGCCTTGGGATCGCTTTGCCCGGCTGTGTGAGCTTGCGTGATCGCGTCCTGGTCATGCGGATTTTGGACCAGTCGTTGGACCAGCGCCTCCGTTTCACGAGGGTCCATAGTGCCGAGCGACGCTAACACGCGGTAAGCGACAGCCGCAACGCGATGGCCGATATCGAAGCGTGCTTTTCCGCGCAGCCCAGCGAGGCCGGCCCGTCGTCAGCATCGATTTTCGTGCGACGCCGACGCCACAGCACGCAGTGCCCGTCACTCGAATCGACCGTAATGCTCGTTGCCCCAGCGCTCGAGCGGGGCCGTCGGCTTGCTTTTCGCTGGGCCTTCTTGCTCCCCGCGGACGGGCAGGCGCGCCCCCAGATCTGCGCTCGTTGCCGGCGCCAGCGCCCGGTCAGCCGCATCCGGACGCTCATCCGATCCCGCTATTGAACCGGAATTTTCCAGCTCTGAAGCGGGCCGCGTGGATGGTGGCTAGTGTAGGTGCGACGGGCGCCGACGCCGAAGCAGTCGGTACTGGTTCCCGCTCGCCACGCCCCCAGATCGCCACGCTCAGCCCACCACGACCACTAGGCTCGAGTTGGGCGGTCTTGGAAGGAAAGATCACGATCGTCAGGGAAGCCGCGAGCCACGAGAAAACCGGCGGGACGGGCGCCTGCGGCGCTCGGGTACGCATGAGCCGCCGGACATTTCGAGTGGTCTGCTCGCTC
>DATEDZ010000347.1:0-6480 GCA_035281385.1 Polyangiaceae bacterium
AGCCGACCCAGAGCATGCCCGTGCCGACCATCGTGAGGGTGAGGCTGTGCGGCAAGAATGCCTTTTGGCCGAACCCGCGTCGCTTGCCGAGGATGATGCAGAGGATGAGCGCCGACCAGCCCGACGTCATGTGCACCACGATCCCCCCCGCGAAATCGATCGCCTTGATCTTCGCTTCCGCGTTCCAGACGCCGTTCATGAAGCCGTCGATGCCCCAGACCATGTGGGCGAGCGGGAAGTAGACGAGGAACATCCAGCCGACCATGAACAGGATCAGGGCGCTGAACTTCATGCGTTCGGCGATGGCGCCGACGATGAGCGCCGGCGTGATGATGGCGAACATCAACTGGTACATCGCGAACACGTTCTGCGAGACCCAGTAGGAGTAGTCACCGTTCGGGTTGGAATCGACACCGCTCAGCATCGCGAACTTCGTGCCACCCAAGAAGGGCGAGCCCGGGGCGAAGGCGAAGCTGTAGCCGATGGCCCACCACAGGATGGTGACGACGCCAGCCAAACCCAAACACTGAGCCATCACGCTGAGCACGTTCTTGCTGCGCACCAGACCACCGTAGAACAGCGCCAGGCCGGGCAAGGTCATGAACAGCACCAGGGCTGCGCAGACCATCATCCAGCCGTTGTGGCCCGGACCCGCGCCAGCAACGAGCGAGGTGCGGTCCTTGCCGTCCGCGTCCTTGGCAACGCGGGCGCCGTTGTTGACGTAGGCCTCGAGGTCGCCAACGCGATCCTGCAGGGCCTTGACGTCAACCGGCGCGGCCGCTTCGGGGGCGCCAGGAGCGGCCGCGGCGGCCGGGACGGCAGCCGGGGCATCTTCTGCCCAGCTGACGCTGGCTGGCAGAAGCGCCAGGATGAAGAGCAAAAGTGAGAGCAACCGTTTGGACATCTTGGGTACCTCTGGATGGACGGACGGGCCGTGGTGGGTTAACGGGGTTTTCGCCCCGGCCAGCGGGTTTAGAGCCCACCAGCTCCTGAGCGTCCTAGAACTACCGCGCTCTCTTTTTCACGAATGTTTCCCCCGGCTGTCGCGAAATGATCCGAAACCGAGTTGAGGTGTCACGGACCCCGTTAGAAACACTCCCGATACATGTTCGACTCGGTTCCGAATCCATGAGCGCATAAGCGCTCTTCGCCAGCGCCTCCGCACCTCGCAGCGCAACTCAGTTCAGCGCCGCGCCCCACACTTCAGGTCGGATACGGAACCACAGTGAGCGCAAGCCGCCGCACTGACGACAATTTAGCCGCACCTCACGCAGACGCACTTCGTCTCGCGTCAGCGCGACGTGCTCGACCACATCGTGCTTTCCGTCACAGTGAGGGCACGGCACCGACTGGGCATGCGGTTCCACGATTGCAGGGCTCGACACTTCGAGCGCTCGCTCCGGCGAGCCACCGGGCTCGAGCTGAAACAGCTTTTCGCGCGCGCTCTGTAACTTCGAAAGGACTCGCTGGGTATCACGGCGTTGCGTGCGGACGCGCGTCTTTTTGGCCATGTTGAAGCAGCTCGAAGCATAGCAGGTCACGGCGCTCACTCGGCCCGGAAGAAAACCTCCGAGCTATCTACGCGGCGTGACGAGCGTACCGAGCTCACTCGCTGCTGGCAGGCCACTTGCTGCGCGCGTTGTAGCGAAATAGACCGCGGCGCGCGTAGTCGCTCAAGATCTGGGTGGCAGCGTCGGCTCGCACGCCCGTCCGTACCTCAGTGCCTCGAGCGCGCAGCTGCTCCTGCCAGTCTGGGGTGCGTGGCCCTTCATCGAACCCCGCGGCTTCGGCCACCGAGAGTGGAGCGCCACACACCAGTCGGGATAACCCCGCCCAATGGCAAGCCCCCAAGCACTGGATGCAGGGCTCCGAGCTCGTAAACAGTGTGTAGTCGCCCGCAGCCAGCGTGAAGCTTTGCAGGCGCGCCTGCGCGAACATCAGGGCCACGATCTCCGCATGGAGCAGGGAGCAAGACGCCGGTACGACTAGGTTGACGCCTGGCGCGATGACTCGCCCGCTGCCGGTCTCCATCACGACCGCTCCGAACGGCCCGCCGCCATGCTCGACATTGCTCTGCGCAAGCTCGATGGCAAAATCCATCCAGTCTTCATCGGAGCGGCAGCTGACGTTCAGATCGCGCTCGGTAAAGATCCAACTCGGCAGACCGAAGGCGATCTGTTGAGGAAGCTCGGCGAAATCCATCTCGGTCGAGAGCTTGCGACGTCGCGCGCAGCGCCGCAACGCCCCGCGCTTTCAGTCGGTGCCTTTGAGGTTGGCGACCGGATAGAGGCGGCCGAGCTCGAGCGCGATCCCGAATCGCTCGAAGCCCATGACGGCATCGATCAAATCAGAAGACCAGCAGCTCGCCCTCACTGACTTGGAGCGCGCGCTCCTCGCCCAGTTGGAAGCCGTCTTCGATTTCGACCTCGAGCCATACCAAAACCTTGCCTTGCGAGCTTTGAAACACCACCGGCTCGACATCGGTCCTCGGCAAGGGTGACAGCTTCACGCCACATAGCACGACTGGAGTGCTAAGCGCGATCGTGGCCCCGCGTGCCATGAGCTTGGCTTTGAGCCGCCCGACCAGCTGATTGGCAAGCTCGCCGACCCAGTCGCGTGCGGCTGCATGCGGCGGGGCAGCCGCCTGAACGGTGCCTTCGGGCGCGGCGAGCAAGCAGGTGCCGCGCACGCTATTTCCGACGAAACCCATCACACCCGAGAACAGCACTTCGTCCGTGTCCGCCCAACCGCTGCTGGGCGTGAGCGCAACACCGTAGGCCTGCATCAGTTGGACACAAGCAGCCCCGGCAAGAGTTTGAATCGCGCGTGTCGTTTCGGAACGTTCGACGAACATGGGGCACTCTCAACGGGCGAGCTTGTTCACTGCCTTCAGCAGCATGTCCGGCTTGACCGGCTTGATGAACCAACCCTTGGCGCCCGCCTTCTTGGCGCGCTCGATCAGCCGGTCCTCCGCCTCGGTGGTCATCATCAGCACCGGAACATCGGCAACGCTGGGCGTCTTGCGGAGACATTCTAGCATCTCGAGGCCGTTCATGACAGGCATATTCACGTCCACCACGAGCAGCGAGAGGTCAGGATGCTTGGTAGCCATGGCCAACCCCTCGGCACCGTCGCGGGCCTCGAGCACCGAAAACCCGGCCTGGCCGAGCGTGCGGCTGACTTCGAGGCGAATGGTCTCGGAATCATCGACGACGAGTACTTTTTTCACGAATGTCCTCGTAACTTGAGGGGCTGTGTCGGCTCGCCAGGTCGGCTGTGAGCCACGCAACCGTCAAGACGGCCCGACTCGGCATAAGTTGAGGGGGGGCCTTCGGGCGGCATTCCGCCGTGGTAGATAACAAGGAGAGTACGGCTCTTGGCCCCCTTCCGCCAGTCGCCCGGCGATTCGCCCAGCTCACCGCGAAGCAGCGCGCTGGGGGCATTCCGCCCGCTGCTGAACGCGCTGGTCCAGAGCACGACGGTCGAGCTGTTTCAGTCTCGCGGCATCGCCGTGGCACCGATCGCAGCGCAGGGTAATCCTCACCCGATTGCCTACTTCAGCCTGGCCGGTCTGGTGACCCTGAGCGGGCCGCGCGCCAACGGCAGCTTGACGCTGTCATGTGCCGACCGCGTGTTCTCGCTGTTTTCGCCGCCACTCTTGGCGACCTCCATCGGCGCTCGTGATCTGCTGCGTGAGCTCACCAACCAGCTTTCGGGGCGCATCAAGAATCGACTACTGAACTACACCGTGGTGTTCGCCATCGGTGTACCCACCGTGCTCAGCGGGCAAGCACTAGAGCGGCAGCGCCCGCGACGAGAGACCGAGGTCGCGTATCAGTTCCGCACGCTGCGTGGCGAAATGATCGTCACGCTGGATCTGTACATCGACCCCGGCACTCTCACGTACTCGAGCTCGCACAAGGTCGCCAAAGAAGGCGACTTCATCCCGTTCTGAGTTGTCGTGTGCTGCCAGCACTATTGCTCACCTGAGTGATCAACCGCTGATGCGCTTGATCAGATCGATGCACTTGTTGGAGTAGCCCCACTCGTTGTCGTACCAGGCGACGACCTTGACGAAGGTCTTGTCGAGCTGGATGCCGGCTTCGGCGTCGAACACGGAGGTGCAGGTCTCGCCCACGAAATCGGTCGAGACGACCTTTTCGTCGGTGTAGCCCAAAATGCCCTTCATCTTGCCTTCCGAAGCGGCCTTCATGGCCCTGCAAATGTCGTCGTAGCTGGCTTCTTTGACGAGCTCGCAGGTCAGATCGACCACCGAGACGTCGCTCGTCGGCACGCGGAAAGCCATGCCGGTGAGCTTGCCGTTCAGCTCCGGGATGACCTTGCCCACGGCCTTCGCGGCGCCGGTCGAGGACGGAATGATGTTCTCGAGGATGCCTCGGCCGCCGCGCCAATCCTTCTTTGAGGGGCCATCGACCGTCTTCTGGGTCGCAGTCGCGGCGTGCACCGTGGTCATCAGGCCGCGCTTGATGCCGAAGCTGTCGTGCAGAACCTTGGCGATGGGAGCCAGGCAGTTGGTGGTGCAGGACGCGTTCGAAACAATCGGCTGGCCGTTGTAGCTGTCGTCATTGACGCCCATCACGAACATCGGTGTGTCGTCCTTGGAGGGGGCCGACAGCACGACCTTCTTGGCGCCCGCTGCGAGGTGCTTTTCGGCACCGGGCTTGTCCAGGAAAATTCCAGTGGACTCGATGACGTTGTCGGCGGCGACCGCGCCCCAGTTCAGCTTGCTGGGATCGGTCTCGGCGCTGCAGCGGATGGTCTTGCCGTTGACAATGAGCCGGCCGTCCTTGACGTCGACCGAGCCCTTGAAGCGCCCGTGCACCGAGTCGTACTTGAGCATGTACGCCAGGTAGTCGACCTCGAGCAGATCGTTGATGGCGACCACTTCCACGTCACCACGCGCAGCGGCCGCGCGGAAAACCATGCGACCAATGCGACCGAAGCCATTGATACCGACCTTGATCATCTCTTCGTTCCTTTTGCTTTCTTAGTCCTCGGCGTCCAGCCCCGAGGCCGACGCATGCGAGCCGAGCACCGCTTAGCACCAGTTCTGGGCGGCGCCCATGGCCACCGCGTCACGCGCCAGCATCCCGCTTTTTGGTGCGGGATCCGCGCTCACCCGGATGGATGACACGCTGCAGAAACCTGATCCGGTGAGTGCTACCCCGCGTTCGCGGTGGCGGACGGCGCGACGGTGGCGGCCAGGCCATACCGCGCCGTGGGCAGGCGTTTTGCCCACGCCGCGCGCTGGCACCGCGCTTGCTGAGGACCTGGGCAGGAGGGAGCTATCCCAATGTCAGAATCGAAGAAGCCAACCAAGCAAGATGCCATCCGCGAAGCGGTGGCCAGTATCGAAAAGGCCTACGGCCAAGGAGCGATCATGCACCTGGGTGAGCGCGCCGCCGAGCCGGTCAGCGTGATCGCGAGCGGCAGCCTGGCCATCGACGAAGCGCTCGGCGTCGGCGGCTTTCCGCGCGGCCGCATCATCGAGATTTTCGGGCCGGAGTCGAGCGGCAAGACGACCCTGACCCTGCACGCCATCGCTGAGACGCAAGCCACAGGTGGCGTCGCGGCCTTCATCGACGCAGAGCACGCCTTCGACCTGCGCTACGCACGCGGCATCGGCATCGACTTGAAGAGGCTGCTGGTCGCGCAGCCCGACTGCGGTGAACAGGCGCTGGAGATTGCCGAGGCGCTCACGCGCTCCGGCGCCGTGGATCTGATCGTCATCGACTCGGTCGCGGCCCTGGTGCCCAAGGCCGAAATCGAGGGCGACATGGGCGACGCGCACATGGGCCTGCAAGCACGCCTGATGAGCCAGGCCCTGCGAAAGCTCACCGCCATCGGAAGCAAGACCCACACGACCTTGATCTTCATCAACCAGCTGCGCCAGAAGATCGGCGTCGTATTCGGTAACCCCGAGACCACCACCGGCGGCAACGCGCTCAAATTCTACTCGAGCGTCCGGCTCGATGTGCGCCGCGTCGGCAAGGTCACGCTCGGTGAAAGCCTGGTCGGTAACCGCACGCGCGTGAAGGTGGTCAAGAACAAGGTCGCGCCGCCCTTCACCGAGGCTGAGTTCGACATCCGCTGGGGCACCGGCATCGATCAGGGCGCGGATCTGGTAGAGATGGCGCTCGCTGCGGGAGTGCTGGAGAAGAGCGGGTCGCACTTCACGTTCGCGGGTAAGAGCATCGGACAGGGCCGAGACAAGGCTCGCGACCACTTGCTGATCGAGCCGGAGCTCTACGCCGCGGTGCGAGCGGCGACGCTCGAGGCCTTGCCTTCCCAGGCTCATCGCACTGCACCTAAGGCCGCCTAGGCTCGAGTTGGGCGGTCTTGGAAGGAAAGATCACGATCGTCAGGGAAGCCGCGAGCCACGAGAAAACCGGCGGGACGGGCGCCTGCGGCGCTCGGGTACGCATGAGCCGCCGGACATTTCGAGTGGTCTGCTCGCTC
>DATEDZ010000348.1:0-16887 GCA_035281385.1 Polyangiaceae bacterium
TGGGCCTGCCGGAGCCCAGCACCGACATCACCGTGATCGGTATGTCGCTGGGCGCGACCCGCGCCGCCGCGCTGGTCCAGCGCTTTCCCGAACGTTACACGCGCCTGATCGCCATGGCAGCTCCGAGCACGCTGGGCGCCGGGCTGCGTTCGCTGCGCGCGGCGGTGGTGATGGCCGGCGAGCGCGATCGCCAGGATCTGATGAAGACCAGCGAGCGTAGCTTGCGCGGCCGTGGCGTGCCGGTCACGTTCATCTTGATCCCCGGAGCCACGCACGGCGCGATGGGTCCGGAGCCGGAACGCACCATGGGAGCCGCGCTCGATTTTCTGGCTCAGGCCGAGAGCACGCGCTCGATGCCCTGAAGCTCCTCGGCGCTGAGCATGAAATCACCGAGAGGCGCGACCGCGTCTTCGATCTGTTCGATGCGGCTGGCGCCGATCAGCGCCGAGGTCATCTGCGTCCTCGCCTTCAGTTCACCGTGATGGCGTCGAGATAGATCGTGCCCTTCCAATCGCCCTCGACGCGAACAACGATTTCGACGTCGGTGATGGTCTGTGTGCCGAAATACGTGTGATATTGCCATTCGTCGCTGACACCGATGAAATCGCCGCCAGCGCCAAGGAGGCTAGCACCATTGTAGACATGGAACCAGCCGTCGGTGTAACCGAGTGATCCAGACGTGGTCTCGAGATAGACCGCGACCCCAATCGCAGAGCTGCCTTTCAGCGTCACGCTTCCCCCGCCCAGACACAGCGGCGTGCGAACGCTCACGGTCGACTTCCTGCTAACCGAAAAGCCCCCCTGATTGTCGAACGGGAGCGCGAGCGAGCGGGCAGTGCCGCCGTAGCCCCGCGCTGCGCTACTGGTTGGATTGCCGGCCCACGCGTTGTCAGCGTCGGTCGGGTTGCCCTTGACCCAACCCTCGACGGTGGTGGACTCGAAGTCCCAGCTGCCGCAAGCGGGGTTGCCATTCGCACCTGCGCAGCTCAAGGTCGAGCCCCGGCACTGATTGGCGCACGCAGTGCCGTTGCACACCGGATTGGCGTTGGGTTGCCGGCAGTCCAGGCAGCTCGAGCCGCAGTGCTGAACGTCCGTGTTGCTGTAACAGATGGAGGGGTTCCCGCTGCATGCGTGGTAGTTTGCCTTGCATTGCACCGCGCACGCGTTGTTGGTGCACACAGCGGTGGCATTGGCTGGTGGAGTATTGCAGCACGTATCCCCGCAGCGCAGGTGATTTTCGCTGCACTGGATATCACAACCAGCGGCGCCGGCGCAAATGGCTTGCCCGTGGGCTGCCGGCGGAGCGCAGGAGGAGCCGCATGCCTTGCAATTGTAGGGGTCGTTCGCAAGGTTCGCGCAGGTCTGACCGCAGCGGGTGAGCGCACCACAGTCGACGACACAACTGCCGCCCTCGCACTTTTGCCCGGCTGCACAGACCCGGCCGCAAGTTAGGCAGTTATTGGCGTCGGTCTGCAGGTTGACACACTGACCGCTACAGTTGGTCTGGCCACTGGCGCAGCAAACACCGTTGGTGCAGACCCCGCCGCAGGGCTTGTCACAGCCCCCGCAGTTTGCAGCGTCCGTCTTGATGTTGGTGCAGGTGCCGGGCGTGCATTCAGCGTAGTTGGCGGCGCAGGTAATCTTGCACTGGGACCCCTGGCAAGCAGCGGCGCCGTTACTCGGCGGCGCCGCACAAGCTTTGTCGCAAGAGCCACAATGGGCGGCGTTGTTCGACAGATCGACGCACGATGTGCCGCACTTCGTTTGTGTTCCGCAGCTCTTGGCGCAGCCGCCGTTCAGGCAGACCTCGCCGGTCGGGCACGCCTTGCCGCACTCGCCGCAATCCGCTGCCGAGCTCTTGAGGTCAACGCAGCGTCCGCTGCAGCTCGTTTCACCGGCTGGACAGCAGACGCCGTCCGCGCAAGTGCCGGTGCACGTCCTGGCGCAGGCGCCGCAGTTTGCCAGATCGATCCGCGTGTCGACGCACTTGCCGTCACACGCGCTGAGCTGACCGTCGCACTCGATCTCGCATTTGCCGGAGGCGCACGTCGCTGCGCCGGCCCCCGGGGGACCAAAGCAGACGGTGTCGCAGTGGCCGCAGTGATTCACGTCGGCCATCAAGTCGGCGCAAGACGCGCCGCAGGCCTCTTTGCCATTGGCGCACTCGCTACGGCACTGCCCGTCCTGGCAAACCAACCCGCCTTCGCAAGCCATGTCGCACGCCCCGCAATGCGCGCCATCCTGCTCGAGCGCGACGCAGGCGTCACCGCACAGCGTCAACCCTTCAGCGCAGCGAATCGTACATTCGGTGCCCCTGCAGACGCCCTGACCACTGCCGCGGCTGGGAGCCGGGCAGCCGCCGTCACATTTGCTGCAAACGCCCTCCGTGCAGACCTGCCCGCTGCTGCATTCGGTATCGTCACAACACCCATCCTCGGCAACACAGCCACTCGGGCACTGCCTCTGGCCCGCTGAACATGCGCCGGCCTCGCCTGGGGTCACCCCGCCTCCGCCTGTGGTCATGCCACCTCCGCCGGCGGAAGTGCCGGCAGATGAGCCCCCGGCTCCGCTATTGCCACGGAACTCATGCGGGTCCACGGAGCAGCTACCGAGCAGCAGCCCGAACGACAACACGAAAAACGACGCCACCAGCGCAAGTCGCTTTTTCGAGCTCATCACCAACGTCCTTTTTTCTGGCATTTGACTCATCTGCTCATGGGACACGGCTCTCGAGCAATCAAGCGACGCGGTCTTCAGAATCGGCCGCTCAGGCCCGCTTCACGAAAACCAACCCATGGATTGATGGTTTGGCCAGTGCTATCGCTCGCCGAGCTCGAGACGACGAGCAGCACGATACCCGCAGCGATTGCCGCTCCGCCGGCGCTGAACGCGACGATGGCCCGCGTACTGGCGCTGCTACTCTCGCCCTCGAGGCGTCGCACCTCGTTTTTCTGCGCCTCCGTGCAGCCGCTCAGGTTGCAGGCAAATGCGTCCTCCGACCGCTTGGCGTAGTCGGAGCTCTGCCAGGTGAAGTATCCACCAAGCCCTATGCCCACCGCACCCAAGCCGAGCGCTGCGTACGCCGGTATGCGCAGATCGGTGCCGCGCCGGCGCGGGCGATCGGGCAGGGCGGCCGGCGCAACACGCGCGTGGACCGGCGCTTCTTGCGCGACCGCATCGAAATCGAAAACGTGCGCCGCCGTCATCTTCGGTTGGAGCACGACGTCCCAATCCAGGCGCCTCTCGCCGTTGGTCGCGGAAATTTTGTGGTTGCCGGCGCGGAGCTCGAGCTCCAGGGCGCCAGCCTGAAGGGAGTATGACTGCGCCGGCGCCTGACTGCCGGCTCGGCGATCGACGATCTGCAAGTCCTTCACGGGCGAAGTGATGCGCACGGTCGCCAGATTCCCGCGCAGCAGCAGCAGGTCTCGCTCAATCGCGCTACGCTCTTCGGGCGCGATTTCGCTGCCACCCTTCTTGAGATACTGCTCGTAGTAACTGGCGGCCTCCTGGTCACGTTCGAGCTTGAACGCACAAAGGCCCAAGTTCCCCAGCACCTTCCAGCTCTTCGAGCTCTCCTGGTACGCGAGCTGAAACTGATAGTAGGCGTCTTGGTAGTTCGGCTGCTCCGCCGTGATCAGGTCCACGCCGTTTTGAAAGTAACGTTTGGCAGCTTCCTGCGACGCCGCAGCGCTCGGGGTCGCCACGATTACCAGCGTCGCGAACGTCACGAGCCAGCACTTGTTCCAGCTCGACATGGTCGGCACTCCCAAAACCGAATGCCCCTATACCCCACAATGGCGAGCACCGTCAACACCCTGACGCGCACGCGCCGCCTGAGGCTTCATCGTTACTTGCGGAGCACGAACAGCGCGACCAGGGCCACGACGACCAGGAGCGTGATGATGACCCCGGGCCTGAGCCCTAGCTTTTTGTTTGCCTTCTTGCTCGGCAGGGGCGCAGGGCTCGTCGTCCGTTTCAGCGAGGCTGAACCTGACTTGGTCCGGGCGGCTTTGGCAGCTGCTGGTTTGGACTGGGGCGCAGGGTCCGTGCTACGCGCGCGCTGGCGAGCTTGCTCGCGTGCCTTTCGGGCTTGCTGCTCGGCTTCGGCTTTGCGGACGCGCTCGGCCGCTTCTTCGCGAGCCTGCGCGGCGCGCTCTGCCTTACGCTCTTCCTTGCGCTGCTGTTTGAGCTGCGCCTCGTACGCGCGTTGTTTTCGCTCGTGCTCGCGCTGCTGCTTCTTCGTCGGCTCGGCGGGGCGCGGCATCAAGACCGGATTGCTGCTGACCGGCAAGGCGCTGGACTTCGGGCGGCGCTTGCGATGCGGGCGGCGCTTGCCGCCCTCGGGCTGCAGTCCGGGGCTGGGCGCGTCGTCCCAGCCGCCGTCGACCTCTTCGGCGCTCGGCTCGGGCTCGGTTGCCGCGCTGCTCAGTGAATCGGTGCTCGCGGTGCTCGGTTCGTCATCCCAGCCTGCGTCGAGGTCCTGGGACTCGTCTTGCGTCTCGCTCATCCTCGGTCTTCCTCAGTCTTCCTCGTGCCGGAGCAGCGTCGGGTTGTCACCTTGCGAGGCGTCCCACTGCTCCGCGTGGTCCGGATCCAGATGGGGCCCGGAGTGACCTTGCGGCAGGTGGCAGTGCAGCAGCAAGCGCTGGCGCGCGACGTTGGTCGCGGTACCGGCCGGCGTGAGCGTCACGAGTAACGTGGCGCGGGCGCCGCAAGCCGGTTTGGTGGTGGTGGTGTTGTCGGTCATCGCAGGAAGCCTCGCAGGGCCTGGGTGAGCTGGCGCTCGGCCTTGAGCCGACGCGCGCCCTCTGCCTTGTGTACCGCGCGCACCAGCTGCCGCAAATGCGAGCGATCCGCCCGCGGAAATTCAGTCACGAACGCGTCGATCCCCAGCTGACCCTCGCCCACCAGGCGCAGCGTCCACGTCAGGCTGCGGTCCGAAACGGGGTCCGCCGGCACCGCAGCCGCACCCGGCACCACCCCCGTCTCCAGCAACGTATCCAGCCGATTGCGCAGCTCCACCCAGTCCACGTCGCGGAGCAGCATGCGGATCAAGCGGAGCTGCCGATTCTTGGCCGTCCCGCTCTTGATGGCGCGACCGTCGCCAACCGCATCGCTGAGCTCTTCGCTGAGCTGCAGCTGCTCGAGTTTCTTCGCGGACAGCCCGCACAAGTCGCCCGCCAGCCGCGCCATCGCCTCCTCCTTCACGCGCTCCGCCCGTCGCCCATCCGAGCGCGACTCCGCCTCGAACGCTTCGGCTTCGATACGCGGATCGACGATACGGGAGCTCATGGCCCAGGCGCAGCATGCCACGCGGCGGCCAGGAGCGCCCCGCGTCCCGACGAAGGCTTGACTGCGCCGTAAATCCGGCCCTGCGGCTTGGCAGAATCCGCTATTTGCGGTACCACCAAACGACACGGCAACGAAGGGAAAGCGGCATGCGTAACTTACTTCTGGCGGCGGGCACTGCAGGCCTATTGGGTATCTCGTCCGCGTGCGGTGGGGACGATCCCCCGCCCGCCGTCGACGGCACGGGCGCCAAGAACGGCACGGGCGGCTCCAAGAGCGAAGGCGGCGCTGACAATGCGAGCGGCGGCGAGGAAGGCGGCGCTGACAGCGGGGGCGAGGGTGGGCGCGCGGCTGGTGGAGAGGGTAGCGGCGCGGCTAGTGGGGCTGGAGGCGAGGGAGGCCAAGGCCAGGTCTTGGGCGCGCCTCCCACGGTCACCGTCCTATCGCCGGCAGAAGTCTCCGACCCTCTGGTGGGCGATGTCGTCGTCGGTCAAAACGTCAATGTATTGTGCCGCGCTCTGACGGGTGACGGCCCCGACGCGCAGCCTGTCGATCCCTCTACCGTCAAGGTCGCGGTCCTGGACGCGTCGGGAGAGTTGGTCGCTGAGAAGGATGCGGCATCCACTGCCACCGCGGGCGAGTTCGAAGGAGAGGTACCGCTCACGTCCGTGCCCACCGGCGGCGTCGGCTTCCGCTGCAGCGCGCGGAGCCTGGGCAACGCGCTCGGCAGCGACGAGATCGGCACATTCGTTGACCACGGGCCGACGCTCACGCTCGATAGTCCGCTGGACGGGGCGGAGGTGGGGCTCAAAGACACCCTACAGGTCGCGTTCCACGCTGAGCCTGAACCATTGGTCGTCGGAGACACCGAGGCCGAAGTCGACAGCGTGGAGCTCCTCATCGCCGGTGTGCCTTGCCCGACCACACCCGTGAACGGGTCTCCGGGTGACTACACGGCGAGCGTCGACCTAGATGGGACGAGCTTCAATCCGAAGCCCAATGGTAACGTTCCGCTGACGCTGAAGGCGACAAACAAGCGTACGCCGCTGGCCGTTAGCGCCGTGAAGAATCACCAGATTTTCGTGGACGGGGTCGGGCCGACTATCACTGAAACGCTCGACAAGACGGTGGTCGGTGCCAGCGTGAAGCTGTCCTTTACTGTCACTGACTCGGGCAGTGGCGTTAACGCCGACTCGGTGACTGCAACGCTCAATACCAGTGCACGCCCGTATAACCCCAACGATCCTGCGTGGAAGCACGAAGGCGACGTTTTCACTTACGAATTCGACAGTCGCAATGTTTCCGGGTCCATCGTGCAGATCACCGTCAAGCTGGAAGCTTCAGACAACGTCAACAACGCGGCGCTCGAGAAGACGTTGGTCCTGTACCTGGACCACCAGCCGCCGAAGGTCGATCTCGATCCCCGGTGGATACGCATCCAGAAGCTCCTGACGCCGTTTCACTGCAGCACGGGCTTCGACCCCGTGGGCGACCTCGCGGCCAACGACGGTGCGGACGCAAGCGGCTACGATCTGTTCCGAGCCCTGGTCTGGGAGCAAACCAACTTCATCCCGAACAGCCCCGCCGTACGCCACTACGCCGGCACTGACCCGGCGAGCGTCCGCCTCTACTTTCATGCTCCCGGAACCACTCCGGCGCTATTGATCAACACTGCTGCGCCAGGCACCGGCACGTGTAACGCCATCGGTGACGCCGCAACGCCCCTCGAGCTCACGGCGCTCGGAGCGAGTGGCACGCCTTGGTACACGGTCGCCGATAGTGACAATCGTGCACCCGCTTGTTCTCCGTTCAACACGTCGACCACAACCGCCCCTCCTCAGTTGTGCGGTGGACAATCCGACATGCATTACGTCGCGACCTTTGCTGACGGCGGCTTGAACGAGTCCGCCATCTACGTGCATGCGCCGTCGGCCGGCGCCGAATGCACGGGCACGGCATGGGAGTACCGCCCGTTCCTGAATGAGGACGACCAAGACGGCTGGGTTTGCCTGGCAGCGAAAGCCGCGGACACGAAGGGCAACGTCGGCGTTTCACCGCCACTAAGGTTGTGCGTGGATCCCGATTTGGGTGACGGCGAGCAGCCCAACTGCATGGCGCCCATGAGCACCGAGCCCCCGAGCTGCACCGACGGCTGCACCCCGCCCGAGCCCGGCGGCTATCTCATCTTGTTGAGATAGCGAAGCGATCCCATGCAAATGCTAAGGGCATTGGCGAAGGCAAGCTGGTCGAGCTGGTGCCGCTCGACGAGGTCTTCCTAAACGGCGGCAACGACCTGGACGGCGAGGAGCGAGCGGCGCTGCACACGAGTCGATACGCGAACCGACTGTGAACGTCGAGTCAGTGATCAAGGCAGATGGCGCTCACCTCCACCGTCTACCGCCTGCACGTCACGCTGAGTGATGTCGACCGCAGCGTCTACGAGACGCTCGACTTGCGCATGGCGCGGCACCCTTCGGAGAGCACGCGGTTCTTCTGGCTGCGAGTGTTGGGGTACTGCCTCTCGTATGAGGAGGGGATTGCGTTCAGTAAGGGGGGGCTGAGCGACAGTGACGAGCCCCCAATTTCGATCCGCGATGCGACGGGGATCCTGCTGAAGTGGATCGAGATTGGTTCACCCTCGGCGGAGCGATTGCACCGCGCTGCCAAGGCGGCGCGAGGTGTCGCGCTGTTCAGCGCGAGCGAGTGGACGCTGCTGGAGCGTGAAGCGGCCTCACGCAAGATCCACGCGCTCGACCGCATCGAAGTATTCCTGCTCGAGCCGAAGTTTCTCGATGCGCTCGAGCAGCACCTGCAAAAGCAGCTGGAGATCGAGCTGGTGCGCAGCAGTGGGACGCTCTACGTCACACTTCCAGGCGGGCTCATCGAAGGCTCGATCCGCGAGACTCGATTCTCCGTTTGAGCATGTAGGGTAACGTGCTCCGCGCACCTCGCTTTTTTCGTTTTCATGGCCGTTACGATTCCTCGTCGCGCCTACGCGGACATAGAATCTACGGATGGTTGCACCCGCTGGACTCAGGTGCAGCGCGCCGCGTTTCGTTGCTCTGGCCGGCGCGTGTGGTTTTGCGATTTCGCTCGCAGCTTGCGACGGTGAGCTCAGTGCTCCCGGTGGCGGCACTGCGACGGGCGGGACGAATCAGGGCAGCGCAGGTAGCGGCGTCGGGCCGAGTGCTGGCAACGCGCCGGTCGGTCCGGGCAACCTGACCACCGCTTCGGCCAGCGTGGCGCGGCGCGTTTCCCGCACCGAGCTGATGAACATCGTGCGCGACGTGCTCAAGGACGATACCGGTTCCGCAGCCCAGTACCTGGCGGACGACGAATACCGTCCCTTCGACAATGACTACACCGTGCAGCGCGCCTCGCGGGCGCTGATCGAGTCGCTCGAGGCGCTGGCCGAGGACATCGCGGTGCGCGCGGTGCTGCCCGCGAACCGCGGAAAGCTCGTGACGTGCACGCCCACCGGCCCTGGCGACGCTGCGTGCCTGCGCACCGTGATCGAGAACGTCGGTCGCCGCCTGTACCGGCGCCCGCTCAGTGAGGAGCAGATCGCCGCGTACCTGACGCTGCAGAGCTACGCCACGGAGAACAATCCGGACGTGCCGCACGACTTCTACACCGCGGTCGATCTGGTGCTGCGCAGCATGCTTCAGGATCCCGAAGTGCTGTATCGCATCGAGACCGGTAGCTCGACCGGTGAGCCTGGCATCTTCAAGCTCGACAGCCACGAGATCGCCTCGCGCCTCTCATTCTTACTGTGGGGCAGCGGTCCCGATGATGCGCTGCTCGACCAGGCGCAAGCTGGCGCTCTCCTCGACCCGGCGGCGCGTTCCGCCGCTGCCACGCGCCTGCTCGCCGACCCCCGCGCCAGGACCCAGCTCGAGCGCTTCCATGCGATGTGGCTCGGCTACCGCGCAGTTCCAGCTTCCGCCGAGCTAACCGCGGCTTTCAGCCTGGAAACCAACAAGCTCATCAACAAGGTGCTGTTCGATCAGCCCTCGAGCTACCTCGATCTGTTCACGTCGCCCGAGACGTATGTGAACAACCTGACCGCCACGCAGTACGGCCTAACCGCGCCCGCGGGCGGTGAAGGCTGGGTGCCGTACGCGAATCCCGAGCGGGCCGGCATCCTTTCGCACGGCAGCGTGCTGGCGGCCTTCAGCAAGTTCTCCGATACGAGCCCCACGCAGCGCGGCATCTTCGTGCAAACGCGCCTGCTCTGTAACGAGGTCGCGCCGCCACCCGCCAACGTGAACGTGGACGAGCCGCCCATGGGCGAAGACGCCGGGGCCTGCAAGCTCGAGCGCTACGACGCGCACCGCACGCTGGAGAGCTGCAAGGCGTGCCACGCGCTGCTCGATCCCATCGGCTATGGCCTCGAGAACTACGACATCGGCGGCCGCTACCGCACGCACGACGACGCCAACGAGGCTTGCGTCTTGCCGGGCACCGGTGAGCTGCCCGGCCATGGCACCTTCAGCGGCCCTGGGCAGCTGGCGCGACTGCTGGTCGACAGCGGTGAGCTCGAGCAGTGCTTCACCCAGCACCTCTTGAGCTATGCGGTCGGGCGTGAGCTGCGGCCCGAGGAGGACACGGCGCGCGACGCGCTCATCGCGAGCTTCAAGGCCGGTGGCTACAGCCTGCCGCAGCTCTTGACCCAGCTCGTGACCGAAGATCGCTTCACGCTCCGTCAAGAAGAAGCGGTGCTGCCATGAGAAACTTCATCCTTCCCCGTCGCACGCTGCTGCGTGGCCTGGGCGGCGTGGCCGTCGGCTTGCCCGTTCTGGAGTGCATGCTCAATGGCAATGGTGACGCCTACGCGCAAGCCGGCGCGCTGCCGAAGCGCTACGCGATCGTGTTCGCGGGTCAGGCCATCGGCGGCGATTCCTGGGAGGAAGACCGCCACATGGTGGCCGGCACGCGCACCCAATCGAGCGGGCACCACATCGCCGATACCGCGGCGGGTGCGGCCTACCCGGTGACGACCCCGCTCAAGCCGCTCGAGGCGCTCGACCTGATGGGCGACTTCAGCATGGTCAGCAACCTGAAGATCCCGTGGAGCGCTAATTCGGTCGAGCCCGCGGACGTGCCGGTCGCGGGCGCCTTCCGCGACTTCCACGGCGGTGGCTCCTGTCCGCTGCTCTGCGGCATGCGCTCGACCAGCGCCAGCTTCCGGGCGCGCGCTGCCACGAGCGATCAAATCGTGGCCGGGCTCAACCAGACCACGCTCGACTCGCTGGTGCTGCGCGCGCAGCCGGAGTGGTACTTGTCGGGCTCGAGCTTCGCGGGACGCGAGTACATCTCCTATGCGGGCGACAACGACCCGATCGAAGCGCAGGTCAACCCGATCGTGGTCTACGGCTCGCTGTTCGACGGTTTCATGCCGGCGGACGATTCGCAGCAGGCCCAGCACGACTTCGACCTGCGGGCGCGCCGCAGCGTGCTCTCGCTGATCACGGACAAGCGCGAGCGTATTCTGGGCAAGCTCGGCGCCGCGGACAGGGCACGGCTGGAGCGGCATTTCGACGAAATTCGAGACCTGGAAATGCGGCTGGCCGCGATGCCGCCGGACGCGGGCGCGCAGTGCGTGAAGCCCACTGCGCCCGCGGACGACCTGCCGACGGGCGCCAACAACGCCGGCTCCGGCTCCGACACCATCGGCACCAACACCGGCTACAGCGACGAGCACCGCCGCGCGCGCATCCTGGCGGATCTGATTCACATGGCCTTCGTGTGCGACATCACGCGCGTCGCGACGCTGCAGCTGACGGTCTTCCAGTCGCACATGAACGTGCTGCCGATCTCGAGCGAGCTCGGTATGCCGATCCGCGCCGACCTGCACGAGGTCGGTCACAACGGCGACGCCGAAACGCGCGGACAGCTGCCGGTCAGCACGATGCTGGGCTGGCACATCGGTCACTACGCCTACCTGATGGATAAGCTGAAGCAGACGCCCGAAGGCGCCGGCACCGCGCTCGACAATTCGGTGCTCGTCTTCATGCCGGAAGCCGGTCACGGCATTCAGCTGAACGACTCGACGTCGAGCTTCGCCACGCACTCGGTCGATCGCATGATCCTGCTGGTCGGCGGGCGTGCGGGCGGCTTGCTGCCGGGACGTCACATCGTCTCGCAGCTGGCCCACCCTGGCAATGTGCTGATCAGCGCCATGCAGGCTGCCGGCTACACCGGCGACACCTTTGGTGAAGTGACCGGCAACCTGCCCGAGCTGTTCGGCTGAAATCGGGCGCGGGGCTCGCCTTCGCGCCTGCTTGGCGCTAGAGCAGCGGCGTGACGCGCGAAAAACTCAAGAGTCTGCTGGCCGAGTACGGTAACGTCGCCCTGGGCACTTACCTCGTGATTTGGGTGCTGACCCTAGCTGGGTTCGCGATCGCCATCTCGGTGGGCGTCCAGGTCGAGGGCGCTGCGAGCGGCGCAGGTCTGGCCGGCGCGACCTGGCTCGCGACCAAGCTGACTCAGCCGCTGCGCATCGCCGGCACGCTGGCCTTGACCCCGATCGTGGCGGCGGTGATGCGGAAGCTGCGCGGAAAAGCAGGTACGCAATCGGGGCCTGCGCACCAGGATCCGACTTAGCCGCACTGTCGCGCGCCCCCGAACCGCTACTGACAGGCCACTGGGCCCTCGCACAGTCGTACCAGTTGCTCAGCACCTGCGCGTTGTACTGAGCTTACCTCGCAACCATCCTCAATCTCGCAGTCCGTGTCCGCCGCGCACTTTTGGCTAGTCGACTGACGTGCGCCTTGCCCGGGCAAGGTTGCTTCGCTCACGGGCGGTCGCGATGCCGTGATGCAGCCGCAGCTGCAACGTGCGCCTTCCCGTAGTCCTGCTCGGCTCGTAGTCCGTTGTGGTGTGCGCAGAAGATGTGGAGGTTTTCTCGCGTTTCGGCGCCGCCCTTGGCCCAGGGTTTCGCGTGGTGCAGCTGGAGAAACGCCCGTGACGGGCAGCGCCGGCCTTCGGGGCTGACGTACGCGCAACGTAACCCATCGCGCTCGACCACTTCGCGCCTTACGTGGTTGGGCACCCAGCGCCTGCGTTTCGTCAGCGGTGCTTCTGCTTCTGCTTCTGCTTCTGCTTCTGCTTCTGCTTCTGCTTCTGCTTCTGCTTCTGCTTCTGCTTCTGCTTTCGTAGGCCGACGAGTTTTGCCGAACCGACGCCGCTCTAGCCGTTCCAGCAGCGCGTCGACCGCTCGGGCGATAACGGTCGCCAGATCCAAAGTGGGATTGGCGTGACTCAGCAAATCGCGTGCGCGCTCGAGCTTCTCTTTCAGCTCCTCGTCGATAGTCAGCTCCAGCCGATAGCGACCTGGCGAGAGCGGCTCGAGCTTCGGCAAGCGGCGCAATCGCTCGGGCACATCGGAGCGAGGAAATCTTCTCGCCAAGAGGACTTCAATCTGCCGCTTCGACTTCCCACAAGCCTCCGCCAAAAGCTCGCGGTGGTTGTCGTCGGTCAGATGCTCGCGCAGCAGCCGGATCGCTGTCAGGTGAATCTCTTGCCGCTCCAGCAGGTCCAGAACGACCGGATACCTCGCAGCTATGCGGGCCGCGTTGATGCGTAAGAACGCCTCGAAATCCCCGAGCTTCAGCTGCTCCAAACAGTACTGAAACATCGAATCGAATCCCGCCTGCAGATGCAGCCGCCGCGCCTCGACCTCGGCAAGGTGCGCCACAATCAGCGCCTCGGTCCGCGCGTTCGCTCGCACCAACCGACCGAGCTCCGCCTCGACTTCCCCGTCTGTCATCGCCGACAACGACCACCCTACTCTCTCCAACATGCGAGCTCCGCTTTGCATGCTCCTCTTGTAGCACGCGATTTCTCGACCGTGCAGGTCGCCCCCAGTTGCGCGATCGCGTGCGCGTCCCCTTCGAAACGCGTCAACCACCGCGAAACGCTCACCACGGCCGCGTTAGCGCTACGACGACCACAAGAAACCGACTGTCGTGTCAGAGGGCAGAGTCACGCCGCAAATCTGTCAAGCCGATCGACGCCATGAAGAGCTTTTTTTTCGCTCGATTACTTTGTCTTGCTGCCAAACGAGCTTGCGATCTGCAAGCGTCGGACCCATGAAATTGATCGCAGCACGCGCTACGTCGGTGCGTTGCCCAGGCAAGGTGTGCAGCAGTCGGCCGCGTCCGGCCGCGCAACGTCGGCACCTTTGTCCAGGCGGCCTAGGCAAGGTGTGCAGCAGTCGGCCGCGTCCGGCCACGCAACGTCGGCACCTTTGTCCAGGCGGCCCAGGCAAGGCGTGCAGCAGTCGGCCGCGCAACGTCGGCACTTTGCCCAGGCAAGGTATGCAGCAGTCGGTCCGCGTCCGTCTGCGCAACGCTACTAGTGAGTCGCCTGCCGCGACGCGCTACTCGGTCGGATACCCGCGCCAGACCCACGACAGCGTCTGGGCGACGGTAGCGTCGAAGACCTTGCCGTCGCAGTGGCCGGTCGCGAGCGAGTAGACGTAGCGGTAGTGGTAGCCCTTGGCCATCAGGTCTTGACCCGTGCGCTCGTTGGCCTCGACCCAGTTGCGGCCGTTATCCGCAGGCTCTGTCGCGCCGTTGTCGTTTTCGGAGGCATGGATGAAGACGCGCAGCGGCTTCCTTTCGGCGTTCATGATCAGCTCGCCGGCGGAGTGATATTCCCAGGCCCCCATCGGGTAGAGGGTCGACTCGGGCTCCTGCCCCGCGTTCTGCTGAGTGACGAACGTGCCCGAGTACGTGATGAGGCGCTGAAAGGTGCCGCCAAACCAGCCCATGGTGAGCGCGGCGGCGCCGCCGGAGCTGCAGCCCATGGTCGCGCGACCATAGGGATCCGTGGTGAGCTTGATGTTCGGGTAGGCCTGTTTGAGTGGCGGGTGGTTGAGCACGGCCGGCAAGATCTCCGTGTCGATGAACCGGGTGTAGCGATCCGACAGCGTGTCGTACTCGAGCCCGCGCTCGGAGCCCTTGCCGTCCGAGCCGTCACGCTGCGAGCCGTTGCCGACCGCGATTGCGATGAAGGGAGGAATCTTCTTCATCGGGTCGTTCGAGATGGTGAGGTTGTCGAGCGCGCGCGACACGTTGGACAGCTGCCCTTCTTGAATCACCAGGATGGGCGCCTCGTCGCCGTCCTGATAGAGCGCCGGCACGTAGATGTCGACGCTGCGTCCCCAGTCTTGGTTGGTCACCGATTTGCTGAGCGTGGGGTCGTCGCCCTTGAAGATGGCGCCATCGGCCGCCTTGAAGGTGAACTGAAAGCTCTTGCCTTGCGGATTGCCCAGGTCGGTCAGATCCGGATCCTTGCTGTAGCTCGGGCCGATGGTGATCTTGCCGTCGCCATCGGCGCTGACGTCGTGGATCGCGCTAGCGCCTCGGCCTGCCGCCCCGCCACCGCCCATGTCCGTACCGGCCGCGCCCGCAGAACCGCCCGCCATCCCGCCCATGCCGGCCCCGCTCGCGCTGTTACCACCTGCAGCCGGGCTCCCCGAAGCGCCGCCAGACGCCGAACCTGCAGCGCCGCCCGCGGCAACGCCGCCCGTCGCAACGTTGGGGGTAGGCTCCGTTCCGCAGCCCAGCACCCCGACCACCAAAAAGAGCGAAACCGAATGAGCCGAGCGCGGCTTGGAAATGACCATGTGAAATGAGTGTCTGCTCCTCGAAAATTCATGCACGCACCCATCACAAGGGGCACAAAAGGCAGGAGCGTTTCCCCATAGGTGGGCGTGCGGGCGTAGCGGGCCAGAAAAATGGCGCTAGGAGGCTGGTGTTTTTCAACCCAGCCTCCTAGGTTTCTGGTTGGCACGCGCCTCCTCCCCTCAAAAAGCAAAGCTTCTTGAGCCTCCCCTCTACGCGGCGGCTCCGCCGATTTGGACAGCTGGTGTTTCACACCAGCCTCCTAGGCCGAAGGTGACGTGGGACACGACACCCCACGCCCAAAGCTGCCGGCGCATAGTAGTGTAACCTTCATGCCTAAACGCTCTTCCACGGCCAATTGGGGTATGGCCTTGTCGTTCGGCGGGATGGGGCTGCTCTGCGCCGGGTTCAAGATGCCAGCGCTCGCGCTCTTCGGCGCCGGCATCAAGCTGCTCGAGAAGGATTGGCGCTCTCGCCATCCCGAGTTCGTTGGAAGCTCGTCGGAGCGCTGGCAGGCATCGCTCGCGTTCTATCGGGACACGCACCAGAACAGCACGAATCGCACGCTGCACTTGATCGGCATTCCAATGATCCTCGGTGGCGCCGCCGGGCTCTTCGCATCGCGGCCCCTCAGCCCCGTGACGGGCCCGCTGTGGGCCGTGTCGTTCGGCGCGTTCGCCGCGGGCTGGGCCCTGAACCTGGTGGGCCACCAGGTGTTCGAAAAGCAGGCGCCGGCCTTCAGCGACGACGGCCTGAGTTTTATCGCCGGGCCGGTTTGGGACTTCCAGCAGATGCTGAAGTCCCGTCGGGCCGGATAATTCGGGCCAAAATCCGCTAATTTTGCGGAGTAGCTTTTCCTTTTGGAAAAACGAAAGTAGCGTGCCGCCCCTGGGTTCGGGCGAAAGCCCGGTCTCCTTAAGGAGGAATAGAAGAATGTCAGCCAAACGAGGCCGAAGCGTTTCGTCCAAGCTCATGGCCGTGTTGATTGTTGCCAGCGTTCCGTTGATCGGTAACTGCGGCAAGATGCCGGGCGGCATGCCCGGGGTGCCAGGTGGGCCCGGCGGTTGCCCGGCCAATATTGCGGATGCATCCGCCATCATGAGCGCGAACTTTGGCCTCGAGGGTGAGCTCGAGGGCAAGGTCAAGGCAGCGCTCGCTGCCGGCGCCAACCTACAAGCCATTGCGGCTGAGGTGGAAGGTGAAGTGGTCGCGGCCTGCACGGGTCTTGCCAAGGACCTGGGTGCGAAGGACGAGGACCTGAAGCCGAAGGAGGATGGTCCGGGCAAGAAGGCCGAGGCCGCCTGTAACTTCGCCACCAAGCTGATCGGTGACTTCAAGGCCAAGGCCAAGGGCAAGCTCGCGGTGGACGTGAAGCCGCCCAAGTGCGAGGCGTCGCTCGACGCCAGCGTGGACTGCGCCGCCAAATGCGACGCCACGGTCAAGCCGGGCGAGGTCAAGGCCAGCTGCGAAGGCGGCGAGATCAGCGGTGAGTGCGGCGCCAAGTGCGAAGGCAAGTGCACCGTCGAGGCCGCGGCCAACTGCGAAGGCACCTGCAGCGGTAGCTGCAAGGGCGAGTGCAGCGCCGAAATTTCCGGCAAGTGTGACGGCGACTGCCAGGGCAAGTGCGACGGCAAGGACAGCAAGGGCAAGTGCGCGGGCACCTGCGACGGCAAGTGCGCGGGCAAGGCCGACGCGCAGTGCAGCGGCACCTGCAAGGGCTCCTGCTCGGCCAGCTGCGAAATGAAAGCAGCCGGCGAGTGCAAGGGCACCTGCTCGGGCAAGTGCAGCGTCGAGATGAAGGCGCCCAAGTGCTCGGGCACCGTCAAGCCGCCGGAGATGAGCGCGGAGTGCAAGGCCAATTGCGACGCCGAGGTCAACGGCAAGGCGTCGTGCACCCCGGCCAGCGTGTTCGTGAAGGTCGAAGGCGCGGCGGATGCCGAGGCCTCGATGAAGCTCAAGGCTGCTC
>DATEDZ010000349.1:0-13090 GCA_035281385.1 Polyangiaceae bacterium
GCGTGGCTGATGCCACGCCCTGTCTTTGTCGAGGAAACGACGCTCTGGTGGCCCGCGTTCCGAGGTGATGCCCGCAAGGGGCGACCGAATTACGGCCGACTCACGCGGACCTTATTCGGCGTGGCAACCACCAAGCAGCCCACCCAGGTCCGCGCATCTGCGTCCGAGAACCAAGCCACCAGGTGATCTGCGACGCGCCATTGTTCGGAGTCGGGCAGGCGCACGATCAGCACGCCCGCGTGGGTACCCGGTGCGAAACGGCGAGCATCGGAGAAATCTAGGTCTTGGGTGACCAGAAAGCGCTGTTCGGCTTGAGCGGCAGCCCACACGGTGTCGTCGTCGCGGCCGCCGAGGTTCTCGTCGAGCACGGTGTCGACCTCGAACCCGAGCGCGGCGAGTCGGGGCGCTACGGACTGCGGCAGGTTCTCGTCGAGCTTCAGCCTCAAGCGACCTTCACGCTCGGAGAATGGGGCTCGGCGCAGGCAGGTCTTCAGCCGCCGAGGCCGCAGCGAACGCGATCACGGCACGCACGTCTTCCTCGGTGAGGCTCGGAAACTCGGCCAGAATCCGTTGCACGGGCTCACCGTGCGCGAGGTAGCCGAGCACGACGCGAACCAGGACGCGCGTGCCGCGGATCGTGGGCTGGCCCGCGCAGGTTCCCGGGTCTCGTGTGATGCGCTCTTGATAGGTCATCGGCGTTTCTCGCGCGAGAAGCATATCACTAGAGCGTTGTCGGCACTCGCGGCTCGCCGCCATCGCGCGTAAATTGGCTGATTTCACGGCGCGCACCGCCGCCCTCCGCCGCCAAGCTCCGACTTCCCGCACTGCAGTCCGGCTATGAACTGCAGCACCTCGGGCGGCGGGCCACACGCCAGCCGGCCTCGATGCCCGAAACGTCCCGATCCAGCTCGGAGCCTTGTGGGCCTGGCTCTCGGTCGCCGTCGGGCTTGGCAGGCGCACAAAAAGAAGAGTTCTGATGATCTCTCGGATCCGAGAGTTCCCCGGAAACGGCTACCGGGCCCCCACCAGAAACCATTGCCGGCGGCTCGGGTGGACGCGCCAGCTTGGCCCGTTCGCCGCTGAATCGGGCCCCGAACTGCTCGACGGCCGCGAGCAGGACTGGCCCGGGCTCGTAGTGCAGGCGCGCTGTGCCGTCCGCCAGCTTGACCCGCACGACGTCGACCACGCCGCGTGCCTCGAGCTGCCTCGTGAAATCGCGGATGGACCGCGAGTCGTACCCGGAGAGCAGCGCAAGGCGTTCCTGGCCGGGGAACGCGTCCGCTCGGCCCGCCTGCCAATGCGGAGCAATTGCCTGCAGGCACGCCCACGGGCCCCTCTCGAGGTCGCGCAGCCCCGGCACATGCTCGCGCATGAAGAGCAGCGCGACGGCGTGACGCCGAGTGAAGTGCCCCCACGCCCCCGCGGCCTCGGGCATCATAGCGCTCCGACCCTTCCAGCCTGGCTTCGACCGGCAAGAATCAGCTCCGCGAGGCGGATCGCCCTCGTAACGGCCAGCGGCCCGCCCTCCAGCACGCTCTGCGCGGCTTTCACCTCGTTCGCGCCGAGCACAGACTCAGCCAGCGCGGCCGCGAGCAGCACCGCTCCGTCGTCCCCCGCCGCGACAGCTCGAAGGAACGCCTTCGCCAGCGCGCGAGGTTCCTGTTGCCGTGCGGAACAGATTGCGGCGTCCGCTGGTATTCGCGGGAATTCTAGAGCAGCGGGCGTCGCGTCGAATTCCTCAGTTTGCCGAACGATTCCTTCCGATGCCCGTCCCGGGCACTCTTCAATTCCCGGCGCCTCCACCCGTGCGCCCCAAAAGTAGCAGGCACCAGCGCAGTCGGCCCAGTGAATGCCACGGAATAGTCCCGGAAAAGCCGTAAGTTACGGGCTTGCGCTCGTTGATTCAACGCCCGCAGCCGCTCGCGATTCGAAGGGTGACGCCGGGTGTTGCAATGAGCGCGGGTTCGGGCGATGGACGGGGCTCCGATGTCAAGCTGGCTCGAGCGGTTGCGTCATCTCGCGGCTGATTCCCTGGTTCGGCCTACGGCAGGCGAGAAAGATCCGGACGCCGATGGCGCAGAGCTGGCCTCCCTCGCCGAGCTCGGTCGGCGAACGGCGCGCACGGTGGGCAAGCTCGAAGCGCGACTCGAAGGCGTCGAGACCGAGCTTTCGCGGCTCGTGGCGCAAGGCGAGCGCCACGGAGATGAGCTGTTTCTACCCCTCATGGATGCGCTCGACGCGCTCGATGCGGCGCGCGCTGCGCTGGCGTCGGGCCACCACGATGGAGCGGAAACGGGGCTCGCCGCGATTCAGGAGCGGCTAGGTGGCGTGCTTTCGCGCGCCGGCTATGTTCGCCACGTAGCCCTGGGAACACCGGTCGACGGTCGCTTGCAGCGGGTGGTCGGGACGGAGCCGGACGCCCGACTGCCAAACCATAGTGTAGCGCGGGTGGTCCGCGCGGCGGTGACGCGCAGTGAAAAAGTGGTGCGCTCGGGAGAGGTCATCGCGGTCCAGAACATCGGAGTGCCGAACGTCGAAACCGCGCAAAACTCGCGCGCATCCGACCAGGTGCCGGACGATCGCGGCAGCGGAGTGAAGCATGGTAGCCATCGGTATTGATCTGGGAACGACCAACTCAGTGGCAGCGCGGCTCGTGCAGGGCCGGGCGCAGGCGATCGCGATTGACGGGCACACGACCGTACCGAGCGTCGTGCTCTACGAGCAAGGTCGCGTAGTGGTCGGGCGGGAGGCGCGGAATCTGGAGCTGCTACATCCCGAGCATACGATTCGTTCCGTCAAGCGCCGCATGGGCAGCGCCCACCGCTACGAGATCGCAGGCCGCTCGCTCGCGCCGGAACAGGTCTCGGCCGAGGTGCTGCGCGCGCTCAAGGCAGGCGCCGAGCTCGAGCTGGGCGAGCCCGTGACGGATGCGGTGATCACGGTGCCGGCCTATTTCGACGACGCCCAGCGGCGC
Source organism: Polyangiaceae bacterium (assembly GCA_035281385.1). GTDB lineage: Bacteria > Myxococcota_A > Polyangia > Polyangiales > Polyangiaceae > PMG-095. Next base: position 2,975 of record DATEDZ010000349.1, read on the forward strand.
GCTACGCTGCGCGCTGGTGAATTGGCTGGGCTCTCGGTGCTGAGGCTGCTGAACGAACCGACCTCGGCGGCGCTCTGTTACGAGCAGCTAGGCATCGATGGGCGGGACGAGCCCGAGCTGATTCTGGTCTATGATCTGGGCGGCGGGACGTTCGACGTCTCGGTGCTGGAGGTTTTTCAAGGCACGCGGGAGGTCCGGGCCACCACTGGCAATACGCGCCTCGGCGGCGACGACTTCGACGACAAGCTGCTCAGCCTCTTCGTAGACGTGCTCAAACGCCAAGACGCCGTCGATTTGCGTGAGGATCCCGCCGCGATGGCGAGGCTGCGGCGCGCCGCCGAACAGGCCAAGATCGCGCTGTCAGCCGACGTGAGGGCGACGGTGCGCGAAGAGTTCGTGGCGAGCAGCTCGAGCAAGAGCCTGCACCTTCAGCTCGAGGTCACACGCCGGCAGCTCGAGGAATTGATCGAAGACTTCGTCGATTCGACCATCGAGCTCAGCCGCAAGGCCATCGCCGACGCCGGCCTCATGGAGCGGGACTTGTCGCGCATTTGCCTGGTCGGCGGCTCGACCCGCATCCCGCTGGTTCGCTCACGGCTCGCTGAGGAGTTTGGTGTGAGCATCCACGAGGAGATCGATCCGGACCTGGCAGTCGGACTGGGCGCCTGCCTGCAGGCAGCGATGCTGCAAGGCCAGGCCGTCGATCGCGTGCTCGTGGACGTCGCCGCACACAGCCTGGGTGTCCGCGCGCTCGGTAACTCCGATGAGGATCTGTCGCTGCCTCCGGACACTTTCGTGCCGATCCTGCGCCGAAATACGGTGCTGCCTGCCACGCGCGTCGAAGAGTTTCACACGCTGGTGAGCGAGCAAGAGCAAGTTGACGTCGAGGTGTTTCAAGGCGAGCAGTCCCGCGCGTCGCAGAACAAGCCCGTTGGCTCGTTCTTGTGCCCGCTCGTGGCACGGCCGGCGGGCTCTGCTGTGCGCATCGCCTTCAGCTACGATTTGGACGCGGTGGTACGGGTGACCGTATCGCAGCCTGGTATTCCCGGCGAGCGAAGCGTCGCGCTGGATGTACCCGACGCTTCTCCCAAGCCGCGCCGAACGGCGAGCAGCCGCGCTGAATCGGTCGTCGTGCGCCGGGCGCGCCGCCTGGCCAGCGAATTGTCAGAAGGCCCACGCGCTGAGCTCGAGCGGCTGATCGCCGCCGCGGAAAACGCCCCGAGCGAGCAGGCCGAAGACGCGGAAGGGGCGCTGCTCGATTTCATGTTCGAGCACGAGGACGGCGATGCCGACGAGGCGAGCGAGGTGAGCGTTGTCTAAGGCGGACGCCAGGCGCGACAAGCAGCTCAAGCGTGAGCTCGAGAATCTCGAGCGTGGCCTGCGCCGCGGCAGCGCGGAGCTCGTGCTCACCGCGATCGCCGAGCTTTCGGGCGCAGCGCTGGCTTCGAAGCTCGCGGAGCCAGCGCGCGCGCTGCTCGCTTCCGATCTCGAGGCCGCCTGTCGGAAGCGCGACATCGCACGCCTCTCGAGCTGGGTCCGCGCGCTGGGACGCGATTCGAGCTTGCTCGAGCGTTGGGGCGCCGCCAGCGACGAGCAAATCTGGGTGCTGCTGTGGACTTCCGTGAAAGCGCAGAGCTATCGCCAGGCGGAAGGGTTGTGGGGCACGCTTGCCGATCGAGTGCGCGCGGACGCGCCCGAGCTCGCGATCGCGATCGAGGCTATCATTCGGTCGCGAGGCAGTCCGGATCCCGCGCTCGTGCCGATGCTGGGACCGGTGGACGGCGACCTGCTTGGCATCGAGCCGCTCCGACCGCGGCGCTCGCAGGCCGAGCTGACGCTACCGGTCGAACCGGCCGAAGCTGAGGCGCGCTTGCTCGAGGCGCGAGCCACGGCGAGCTGGTCGAGCTTCGTGGCGTCGGCGCGGCACTGGTTGCTCTCGGCAAGTCCTGCTTGTGCGGCGCGCCTGTGCGCTCCGCTGGCTGAGCTCGCGCTGCTGGAATGGTCAGAGGCGTCGCAGCGTGGGCCAGCGCGCGAACAAGAAGTCGCCGGGCTCGTGCTGGCAGCGGATCGCCGGCTCGCCGAGCTCGCGCACAGTCACCCTGCGTTGGTCGAGCCGTCGATTCGAGAGCGGCTCGATCGCGCGCTGTCGTTGCTCTTGCGCGCGGCCTTTTCGGCACTTTTGGCGGCCGCAGACCAGCCTGTCCGAGGTGACTGGATCCCGACGACCTTGGCGCGCGCTCAGCGACTGGTGAGCCTGAAGGGCGCCATCGCGACGGCGCTGTCGCAGCTTCCGAGCTGTCAGCCGCTCGCCCCGCTCGCGCCGCAGCTGCAAGAGCTCCACGAACGGGCAGCGACGCCGGCGCTCTGGGCTCGAGCCGCCCTGGCGCTCGACTACGCCGCGGAAAGGCGTGTCGAGCGCGGCGGCATACCGAGCGATTCAGCTTGGAATTGGATCACCGCGGGTCTGCGCCGCCACCTTGCCGTGCCGCGCGAGTTGCTATCGGCGCTCTCGACCCTGGCTCCGAGGGAGCGCACCCGCTTACTGGACCTGCTCGAAGCGGTGCTCGAGCCGGAGCTCGGCGTGCAGGTAGTCGAGGCGTTGTTCCAACACGCCGACACGCAGGACCGCCCGTTGCTCCTCAGCCTGGCGCGCTCGGCGCTGGCCCAGGCTGCAGACCTGCCGTTCTGCGAAGAGTGCGGCGTCTATCACCTCTCATCGCATACCGGCGAGCTACATGCGTTCGTCACCCGGTCGCAGAGGGGCCTTACGCTGGCACGTCGACTTTCGTCGCTCTTACTTTCGCACGACGAAATCTTCCTTCAAATCGCGCTCGCGTACGCCAGTAGCGCCAAAGAGCAGCGGCAGGTCCTCGAACGCTATCTCGCGCCCGGGGTCCCCATCGACAACTACGTGGACGCGCTCGAGCACGCCCGGCGGCTCAAACTTTCACCCAAACCATTTCTGGAGCGCCTGCGCGAGGCGTTTGCCGGACAGCTTTCGTCCCTCAGCCGCGGCTTCCAGCTTTCGCTACAGCGCTCTGGATCACGCCGCAGCACATCCCGGGAGCTGGCAGAGCTGCTGCTCAGCGCGGCAGATCAGTCGGCGCCCGAAGCGCTCTCGACCGCAACGCGGCGGCAACTGCAGCTGGCGCGGCGTATCGCGCGCGGCTCGCGCAAACGCTCGAACCAGCCGCCACGTCAGCTGTCACTAGCCGGGGTGCGATGAACGACCGAGCGCAGAGGCAACTGCCGGCCGGTGGCTCGAGATGAACGAAGAGGAGCGCACTGGCGGGCCCTTTGCGGCGCTCGGTATCGAACCAACGCTCGAGCTTGCGCGTGTGAAGCGCGCCTACTTCGAGGCGGTAGCCCGCACGCCGCCGTATCGGGATGCGGCTGCCTTTGCCCGCGTCCGCACTGCCTACGAGCAGCTCAAGCGCCCGGGCGGTCTGGAGGCGGCCTATCTTTCGGCCCCGCTGGCGTCGAGCCGTGAGCTTTCGGCGCTGCGCGAACACTACGTGAAAGTCCTGGCCGAAGCAGGCCAACGAGCCAGCGGGCGCCGCGCGATCGAACAACGCGCGCCAGCGTTCATCGAAGCCGCCGCCTCGACCTCGCTCGCGGCTTTCATCGCCGCCCGCCGCCGCCGAGATTGAGAAGTAGTGGTAGCCTCGCGTGTCCGTAGATTCCGAAACTGCCAGGGCCATCTGAGCCATGGCCGTACGACGTACGCGCCGCCCCGAAAATTCCCAGGCACGAAAAAAAATCAAACCGCGATGGAGCCGCCGCCGACCCAGGAAATCCCGCAAATCAGCAGCCTAGCCGTGTGCCGATGGGACTCTGGAGCGCCACGCCAGGTGTTCAGCTCGCTGCAGTGCGGGGCGTCGAGCTGCTGACGAGCCGCCGCGCGGAGACGCTATAGTCACGCCATGTTCAAGCGTGTGCTGGTAGCCAACCGGGGCGAGATAGCTTGCCGCGTGCTGCGCTCGCTCGAGCGCCTGGGCGTCGAGGGCATTGCGGTGTTTTCGGATGCGGACAGGGCCGCGCCGCACGTCGCGGCCGCTGATCAAGCTTTTCGGCTTGGGCCAGCGCCGCTCGCTCAGAGCTACCTGAATGCGGATCTGGTGCTGCAGGCGGCGCTCGACAGTGGCGCGGAGGCCATTCACCCCGGCTATGGGCTGCTCAGCGAGAACGCGAGCTTCGCCGAGCGGGTGCGCGCGGCCGGGATGACGTTCATCGGGCCCCCGGCGCTAGCCCTCGCGGCCCTGGGGGACAAGCTCCGGGCGCGGGCGGTGGCGCGCTCGGTCGGCGCTTCACCGCCGCCGGGTAGCGACGGTCCGGTGTCCCCGGACGACGTCGAGCGCCTGACGCAGGAGGCCCAGCGCATCGGTTATCCGATCTTGATCAAGGCTGCAGGCGGTGGCGGCGGTATCGGTATGCAGGTCGTGCGCGAGGCGGGCGAGCTGGGGCGGGCGGCGCGTAGCTGTGCGGATCGCGGCAAGGCCGCCTTCGCGGACGATCGCATCTACCTGGAGCGCTACCTGGATCAACCCCGACACATCGAGGTCCAGGTGCTGTGCGACGAGCACGGTCAGGCGGTGGCACTGGGAGAGCGCGAATGCAGCGTGCAGCGGCGCCATCAGAAGATCATCGAGGAGTCTCCTTCACCAGCTGCCTTCTTTGGCGGTGAAAGCGGCGCTGCACGCCGTCACGCGCTGTACGCTTCGGCGCTCGCGATTGTGCAGGCGGTCAGCTACCGCGGTGCCGGCACGGTCGAGTTCGTCGCCAACGCCGAGGGCGAGCTGTTCTTCCTGGAAGTGAACGCCAGGCTTCAGGTCGAGCATCCGGTGACCGAAGCGGTCACCGGGTTGGATCTGGTCGAGCAGCAGCTGCTGGTTGCTTCGGGCGAGCGTCTGGCGGCAGAGGTCCTCGCCGTCAAGACACGCGGGCACGCCATCGAAGCGCGCGTCTACGCGGAGGATCCGGCCCGCGGCTTCCTGCCGCAACCGGGGCGCATCGAGGAGCTGATCTGGCCGAGCGGCGCCGGCATTCGCGTGGATTCGGGCGTTACCTCGGGCATGGAGGTGACGCCGCACTACGATCCGATGCTGGCCAAGATCATCGCCTTCGGAAGCGATCGGACGGAGGCGCTCGGAAGACTCGACGCGGCGCTCGAGGCCACGCGTTTGCATCTGGTCGGTCCGAAGGGTGACCGCGCGACCAACTTGGCATTCTTGCGCAAGGTCCTATCGGCTCCTGAGTTCGTCGCCGGCGCGTACGACACGAGCCTCGCCGAGACGCTGGTCAAGCGCGCATGAGCAGGTCGCGCGAGCAGCTGACCGGTCTCGCGCGCGCCTGGATCGCGGGAGATCCGGATCCGGCCACGCGCGGCGAGCTTCAGGCGCTGCTCGATCGCTCGGACTTCACCGAGCTCGAGCAGCGCCTGACGCCGCTGAGCTTCGGGACCGCGGGGCTACGCGGAGAAGTGGGGGCGGGTAGTGGGCGCATGAACCTGGCAGTGGTGATCCGTGCGGCGTACGGTATCGCCCAACATGTGCTGAGCTTGCCGCAGGCGGCGGGCAGGCCGATCGTGATTGGCTTCGATGCGCGGCCCACCAGCCGCGGTTTTGCCGAGGCGTCGGCGGGGGTGCTGCTGGCAGCCGGCTTGCCAGTGGTTGCGTTCGCCGAGCCGTGTGCGACTCCGCTCGCAGCCTTCGTCGGCCGTGAGCTGAGAGCTGCCGTCACGATCGTCGTGACCGCCAGTCACAATCCGCGCCCCGACAATGGCTACAAGGTCTACGGCAGCGACGCGGTCCAGATCAGCGCTCCGACTGACACAGTGATGGCAAGGTTCATCGAGCACGCGCCGGCCGCGAGCAGCGTGCCTCGTGAGCCACTGAGCTTCAGCGCCGGCGCGCCGGGCCTGAACGTGGTCGGACCCGAGCTTTTGGATCGCTACTTCGAGGACTTGGCGCAAGCGCTGCCGGCCGGTGCCGAGGGTCGCGAGCTTCGTATCGTGCACAGCGCGCTGCATGGGGTGGGTTCGGCGCCGATGCTGCGCGGGCTCGGGGAGGCCGGTTTTACACGAGTTTCGGTGGTCGAGGCGCAAGCCCAGCCCGACGGGTCATTTCCGACCACGCCGTTTCCCAATCCCGAAGAGCACGGCACGCTCGACCTGGCCCTGGCAGAGGCCCGAAAGCAGCACGCGGACCTGCTGCTGGTGAGCGATCCCGACGCGGATCGCCTCGCTGCCGCTGCCCGTCTCGATGGTGCCCTCACGGTCCTCGACGGTAATCAAGTGGGGGCGTTGCTCGCGAGTGGCATGCTGGCGCGCGCCGCAACGGATGCGACGCCGCTCGTTCTGAGCAGCGTGGTGTCGTCGCCCCTCGTCGAGCGGCTTTGTCGGGCGCGCGCGGCGCGTTACGAGCGGACGCACACCGGCTTCAAGTGGCTCTGGCGGGCGGCATTGGCTCTCGAAGGGCAGGGGGCGGGCCGCTTCTGCTTCGCGTACGAAGAAGCGCTTGGCTATTCGGTTTTTCCGGCGGTTCGTGACAAGGACGGCATCGCCGCAGGGCGCGCCTTGGCGGAGCTGGCAGCCGAGCTCTTCGCCCGGGAAGCCACGCTCTTCGATCGCTTGTACGAGCTTTACGCGGAGCACGGGCTGTGGGCCAGCGCGGCGCGCAACGTCACGGTCGTGGGCAGCGACGCGGTGTCGCGCATCACCGCCGCCCTGGACGCTCTGGCCAGCGCTCCCGACCTCGAGCTCGGCGGCGAGCGCGTGGTGCGGCTCGTGGACTATCGCGATCCACTGCAGACTGCCGAGCGGCCGCCTTGGCTCGGCGCGGCGTCGCTCATCGAGCTCGAGCTCGGCAGCGGCGTCCGCCTCTACGTGCGCCCGAGCGGCACCGAGCCCAAGCTGAAGCTCTACGCTCACGCATGTCGCCCGATCGCTCAGCGCCGCGCGCTGGCAGTGACCCTCGCGGGGGCGCGACGTTTCGCCGCGGCGCTCTTGCTCGAGCTCGAGCGCGCGCTTCGGCTCTGATCCGAATTTTCGCGCGATGAGGCGTGATCCTGGGCCGAACGCTCGGCCTGCCCTCGAAAGCAGTTGTGAATTCGAGAAACGGGCAGGCTAGGGTCCACAAATCAGCCTCAAAAGCAAGGAGCAGGCATGAAACGCACACTCTCGGCACTGGTTCTTTCGCTGGGTCTTTCGGTTCCCGCCCTCGCAAGCGCGCAGGAGCTCGGCTCGAAGGGTGACGCGATCTTCTCCGTGGATCGCCTGATGGGCATCGTGGGTACGCACCGCGTGATTGAGACGCCGGTCGGCGACGTCGAAACCGACTGGACTAGTATCAGCTTCGGCTGGCGCGCCACGCCCGAAGCCTCGCCCTTCGACGTCCCTCGATTCGCGTTCGACTACCTGATCATCGACCACCTGAGCATCGGCGGTAGCCTGGGCTATAACTCGATCTCGTTCGACGGCGACGACAGCCTCTTTGGCCAAGATGCCGATTTTTCTCAGTTCTTGCTTGCGGCTCGCGCCGGCTACCTCCATTCGTTCGGCGATGTGGTGGCTATCTGGCCGCGCGGCGGCCTGACCTATCATTCCGCGGGTTTTGATGAAGGGAGCTCGGTGTCGGGTCTGGCGCTGACGCTCGAGTGCCCGTTCACCTTTTCGCCCACCCGGCATTTCGCGTTCCACGTGGGCCCGTCCGTCGATTTCGACATGTTCGGCGAAATCGATCCCCAAACCGGGCCGGATCAAGATTGGCGCTACCGCGCGATCGGCCTGAACGCCGGCATCCTGGGCTGGTTCTGAGTCAGTACCCGAGCGCCCAGGGCGCCAGGAAGTAGCAGACCAGCGCGATCACGGTCGAGCCGACCAGGTCCACGACCAGACCCGCCTTGACCATGCTCGTCACCGGGATGTAGCCGCTCGAAAACACGACGGCATTGGGCGGCGTACCGGCCGGCAACATGAAGCCGAACGAGGCGGCCAGCGTCGCGGCAAACATCGCGATCCCAGTCGATAGTCCCAGGTGCGGCGCGGCACTGGCCAGCACCGGCAGGAGCATGCTGGCCGTGGCGGTGTTGGACGCCACCTCGCTCAGACCGGTCGTAAACAAGCAGATCCCGATCAGGGCCAAGAGCGGGGGCACATCGTGAATATCGTGCAGCGCCTGCGTGAGCACCTTGGTCAGGCCGCTCTGCGTGATGCCGCTCGCCATCGCGAAACCACCACCGAGAAGCAGCAGGATGCCCCAGTTGATGCCACTGGCCGCTTTCAGGCTGAGCACCTGCCGTCCCCCGCCGGCCGGTAGGAGCATGAGCAGCAGCACCATGGCGAGCGCCACGACGCTCTCACCTCCGCGCGGCCCGAACAGTCCCTTGAGCGGCTCCGGCAAGCTCGTACCGAGCTGAGCCCAATGGTTCGGTACCAGCGCGCTCCAGCCCGGGATCCGAAAAGCTCCGAAATCCATCTCCTGCCGGAAGACCCACAGCAGCGCCGCGCTCGAAAAGCCGAGCAGCGAGAGGACCTCGCCGCGTGACATGCGCCCGAGCGCGGCGCGTCGCGTCGCGACGATTTCGGCCGCGCCCGGAAAGGGTAGCGCCGAGAGCGGCGCGGCCACCCGCACCAGGTAAAGCCATGCAAGCGGCAAAGCGATCAGCACGACCGGCAGCCCCACCTTGAACCAGGCCAAAAAGCTCACCTCGTGCGAGAGCACCTGGGCCGACTGCTTGACGAAAACCAGATTCGTGCCCGTGCCAATCTTGCAACCGATGCCACCGATGCTCGCCGCGTAACCGATGCCGAGCATCAAGGTCAGCCCCAGCCGGCGCACTTCTTGCGGCGTTGCGCCAGGGTGCTGCTTGAACTCGCCGAGCACCGCCATGCCGATCGGAAACAGCATGACTGCGGCGGCGGTGTTCGAGATCCAGAGCGAGAGAAATGCAGTCGTCAGCATGAAGCCGAGCACGATGCGGCGGGGGCTGGTGCCGATCTTCGCCACCATGCCCAGCGCGATGCGTTGGTGCACGTTCCACTCCTCGAGCGACGCTGCCAGCATCATGCCGCCCATGAACAGGAAATTCACGGGGTCGAAATACTCGAGCAGGAGGCCTCCGAAGCTGCCGATGCCGAACATCGGGAAGAGCAGCAGGGGAAACAGCGCGGTCACCCAGAGCGGAATCGACTCGGTGATCCAGAGCACCGCCATGGCAAGCCCCACGCCCAGCGCCCAGCGCGCCTGGTACTCGAGGCCGGAACTGAGTCCGAAGCCGGCGCCGACGAACGCCAGCGGCGCGAGCACCAACCCCGCCTTCTCCCGGACGCCGAGCTCGCTAAGCCTGACCATGGCCGGCGGGATACTACACGGTTTCGACTGGCTCACACATGATGCCGGTCATGCTGTGCGCTCAACGCGCATGGGTACTTGCGGGCTTCGAAATGCGCTAGTCGGAAGCCCAGCGCGCGTCGTCTGCGACGAGCCAGGTAAAGCTCTTGCGCAGGCTCTGCTCCATGGCCTCACCTAAGCTGTGACCAGCGCCTTCGGCGTGAGTGACGCGCGTGTCGACGCCAGCTCGCTCGAGGTAGCCGGCGCAGCGGTCCGCAGTACGGACGCAGTCGCGCGAGCCGCAGCCGAACAGGACGCGCTCGCCGCCAGCGCGGGAATACTTGTGGGCTGCGGACGGCGACCATTCATCGAAGAAGCCATTGCCGCCCTCGACGAGTACGGCGCGTGGAAAGGTCTGTGGATGAAGGACGATGACGAGCGCGCCGTGAATGGCCCCCTGTGAGAACCCAGCCCAGACGGCCGCGCTGGCGTCGAGCTGGTCGGGGTAACGCGCGGAAAGCGCCTCGATGGCAGCCAGTGCCTCGCGCGCCAGCGCGAAGTGGTCAGGGTAATAGTAGGCCGCGTGCGCGTGTGGCACCTGCTGGTTGGTCCGCCGTCCGCGCGGACACAAGATGAAAGCTCGATCGCCGACCACGCGGCGCCACCGCTCGCAGTGCGGTTCCGGTCGATCCCAGGCGCCGTGGGCCGCCACGAGCAGCGGCTGGCGTATCGTCGCGGGTCGCGGCACCGAAACGACGGCTGGATCGTGGCCTGGCACGGCGAGGGC
>DATEDZ010000350.1:0-103114 GCA_035281385.1 Polyangiaceae bacterium
GGTCCGATGAAGAACCGCACCTGGCGGCGGGTATTGCCACAGGACCCGTGATTTTTTCGAGGTTTTCGATGGATGTTTTTTCCCGGTTTTTGGGGTATTTCTCGCGAGTCCACGCACGTAGCGATGCCTCTCATCACTCAGTAACCGAATGCTTTCGCACGTCGCAATTGGTCCACAACAGCCGCTTTCATCAGCTTCGGGGCTACGGTCTTGAGCTTGCTGATCGCTGGTCCAAGCGTTGGCGTACGGGGGATTCGATGCGATCCGGTCGTTGTGTCGTGGAGCATCTCCACGCGCGGCTTGCGCTTCCCACCCTTGAGCAGAAATAGCCCCTTGCGCTTAGCCGTCTCTAGGTAAACGAAGCGCTTACCTTTGGCGATGGCCATCCGGATAGCTGCTGCATTTCGCTGTTGTCGCGAACCAGCATTGAATCGGTCTGCTAGGGCAATGGCCCCCACCTTGAAGCCCCGGCGAACTACCTTGGTTCGCTTGGCACCGCGCCCTAGCCCTGCTGCAGGGGGTGTTGGTACGGCAGCGCGGTGCTCGGTACCACCGTACTCCACCAAGTGAAGGTAGCCCGCCCCGTCGATGATTCGGGCCTGCATGCGCCTGGGCTCGATGCCCTTGGCCTTGTCCACGAACATGCGCCGAGTCGTGAACTCGTTGCGCAGCGTGAGCTTCTCTCGCGCCTCCTGCTGCCAGAGCTTCCGCCCCTCGAAAGCTGCGTGGTTGAGGAAGTTTCGTAGCGCGTGCGGGATCGCACGCTTGGCGACCTTCTCCAGGTCTCTGATGTACGGCCCTAGGTCGAACTGGGCCCGAATGGTCATCGGACCAGGGGCTTCTCGAGCGGGCCTGGCTGCGCGCTCGGGGGCGTAGCCGGGACGGGGTTGCACTTCACCATCGGGCTCGGCTTCGGCTTGGCGCTACCAGGGCGGAGGCGGATGGCGTCGAGCCGCGCGCGCTCGCGCATGGGCAAGCTTCGGGGGGACCGTCTCCGGTCTCCAGCGGCGGCCTAAGCCGCGGGCGTCGAAGGTGCGCTGCTTCGCCATGGGCGGAGGGAATCGGGCTGCTGCGCGACCGGAACCACAGAGGGGAAGTCGCGCGCGCCCTTACACCTTACGTGCTTACTAGCGTCGGTCCGCGTCAGTTCGTGTCAGTTCTCGCTTCCGGGAAGAACTTATGCGGCGGATGTGCGCGCGTCGGCTTCGGTCTTTTGCTAGGGAGCGGGCTCAGCCAAAAACAGCCCTCCCACGAACAATCGACACCATCGTGTCTTTTCTTGCTTGCGCGCGGACGTCTGCGCGCTCATACTGTCCTTCATGAACAACGGCGAAGGCAGCAAGTACACCGAGACCAAGAACCTCCGCAGCGCGGAGATCGCAAAGCTCATCCGCGCGGACATCAAGGCCGCCATCGCCTTGGGAGAGCTTCCCGCCGGCATCAAGTGCTCTGTCACCACCGACACCTTCTCGGGCGGGTCTTCGATCGACATCCGCGTCAAGGCCTGCCCGGTCCAGATCTGGACCGAGGCTTTCCTGACCGCCGACCCCAAGGTTTTCTTCGAGGGCGAGCGCGTCACGGAGGAGGCCAAGGCCATCCTGAAGACCCTCAAGGCGATCCATCGCCAGTACAACTTCGACCACAGCGACATCCAGACCGACTACTTCCACGTCCGCTACTACGGTGACGCTTCGTTCTGGTGGGAGCTGGAGAAGGCTGACCGCGAGGCGACGATAGCCCGCAAGGTCGCCGAGACGAGGGCGGCGGCGGAAGCTGCGGCGCAGGACCTGGCGGCAGCTGACGAACGCGTGACCGTGGCGCACGTTCAGCTTGCCGACGCGGAGCGCCGCGCAGCGGAACTGGATGCGAAGATCGAAGCCACGCGCATCGAGCGTGACGCCGTCCTGGCCGAGATGGCCGCCCTCCAGGGTATCCACGTGGGGGCAGCGTGACGCCCAGCGAGTTTCGCGCCAAGCACGCGGCCAACCCCGAGCCCTGCTGCGACGAGTGCCCCGGCTGGTGCCTCTCGGAAGGTGGCGACGGTGAGTCTCGGATCGAGCGCTGCGACGGTTGCTGGAGCGGCTACGACGATTCGGTGACCGACGACGACGCGGCCGCACTACCCGAGGCGAAGTGGCTGTCTGGAGCCGCGGGGCTGGAGGCGGCGTCGTGACCCACCACGCGCCCGGCTACTACGTCAGCGCAATCGATGGGCCGCGCCGCGCTCTGATGGCGGGCCCATTTGGCTCCCATGACGAGGCAAAGGCGGCCGTCGATCCGACGAAAGCGGCCGCCGTGGCTGCCCTCGCGCTCGGTGGGCGCGCCTGGTTCGCGGCATTGGGCACAGCTCGCGTCCGGCCTGAGGGTGAGCCGGCGCCGCTGCAGCGAAGGCGGATCCGTCTGCCGCTCTTTGAGCCACCGCCCAGCGAGTGCCGGTTTCGGGTCTATGTGCGCGGGTCCGGGCAGCTGCGCTGTGTGCAGGCGGGGCGCCCACATCCTGGGAAGGGCTGGGTCGAGATCGCCAAGGTGACCATGCCGCGCAAGGCATGGTTGCGCGCTTGGTACGACGAGAGCTTCAACGGCTACAAGGCCGCCTGCGATTCACTGTTTCGGGTCTATCGGGGGCTGCTTTGAGCGCCGTGGTGATTCACGCGCGCGTATTGGCCTACCAGGGCCACGCTTACAGCCCATGGGCTGGCTCCGGTCGGCGCCAATACTCTGAGCGCCGGCTGAAGGACGGCCAGGTGGAGCTGCTCTGCGGGCTCGGGCTCGACGACGTCCACAAGGAGGCCGGCCCAGAGAATCGCTTCCCGTGGGCCGTGCTCAAGAGCAAGAAGAGCAGGGACGCGCGCTACGTGACGTGCCCCGAGTGCGCCAACCGGCTTCGGGCCGCCGGCTTCGCCCATGTCCCGGGTGCGTCGTGAGCGAGACCGATGCGCTAGCCCGCCGCCTCTCGGTCTCCGAGGTGGTCGCCGTGTACGAGCGATCCGAGGCGGACGTCCGGGCCGCCTTCGACCTGTTGGCGCGCGCGGAGCGCACGCTCAACGAGACCTTCTGCTTGGGTGAGCACCGGACGATCCACGTCCGAGACCGCTACTCGCACCGCTGGATGAACTTTGAGGAAGTCGAAGGGTCGCTCACGGAGTTGCGTCGCGACGTGTGGCAAGCGCTCGTCACGCGCCTGGACCTGCGATCGATGATGTCCGTCAAGGCCTGGGACGATCTGCAGAAGCAGATCCGCGACGGCGAGCCGCCTGCCATCGATCAAGAGACTGTCGCGGGCATGGCGCAAGGCTTCCGCGACCGCATGGGCGAGATGCTGGCCGAGGCCGTGGAGGAGGTGTTCGACTGGCTCCGCCCGCGTCGAAGCGAGTACAAGACCAACAGCGAGCTTGAGATCGGCCCCAAGGTCTGCCTCGCTCACATGGTCTCTTCCGCGTACGGACTGCGGGTGTCGGACTGGGGTGAGCAGCGGCTGACTGCGCTCGAGAATGTCTTCAATGCTCTCGACGGGCACGGGCAGACCACCAAGGGCTACTACTCCGAGTTGTCGCAGGCGATCCGCAATGCGGAGCGCGCGGGAGTGGGCTGGGCTGGCGAGACACGGCTGTTTGCGTTCCGCTGCTTCAAGAACGGTGCTCTACACCTCACGTTCAAGCGGCTCGATCTGCTCGCAAGGTTCAACCAGATCGCCGGCGGCGCGCGCTTGCGTCCGGCCCCCAAAGGAGCCGTCGCTTGACCGCTTCCGTGCAGCCCGGCGATCGCGATACCCTCTCGCCGATGCCACAGAGCACCGAGCGAGAGATCCTTCAGCATGCCAAGGCGGCCGCCGAGAAGCGCCGGCCGGTCAAAACACCGCTGGCGTGGTCCGACGCCCTCGCCGAGGCGCCGTGGGGCAAGGGGCTGTCTGCAGCATGGGAGACGGCGTACAGGCGCGCGTACGCGACAGCGTTGGTCAAGCGGGGCCTGGCCCAGCCGGCGGCTCGCACCGGGCGCACGTCGGGGCCCAGCGGCGAGAGCAAGCTGCCACGTCGCACCCTCCGGGCCAGCGCGGCGGAGTTCGCCGAGCAGGACCGCCAGGCCAAGGCCGCGGGGCTGCCGTGGGCGACGTGGGTCAGGCGGAAACTTTCTTCGCCCTGACGGTCGATTCACCCAACCGAGTGGTGCAGGCGCGGCTTGCGCGCGGCTAGCCAGCCCGCTTCGCAGCGCCGAGCAGCGCCGAGAGTTGTTTCGCCAAGTCCTCGATGAGCTCCAGTGCCTCCTGGTTCTTGGTTTCGGCGTCTCGGCCCACGCTGTCGATGCGCTTCCGGAGCTCGGCGATCTGCGGCTGCACCAGCTCCTGTACCTTGCCGGCCGTGACCTCTGCGATGCGCTCGTCGATGGCCTCGATGTAGTCCCGGATATTCCGCTTGATCTGGCCAGGGGTGCGGTGCGGCCGGAGCTCGGGCAGGTGCTCGTAGAGAGCGCTCAGGGTGACCCGCATCTTCGGCTGCTTCTTGCCGCGCAGGCGGGTTGCGATCGTGGTGGAGGTTTGGGCCTCGCGCGCGAGCACCATGGCCTTCAGGCCACGGCCGGTCTTGTCCTGCTGCTCGAGCGCTTCGGCTGCTTGGCGGAAGCTCAGGGGCGTGGTCAGGCTGGGCTGGCTCACGCGACACGCTCCAGGTGCCAACCCGCTACCTCGCGGAGCGAATCGCCGGTGATGCGTACCTTCCAGAATTCCCGGGCCTGGGCTTCGATCCGCCCGTGCTGGCGCTTCCCACCTTCGAAGATGAGGACGGTTGCTCCGACCTTCAGCTTGGCGCCGTTGAGGTCCTTGGCAGAGCGCTGCACCAGCTCGGCCACTACGGTGTTCCAAGTTCGGCAATACAGGTCCAGCAGGTCTTGGGCTTCCTTGTCCGCCAAGTCGATCCAGCCCTGCTTCTGGCGGTCCTTGCTGACGTGCACGGCGTCGAGCAGCGCGGTGATTCGCGCGCGCTCGGTCAGGTGGTTGGGGTTGGGCGTGTCGAGCAGCATTCGGCCGTGCTTGGTGAACCTCCAAAGGCTCTTCAGCGTCTCGTTGCCAGGCTGGAAGTAGGTCTGCAGCACACCGCGCCCAGGGTCGTGGTCTTCCGCGTTGATGGGCCGCAGGAAGGCCGCCGCCTTGGGCATCTTGCCGATCCGCTTTCGCACCTCGGCCAGGCGCCGGTCGGTCTTGCCCCGGCGGTGTAGGCCCTCTTCGTCCATTTCGGCGCCACCGCCCTCGGCGGGCTGCTTGCTGGACCCGGTGGGTCGCGCGGTGAGCGGCTTGGTGGCCCGGCCCTTGGTCTCCCGGGGCACGGTGCCCACGCCCTTGCAGTTGGGGCAGAGCTTGAGGAAGAGCTCGGGCAGGTGGTCGTAGAAGGCGGCGAGCTCGGCGCGGGTGAAGGCCTCGTTACCCCGGACCCGTAGCGCGTCGCGCTGGGCCGTGGTGGCGGTGATCATCCAGCCGAGCCGGCGCGCCTCCTTGCGCCTGAAGCGCTCCAAGGCGCGGCGGTAGTTCTCGGCCGCGGACGGCTTCTTGAGCCGCTTGCCCTTGTCCTGGCGGCGCCGGCGGCGCGGCGGGAGCGCGTCATCGGTCGGGATGAAGCCGCGCCCTGTGCGTACCTTGCTGCCGCCGCACCTGCGGCAGCCCGTGCAGCCTTTGCTCTGCAGCTCGGCCCTCAGCAGCTGGGCGCTGAAAGTCGAGTGGGTCGGCATGTAGAAGCCGTCGTCTTTGCAGTAGGCCCTCAGGTCTTGGACGTCTTCGGCCTCGAGCGTCGTCGGAACTTCGGGGGGCTTCTTCTTCGCGGCGCGCGCTGCCGGTACCTGCCCGGAAGCGCTTGCTTGGTCGATCATCGTCGGCTACTCCTGTGGTTGCGGCAGCAGAGAGCAGCGGGCTCGGCCCCATCCGGTTCCAGCCGGGTGGGGCTTTCTCACATCTGGTGCGATCGGTTGAGAATTGGTCCCGTGTTGGGTCCCTTCCAAAACGGTTGAATCCAGATCGTCTTGGTCAGGGAGTTTCCTGGCCCGTGGTGCTGCTGGCGCACTCCTTGGCCTGCGAACGGGCCTGGTCGTTCGTGAAAGGTCCGGTGTCTCGCTCAGTGGTCTCGCCGTTGGCGTCAGTGAAGACGTAAGTCACGTAGTAGACCTTCTTCTCCTTGCGGGGTGAGCGCTTGTTCTTCGCCATCAGGCTCGCCTCCCGCGACTCAGGATGCGGTTGACCATTCGCTCTTCAGCTTCTCGAAGGCGCTCTGCCCAGCGCTCTTCCATTTCGTCGAGCACGGTCGCTACGTCGGTTGCAGTGAACATGGCGGGATTCGGGACCCTTCGTTCTTCCGCGAGCTCGTAGAGGCGCGCACTGGGCATCTTCGCTGCTGCTTTCGGTCGTGGCATCAAAGCTCTCCCATGTACTTGGCTCCCAGCTTGGGCATAATCTCCCGAGCCAGAATCGTCCTATGGCACTGCGTTGGGTCGCGGCAGTAACACGTGCACACGACGTGTTCCCACGACAGTAGTCTATCCCATGCGTGGCGCAGTGCAACGTAACTTCGTCGCATCTCGACCTTGTACGCATCGGCGTACGCGAGCCACTGCTGATCGGTTAGGCCATCTTGTGTCCGTTGTCTCAAGTAGGTGTTGAGCAGCCGCCTGCTCGGAGCGAACGCTGCCCCGATGCCACGGTGCCCGCCGGGCTCTGGGCGCTCTTCGGCACCCTTTCGGGTGATGTCGAGCCAGTCAGCCAGGTTGGGCTGCATGCGAGCTGTGTGGACGATGATGCTCATCGGACCACCCACCGGCATCTGGGCCGCGTGCAGTACGCCTCCCAGACGAAGATTGAGCGGAAAGGCACGCGACGCAGACGCACGTCGTGAAACATGCTCCAGCAGGCGAGGCGGCCGAGTAGCACTCGAATCAAGAACCCACCTCGAATCGGTGGCTGGTGAGCTTGGCGCCCTTTGCGATCCTCTTCCTGGTCTCCTCTAGATCATGGTTCGCGCAGTTCGGTCCGAACTCGCAGACGCTGCCGCAGTAGAGACAACCTCTCAGGGGCTGGCCGTAGCGCTCGGTCTCTAGACGGCGACGCTGCTGCCCGAGCCGAGCGAGCTGGCGACCGTAGGCGTAGTCAGGGACCGCATGGGCGTAGGCCCACAGCAGCGGCACCAACATGCCTAGGGCGATGATGCCCAGAGCAGTGACGAACATCCAGAGCAGGTGCCAGTAGGTCACTTCTCACCTCCAGCAGACCGATAGCAGTCGTACCCGCAGTAGACTTCCGTCCCGCCACGGTTTTCGAACGCGTAGGCGAGCGTTGCTTCCTTTCCGCACCGAGCACAGGGACACGGCAATCGACTGGCCGCGTCTCCACCCACAACCGGAATCACATTGATCAGTTGCACCCGCTCTCGATTCTCGTCCTCTGCCCTCAGGTCAGAGGTGTAGTGCCAGCCCAGCAACTCGCACGCCTCCTTCCAGCTTCGGGCGGTACGCGGCTTAGGTGCGTTCGGGTCGCGCTTTACGCCCACGACGGCCAATGGAGGCTCGCTTGGCTCCTCCGCGCGCTGCAGGTATCGCTCCGCAACCCACCCGGATCCGCTGTACGGGCTAGGCGGATCAAGGCGCGCGTAGTAGTCGTCGCTGTCTTCATCCCTACCGGCCCGCACCTCGCCGATTGTGTGCGTCTTCTTCCTGTTGCGCATGACGACCTTGTCACCGACGTTGGGCAAGATCGGCTCGTAAGGCTCGGTTACCGCGGCTACGCACTCTGGGAGCCGGAGATAGGCCACGACGTCTTCGCTTTCGGAAGCGTCGCGCATCCCACCAAATAGGTTGCATTGCCCGACTGGATAGTCCGTTTCGCTGTGCTCACAGTTCCAGTGGCAAAGCTTTGGTGTCGCGACCGTTACGACCTCTTCGACCATGAGCCTCAGCTTCACGGATTCCTCCTGAAGTACTCGGCGCAGCTTTCGCACGAGCAGGTGCTGCGTGGCGCGTACGGGCCGCCTGCCATCGAGAGGTCAACGGGCCTTTTCGGCGCCGGCGGTGGTGGCGGCCACTTGAACTCCATTCGCAAGACCCGCCCCTGGCGGTCGCGGCACTTAGGACGAGCGCAGTAGATAGCAACCACGATCGTGCCCTGCTCGCGGCGCCAGCCGTGCCAACCCAACCGGCAGAGCAGCAGGCCCCATCGCTCGAGCAGCCAGCTAATCACGGCTCAAGCCTCCCGCTACACGTGGGTGGTGCAGCAGGCGTCGCAGTATTTCGGTACTGCCGTGTTGGGATGTCGACGCTGCGCTCAATGTCGTCCGGTAGTTTGATCAAGGCTCCCTCCCGTAGTAGACGGGTGTCCCGTCCTTCAGGTGACCAACTATGCTGCCGGGCCAAGGCACCGTCTCGTCAGCGCCGATGGGCGCCGGCGTCCTATCCGCGGGGTGCGTAACGCTCTCCACGTAGCAGCGCGCGCACGTGATGAGCGACCGGTCCTTGATCGCTAGCGTGCCGAGCTTGCGGCGGCAAACCGCTGCAAGAACACCGGCCTCCGGGTGCGCCAGGTGGACAAGATCGACTCCCCAGCCGTAGCGCTGCTTTACGCCCGGGTCTGATGCAAGAATCGCTGGCCAATCGGGCCGCCGGAAAGCTCCGTTCTTTGCGAGAACGGCAATCTGCAGCAATTGATCGAACGGCACTGGGGCTTCACCGGGTTGCAACTCCCCGATCTCGATACCGAGATCCCGCAGCGACACTGCTGCAGCCAGGTCCGCTCGCTCACCAGCGAGGGGGACGTCTCGCTCGAAGACGCCGGTGCCATCGAACAGCGCGCAGCCGAAGTCAAAGCGCGTGTAAAGGTCGCTGTGTGCCGCCCTGGGGGCGCTGATCCGCGCAATCGGGAGCGGGTTGTGGTGCCCGCCGACGAATTGATCACACCGACCACGCTCCGGTTCGGGGCCGTCACCATCGGGCTCCTGCCAATGACGGCAATCCTTGCAGTGGCCCATCAGGCAACCTCCTTGGCTCGCGCGCGGCGCTTCAGGAAGGCTTCTGCGAGGCTGCGGACGCGTTCGGCGTCGTTGGTTTGGAGCTTCTCGAAGAACTCGGCGTCAGGGTCTCTGATACCTTCGAGTTGCTCGCCCTTCTCGCGGAGCGCCTCAGAGACAACCGGATCGCTTCCGTCGGTCGATGTAAGGTAGTACGCGATCACGGGCTTGGCTTGGCCGTCGCGAAAGACTCTCGCGTCACATTGCTCCATGACCCCAGGAGACCAGTCGAGCTCCCCGTGCACGACGGTGCTGGTAGCGAACTGCAGCCCGTCGAGGCCAGCGGCGGCGCGCAAGCTGATGATGATGACCTTCGAATCGCCACGCACGAACGCCTGCAGCGCGTCGTCTTTCTGTTTGCCGCTCTGCTCGCCGGTCACCAACACCGGATTGAACGCCGCGAGGCGTTCCTGCCAGACGCGGTAGACGGAGTGATGCCATCCGAAGAGCGCCACGGGTTCCCCGCTTTCCACGATCATTCGTACGAACTCGGCAACGTACGGGGCCTTCGCCTGGCCCGTTGCTTGCCGCAGGAGATAGCTCAGCTCGCCAGAAGACTTCATTCGCTCGCCGCGCACAGCTTCGGGCCCATCTTGCAAGATCAGCTTCGCCAGTGCCGTCGCGGCCTCTTCGATGTTGTCGATCTCCTCCGGATCCGAGTCGATGTCGTGGAAGATGCGCGAGAGCGGCGGTAGCTCGCGCCCTACGTCCGCGCGCGTCCGGCGGAGCATTAGCCCCTCTTGGCGCAGGAAAGCCCCGAAGGCCTTCGGATCCTCGACCTTCTCAGACCAGCCTTGGCACCACTCTCGGTTGAATTCCGCCAACTCACCGAGTGCACCGGGGCGGAGGCACTCCATGACGTTGAACATCTCCGATCCCATGTTGTAGATAGGCGTTCCGCTCAAACCAAGCCGGTAGTCCACCTTCGTTGCGAGGTGCTTCGCCGCCTTGTTCTTGGCGATCGGGTTGCCCTGTCGCGACTCACCGGACCGCAATTCCTGACACTCGTCGAACGTGCAGGATCTGCACACTTTACCCAGTGCTGAGGCCCAGCCGGCGAGCTTCGCGTACGTCGAAATGATCACGTCGGGATAGGTCTGCACCATCGGAAGTGTCGCTTGCTCATCGGAGACGTTCTTGCCATTGCCGAGGGGGTAGGGCGTCGTGCTTTTCAGGATGTGCGTCGTCAGTCCAGGCGCGAACTTCTTGATCTGTCTCTGCCACTGGAGTTGTAGGGACTTCGGCGCGACGACGAGCGCGGGGCGCGTACGCGCGTCGGTAAGCATCGCGATTGCTTGGACCGTCTTGCCGAGACCCATATCGTCGGCAATGAGCAGCCCCCCGCTCGCCAGCGCGAGCTCGGCGGCGGCCTTCTGGTAGTCGCGTGCCGGGATCGCCATATCGAAGTCCCGTGGCTCGCAGTTGCGCGTCAGGATCGACTCCACCAGCTCCGCCCGCTCCCGGTGCTTGGTCGCCCCGCGCTTCAGCCGTCGAGCAACCGCGTCCGTCTCGAACTCCAGTGGATAGCGCTGCAGGAACCACTCCAGGTCGCGGGCCGTGTCTATGGTGTCCACGATGCTCACTCGAGCGTGGTCGTTCTTGCTGACCTTGCCGAAGACGCGCTTCGCGCGAAGCAGTATGTGGGGCTCGGCCTCGATGACCCACTTCCCGTCGTTGTAGCCTAGGGTGCCAAGCGTTTTCAGAACCGCCCCCTTGGCACGTGGACTACGATCGGCTTTCCGTTCAGGCTACGCGGGAGGCCCAAGTGCTGCCCGACGGACGTCACCACCAGCAGCTCGTTCAGATCCTCCCAGCGTGCGTAGCGGAATAGTTGCCGTGTGACCGTCGCAACGCTGCCTTTGACCTTCAGCTCGATTCCGACCCTCGCCACGACGAAGTCGATCCGATCGCCGCCCTGGACGACCTCGCGCCGGTATGGCACGGCTTCGCGCTGTAGCGCCTTCTCGACGGCGCCCTGCATCTCGGCCTCGTTGGAGACAGGCAGCCGGTACCGCCGCAGGATGGCTGCCAGGTCGGCGGCGCTGTAACGATTCCTTAGCTCCGCCGGAGTGAGATCGAGTTGGCTCACGGCTCTTGCTCCTGGCTCTGACCGCCGCCGGTATCGAGCATCACGCGGAGTATTCTTGCGGCGTAGATGTATTCACCACGCACATCGGGGTGCCCTGGGGCTCTGCCGCACGCTTCAAGTTCGCCGATCGCGATTCGCAACGCGCGGGCGCGGTCCGACGCCGCGCGCGCGGGTTCCGGTGGAGGGAACTTCACCGCCAGTTCGTCTTCAGCCTCTGCAACACCGTCAAAGTTGTTGGTATGGTCGAGGAAAGGGTCTGGGCCGTATCGCCTAGGCGGCACCTCGCCCAGGTCAGTCGTGCATAGCGGCAGTGACAAGAGCAGCTCGTGTGCGCGGTTCGCCGTGGCCGTACCGACCACAAATAGCGCAAAGGCGTCCTGGGGCTCGTGTGGCCCCTCTTGCACCTTGAACCGACCCCAGAACAGCGTGTGTTCGATGGCGACAGCTCGCGCCAGGCCGAGCGCGAACCAGTCCAGGTAGATCTGGAAGCGTTGCTGTTGCTCAGGCGTCATTGTCGGGGCGTCGATGCCATCTGGCAGAGTCCAGTGCCCACCAATGCGCGGCTGCTTACACGGTGGCATCACGTCTTTGGTGCCTTCCTGCCGGGCCTGTCTTTGCCGGCACGGTTGCCCGCCGACTCGTACGCCTCGACCATCGCGTTGTGCTCGGCTTTGGCCTCGCCGTAGCCGTACGCCAATAGCGGTAGCTTCCGAAGCTCGCTGCCGAAGTGATTGGTGATGCGGAACTCGCGCTCCTCGCCCTCGTAGTCGACCGCTATTTCGCAGAGCAGTGTCACGTCTCGAATGCGGTGCTTCGCTCGCAGCTCGTAGATCTCATCTACGAATGCCTGGAGGGCCGCGTTCGCCTCCTCGATCGACTCGAAGGGCTTGCACATCTGCGCGTAAAGCTTCGGATTGGGTCCTGTCGGTTTCTCGCTCACGGTGCACCTCTCCCCGCCGGTGGTGGTCTATTAGCTTTTCGGATCCGCTCCTTGGTCTCGCGGATGATGCTTTCGCAGGTGGCGAGCACGGCTGCTTCGCACTCTCGTGGGGGCTTCCCGCCGAGCACGCGTCGCAAGGCCTCGATGCCCACCTGGGCCTCCCTGCTTCGACCAAGCGAGCTCGGCCTGCTCTCCGTTGGCAGCGCGCTCGCGATCAGGTCCACGAGGTTGTTGAACCGTGTCAGGCGGTCGGTCTCGGCCCGCTCACGCTCGGCCTTGGCGACATTTGTCGGGTTTGACGTCGCGGCGAACGACTGCGCCGCCACGTCGCGGAGCCAGGGCGGCAGGGCGTCCACGTGGGCCTTGGCGTCCGGAGGGAGCTCGAGCGGGTGCTGTTTCGCTGAGGCCATCACGCGGCGCCTTCGGCTGGCGAGGACTGTGCAAGTCGGATCAGTTCGTCGGCACCGGCCGTCAGTCGCTCGGCGCTCTGGACCTCCTCTAGCGCCTTTCGCAGCACCGGGTAGGTGACCATGTTCAGCGACCGCGCGCGGCCGTCTGGAGACGCCTCGGCCAGCCAGCGGCCTATCTTGTCGCCTGCTGCCGCGAGCAAGGTGTCATCGAGCCCACCAGCAAGCTCATCCACGAGCAAGGCCACAAGTGGGTCGCGCCCGTAAGGCCCAAGGCTTATCGGCTGCCAGGTAGCTTCGATCGCCTGCGCGAACTCGAGCAGCTCCGGCCAGCGCTGCGGCTGCCAGTCGCGCGCCAAGGCCGGACTCTGGAGCAACGCGCTCGCCCTCTCAGCCAAGGTCATCTTGAACACCGCTGCTGCTGCTGCTGGCTGGCTGGCTGGCTCTCCGCGCGCGGAGTCTTTCAGGTCTTTAGCGGTAGCTTGTTCTGTAGTTTCCGGATCTGGATCCGGAAACTGGCGCGCGCGTGGCTGGCTCGGCTGGAACCTGCCAGCTGGACCGCGGCTGGCCGTCCCGGCTCGGGCTTTGCCGCCCAGCTGGCTGGGTGTCGGCTGGACCGCGGCTGGGCCAGCCGGCTGCAATGCACCGGGTGTCGTCCCATCGTTGCCATACACCTCGCGGTAGTCGTTGACGATGTAACCGTCGACCACCGCGTGCCACAGGCCGACGCGCAGCAGTTCTTTGATGTGCTGCTTGGCCTTCGGATCCGGAAAGAGTGCCAGGGCCGCTTTGGTCGGGATGAAATCGAAGCGCTTCTTCTGCGCCGCCCGCTTCGGCTCCATGCGCCGGCAGTACATGAGCCCGCAGGCCCAATACCAAGCCGCCGCACCGCCAATCTCCTGCAGCTTCTCGTTCTCGTGGCCGTGGTCGTCGAGAAACGCCCATGTCATGCCACTTCTCCAAGCTCTTGCCAGAGGCAGTTTTGCCTGCAGATATGAAACAGGTCCATCGCACCGAACATTGGAGGCACAGCCACCATCGGTGCGAACCATTCGCCATGGATACGGTGTATGCAGAGGCGGTGCATTGCTCCCTCGACAATCGGCGCGTGTCGCAACAACGGTGTCGCAAGCATGAGTTCCAGTGGAATTGGGCAACCGGTTTGCATGTCTGTGAGCCGCGCATGAGCATCAGCGGCGCGACCTATCTTGATCGCGAAGTCGTCGCCCATGGCCTGAATGAAGTAGATCCGCTGTGGCGCACTCTCACGGCTACCCGACTTCAGACTCCATCGAATCTCCCGAGCCAGACGCTCCGTTTCAGCTGAAGAAGCCACACGCCCTTCGAGTTGGCCAAGCAGAGCGTCACTCATCCGCCTGCCTCCTGCGTGATCTGCCGCGCCAGCTGCTCGATCAGTCCTTGAAAGCGCAGGTCCTTGGCGCGGCGACGCCCACAGCGCCGGATGCCGAGCATGATGGTCGAGTGGTCGCGCCCGCCGAGAGCTGCCCCGATCTCGGAGTAGCTCATCTCGGTGAGCTGGCGGAACAGGTAATAGCTGACCTGCCGAGCCTCATCCATGCCGCGAGCGCGCTTTCTGCCGGTGAGCTCCGCTGGCGAGATCATGTACTGGTTCGCCACGGCGTTGATGACGCGGTCTGGTTGCGCGGCGATCACTTCGCGCGCTGGGATGAAACGCGGCCGCGGCGGCGGTAGGTCCTTCGGGTTCAAGCAGTAGGCGCCGAACTGCATCGGCGATGTCGGCTCCTCGACCGCGAGCGGCTTGGCTCGCAGGTGCGGCGAATCTTTCGGCTCTGGCAGCGTGTCGAGGTAGGGGCGATCCAGCTGGTTCAAGCAACCTCCGGGGCCGAGTTGGCGAGACAGACGCTGCAGCGTGTGACCCTGTTATTCAGGCGCGCCTTGATGACGGTGGCCCGGTTGGCGATGTAGGGGTTCCCGCACCCACCGCAAGTCATCGAGACGTGCGCCTCATCGAGCGTGCGGATGACGGTCGAGCCACCGATTACGGCACCCGCCACCAGCACCTCTTTACGGGTGACCTTGTTCTCGTTCCTCTTGCCCAACGCGCCGTCGCAGTTCTCGGGGCACAAGCCAGAGCCAACCAAGAACCCGTGCCTACAGCGATTCTCAACTCGAGTCAGTTTCAACGGAACCTCCCAGCACGAGCTCGGCCAGCCATGAGCACCGCTGCAGCGTCAACCTGATGCTCGTTAGCGAACTTGGTGCCAGGGAACAGCGCCTCGATGGCTCTCCTCACGCGACTCTTCGGCGTCGCCCCCGTAAGCCCGATTGAAGCGTTTGCGTCAGACTTGCTCACCAAGATCACTTGCGTGATCGAGTCGTTCGCCCGCTTCGACCACATGAGTGCAGCGCCCTGCAGTGCGCCCACGAGTCGAGAGATGTTGAAGGCGTTCTTGTTTCCGGACCGGTCAGTCCCTTGAAATACGTAGCTTTCTACCGCAATAACCAACGGCCAGCGGTCACAGCAGATGGCGTCGAGCCAGCGAACAGCCTTGTCGGCGTCCACGTCTCGAAGGTCGCCGCTTTGGATGATCGAGCGCTGCTGACCGGTGAAGCTGCCTAGGCAGTAGCCCAGGACGACTTCGCCTGGGTCCAAAGCTAGGATCGTCATCGGCGCGGCCATCAGGCGGTCTCCTGCTCGAATAGCGAACGCTGGCTCGGTGCCAGCACGGCGCGTAGCGACTCACGGGGGATGAACGAGTAACCGAGCGCGTGGGCGAGCCTCGCGCGTCCGATGCTCACGAATGGCTCGAGGTCGGTATCGTTCAATTCTACGCCCACGCAGGCGAGGCCCTCCGCCACGCAGGCCACCATGGTCGTGCCGCTGCCCAAGAACGGATCGAGTACTCGACCCTTCGGCGGCGTGGTCAGCCGGCACAGGTAGCGGATGAGCTCCACCGACTTGCCAGTGGGGTGGACGTTCTTCGCGCCCTTGTCGATGCCGCCAGGGTTCGGTGTGTCGGGTTGCGCGGCTCGCGCAGCGAAGTTCTCGAGGCCCCTGTCTCTCTCGGCGCGCGACGCCTTGGCGACGTAGTAGAACGGCGCCAGGTCATCCAGCTCCGTCCACTCGAACTGAGGGAAGAAGCGGGAGGCGGTGCCGGAGTCAGCGTGCCCGAGCGAATTTCCTCTCTCCCAATGCGTAAACATGCCCAGAGCGTGGTCAGCGCTGCGACTCGTGCGAAACGAGTTCGGCCGCTCCCCGCTCTGCTGATCCATCAACCTGACCGGACAGTCGTCACAGCACTCCCAAACGGCCACGTCCTCGGCGTCGTCACGGCGCTGGCCGGGCTTCATGGCGAAGCTCGAACTGCCAGCGTCGGCGTAGCTCTTGTCGGCCGTCGCCTCACCGTCGCGACCGTTCGCGTGCCGGACCTTTGACACCTCGCCACCCGTGAACGCGCTCGGAGCGGTATCGCGGTTCGGCGTGTCCCAAGTCGGGTTGGCTTTGACGGCGGCGGTGCCGAGGCGCTTGCAGCCGGCGCTATGGGTTAGGAGCAGGTTGGGCGGGAATCGCCCGTCCGCGTTGACTTCGTTGGCGCCCGCCAGGTCGGAGCTGTTCTTCCAGCTGTCCGCCATAGAGCCGCCACGCGCCTTGACAGCGGCGACCTGAGCCTCGTGTGCAGCGAGATCAGAGGCAGAAGCGTGTGCGACACGGCACCCGCTGAGGAACAGCGCGCCGGTACCGTACTTCAAGACGTTCTCTGCGATCGTACCTTCCAGGGGCTTTCGGATCAGGAACCAGAGCTCGTGTCCTGGCTTGAGCGCGGTGCCTTCGCCGAGCCACTCGCGCGACTCCGGGCAGGCCGGGCAGACGTGGTCATCAGGGCGGTGATCGTCCTTCGGTACGCGGTTCGGGTAGTGCCGGCCGGGCAGCGTGCAGAGCTTGCGCGCGACCTCGCGTTCCACATTCGTGCTTTTCGGAAAGCCCGAACCAAAGGCGTGTGACAGGCAGTCGCGAATCTCGAAGCCGGCCTCCTCGATGGCGAGCCCCGTCCAGTGGCACGTTCGGGGCAGCGCCCAAACGAAGCCGTGAGCGCCGGGCTTGAGCACACGGAAGGCCGCCTTGAGGCGCTTCGTGAGCCACTGCACCCACTGCCGCCGTCCGCCGCGGTCGCCATCCCAAGCCCTGGACATGAACGAAATTCCCGACGGAGGATCGGTGATCATGCTGTCGAAGCTATTCGGCGGCTCGCGCTTCAGTAGCTCAAGGCAGTCGCCGTGATCGATTCGGTAGCGCTCGCTCACGCAACCTCCCTTGCGCCCTGCGCGGCGAACCAGCGTGCAATCGAGCGCCCGAGAGCCTCAGCGAGCGGCGGCGGTACTGCCGTTCCGATCTGAGCCCAGCGTGCTGCCTTGGTCGCACCCGAGAAGACCCAGCTCTCTGGGAAGCCCTGTAGAATCTTCGCCGCCCGCTCGCTCAACGCGATGGCGTTGCCTTGCGAAAACCGACTCTTGCCGTGGCGACCGCGCGGCGGGATTCGCCCGTTCAGATCGGCAGTGATTACGGTCGAAGGCCAAGGCCAAGGAGCAAGAACTGCGCCACCCTTATCGAGACGGCTCGGCTCTGCGAGCAGTACGCGCGCAGGTTCGTCAGGGCTGCTCGGCGGGTGAGCGTTGCGCGCCTTCGCGCGGATTCGGATCACGCGCCCCATTTCTTCGACTGGCACGTGCTCGAGCGCCTGTCGGCAGGTCGCCCACGGCGCGAGCTCGGCGCCGGCAATCGCAATGGTGCTCAGGCGCTCCGGGTTGCAGTGCGTCGGCGCGGGCCACGCTAGCCGCGCAGACTCTCGCGGCCGGCCGAACCAGAAAGGCCGGACGCGGTTCTGCGGCACGCCGTAGTCGGCGGCGTCCAGCTTGCGGTAGTCGATCGCGTAGCCGTCACGCCAGAGTGCTCCGATCACGCCCTGCACCACCCGCGTGTTGCTGCTGTCGTCCAGCCCTGGGATGTTGCCGATCAGGAATGCCGTGGGCTTCAACTGGCGGATGAGCTCGGCAGTCTCGCGCAGCATGTCGCGCTCGTCAGCCAGACCCTGGCGCTTCCCAGCGCGGCTCCATGGCGTGCAAGGCGGGTCCGCCGTGAGCAGGTCGAGGCCATCGCGCGGCGACCAGCCGGCGAAGTTGAGGCGGAGCAGGTCCCGAACGTCGCACTGGATCGGCCGCTGACGCAGGTTCTGCTCGTAGCTGTCGCACGCGTCTTTCGAGAAGTCGAAGGTCACGTCAAAGCTGATGCCGGCTCGACGGAACCCCTCCGCCAGGCCGCCGGCGCCGCCGAACAGCTCAAGGGTTCGCCGCACGGTCACTGCGGGCCTCCCGCGCAGCTAGCCGAGAGCCCACCCAGGGTGAGCACGAAGCTGATGAAGAGGGCCAGCGCGAGGCCCAACCAGTTCCTTCGGTGCCGTCGCGCCTGCTCGGCGCAGCCCCAGCACACGCCCGGCTCCTGCGTCACGTGCCCGCGGTAGTGACCGCAGTCGTAGTGCTTGGGGTAATGCCAGCGGAAGTAGTCGAGGCGCGTTGCCTCGACGTCCAGCACGCCACAGTCGTAGACCGTCTTCGGTGGGACCGGGTTCGGCTTGGGAGGCTTTAGCGGCATCAACTCCGCTGCCTTTCCTGCTCAGCGATGCGCTCGAGCTCGACCAGGGTAGGGATCAAGGCCGCTCCGAAGCCGTCACCTGATGCCACGTCGTGAGCGAGCCACAGCAGGGCATAGGCGAGCTGCTTCCGGTTGTCCCCACGGTCCAGGGCCTCTTGGACATGGGGGCTGAGCTTCGACATCAACGCCCTCGCGTGCGAGTCGTCGCTAGCGATGTCTGGCGCCGGCGTGAGGGGCTTGGCGTCTAGCTGCCGGAGGCGACGGAGCTTGCTACCCATTGCCCACCGCCTCTTCGGCGACAGCCTCGGCCAAGGCGCTTTCCCAACAACCACCGTTCGGTACCGGGTCTTCGCCGAGCACGCCAACGTGGCTAGCGCCACCTTCGCGCACCTCCACCAACGCGCCGACCTTCCACGTGGAGAACCCCATCTTGGGCGCAGGTCCGATGAAGCTCAGGTGCCGCACGTTGCGCGACTGAAGGGCGTATCCGCAGAACGCGCACAGCTGGCGACCGAGCACGCCGACGCGAATCGGCTCGCCGGCGATGTGGATGATGCGATCAGCCATCCGCCGCTCCGATCGCGAAGTTGTGCCGCTTCAGCGCTCGTTCACGGACGGGAGCAGGTAGCTGGTTCGGGAAGCGGAGAGCATCCCACTCCTCGAGCAGGACAGCTGCCTCGGCGTCGCTGGGCTCACGGTCAGCTACGACGCCATTCAGATATCGCATGGCGTCGTGGCGCGTGTTGAGCGGCAACAAGAGCATGGTGGCGCGGTGCAGCTCTTCACCCCGGAGCTCGACGCACTTGGACGCCTCGATCCAGACGTCTCTGAGCACGTTGCGCACGCGCAGACGCCCGAAGCCGTGCCCAATCAGGTAACCGACGAACGTCTGATGGGCCTCCGGATCGTCCTTCCACTTTTCCTTGCAGTACCTGGCCAACTCCACGATCTGAGCGTTGGTCTTCGGCAGGTCGTCGAGCTCAGCCACGCTTCGACCTCGCTTTCGCGTCCTTCAGGCAGTCACGTAGGTCTTGGATCAGCTCGCGAGTTTGCGCCGGCGTGTACTTCGCTCGACCGCTCGCAGCGATAAAGACGTAGCCGTCACCTGCAGCCAGCGATAGGGCTAGCCCCCTCCGCTTGGGGCGTGGCTTCCTAAAGCGCACACGGATCACGTTCGATGGCTCGTCTCTCATGGCGCCTCCTTGCGGAGCTTTCGCTTCAGCACGCGCAAGGCCTTCAGGCGGCGCTGGTTGGTCGCCTCACGCGAGCGCCCGAGCTCCCGCGACGCCTCGCTCAGCGTCAAACCGTCCCAGTAGCAGCACTCCACAGCCTCTCGCAGTCGGAAGGGCAGGGCGGCCACCGTGCGATGAAGTTGCGCGTCTTCGAGTAGATCGTGGGCGTTCGGTATGCCGGACGGCAGCTCGACTGGCGCGTGCTGGTCGTCTCGTGACTGCAGCGGCGTGAGGCGCATCCAAATGCGGCGCTTGTGCCGCCACACGTGGATCTGAACCTGCTCCATCTTGTTGATCACCCGCAGGTGGACGTAAGTCCCGAAGGCGGCGCCCGCCGTGGCCTCGTAGTCGATCGTCGCCAGCCACACCTCGGTTAGGGCAATTTGGACCAGGTCGTCGAGCTCGAGTTGTCCGCCCATCCGGCGCAGGTATCGGCTCGCCATGGAGCGAGCCAGGGGCGTGTACTGCGCAATTCTCGGGTCTGCTGCTGGTGGTAGCGGCAAGGTGATTCCTGGAAAATGGATGAGGGCGCTCATTTCGTTGGCACCGGTTCGGTGACGGCCTCGCCGAGGTTCAGCTGCGCCCCCGGTGACTTCGCGCTGAGCTCAGCCGCAATCAGCTTCGCGATAGACAGCTCGCTGTTCTCTTTCGAGCACGTGATGATCAGCCGCCAGCCCTTGCCGGTGTCGACCATCTCGATACGGAAGACGTCGTGGCCGCAGGCTTCGCTGAGCGCGTTCAGGCACTCGCGGAGCCGCTTCGTGTCTTCGGTTCTCAACTTACTCACCGTCGCCCTCCTCTTCGTACGGTATTGGCATCAGTTCTTCAGCGAGAGCCTTCAGCACGACCCAGGATTCTGGCGGAACGCTGGCCCAATCCCGACCTAGCTCCTCCAGCGTCTCTCCTGCACGCAGCCTGCTGAGCGGCGCGGTGAGCGGCAGGCGCGAACCCCCAATGGTCGGCTGTCCGCCGCACCGGCGCGGATTGACGACGATGAGCATGTAGCTCGAGTCGCCCTCTGGACGCTCGTCACGTTGGGCTAGTCGCAACTCGAGCTCGTGGTTCTTCTGGTCCTGGCGCTCTATGCGCGCGCGTGTCGTAGCCGCCAGGTCATACTCCCCGATGCCAAGCGGCGCGCCGGCGTCGATCAGCGCCACACCATCGTCGATCTCGTGGCGGACGTGTTTCAGCAGTAACGTTGCCGCGCCAATCTGTGACCGCAGACGGTCCCGTGTGCGCTCCAAGCAGGCTACTAGGTCGTGATTGAACAAGCCGGGACGTGAGCGGACGTGCGCCGCCAAGCAGTGCTTCGACTCGTCGAAGTTGAAGTCGCATCCCTTCCGCCAGGCCGGCCAGAGGCAGTCCGGGCAGGTCGCCGGCGCTGTCTGGTCAGACATTCCCGATCGCCTCCTCGCCCCCAAACGGGACTAGCAGCGTCGCGTAGCTGAGCCTTAGCGGGTGGATTGGCTGGCCATGCTTGCCTACGCCGAAGCACTGGAGCTCCTTCGCCGGCGCCGCGCGGCGCAGCAGACGCAATACCTGCCCGATCCGGATCCGCTTGAGCCGCGGCACCTTCCCACCCCAGCACACGACGATCTGGTCTGCTCGCGACGCCATGTTCTCGAGGTAGGCGTCCGTGGGCTCTCCGATGGCGTCGTAGTAGTCGAAACGGATCAGTTTGCTTGAGTCCTTCGAGACCAGCGCAAAAAGGTTGCCCTTCCAGAAGCCTCGCCAACCCCAGCGCCGCGCGAACTCGATCTCCTTGGTAATGGTGTGATCGGTGTCTTCGCGCGCCGCGCCAGCGTCCGAAGGATTCAGCCCGATCAAGAGCCCCAGCGGGCCGGTGGGGTTTTCCGGAACGTTGCGCGAGAGCCAATAGCGCCACGACTTCTGCTCGGAAAACTCGGCGTCGTTGGTGATGGTGTCAGGAGGGAAGCGGAGTTCAGGCAACGGACGCCTCCTGTCGCACTTTCAGGTTCGTGAACGCATCGCGCACAAGCGACATCACACGGTCGAGGTGCTGGCGCGCCGCGTCGGCGCTCCTAACGCGGTCCCGCTTCTGCACGACCTGCAGCAGCTCTCCCTTGCCGTGGCCACGGTAGACCCAGAAGTGAGCCAGCCAGACCGCGTCGTCCTTGTAGACCGCTGCCTGTACGGTGGCTCCCTCCCAAGCTTCGACCCATAGCTCGTCGGACAGCTTGCGCATCGGGAGGCCGAGCAGCGGCATGGTCGGATCGGTTTCATCCATGGCCATCCCCCTCGCGACCAGCCCCCTCGATCAAGTGGCAGTGAATCTCACCAAACGGGACCTGCTCGCTCTGCTTGATCGAGTGCATTACCACCTCGAACTTTGCGGGGACATTGGTCAACAAGGCGTGGTGGACTTCCGCCTCAACTCGCTGGGACGTACCCTTTGCCGCGGTCATCCCGGAGCCGACGTCCAGCAAGAAGACGCGACGTTCGAGCTCGCAGAAGAGCTTGAAGCGACGTAGAAACCACACGATGAGCTGCTCGATCATGAGCACTGAACTCCTTCGCAACCGAACACGAAGAGGCGTTCGAGCATCCAGGTCTTCATCGGGTGAGCTCCTGCATCCGCGCGTAGAGCTTCGGCATGCGACGGTCGGTGCGCTGCTCCTCAAGGAGCCACAAGGTCTCGAGGGCAGTCCACGCTTTGGCGAGCCGCGCCCACGCTCGAGTCGTCCGCGAGAAGGCCTCCGCAACCTCGGTAAGCCGCGCCGTGCCGTTTGGAATGAGCGCTACGATGCGCCGACACCGGCTAAAGTCGTCAGGGTCGTGCGGGTGGTTCCCGAGCCCGCATCCACCGCACATGCCCTCGCAGTAATCGCGGAGCTCAGGCACCAGGACCCAGGCAATCGTGGCGGCGGAGAGTCCTCGGTGGTCGCGCAACGCTGTGCGCACAGCCTCAACAATGACCTTTGGGGTGCGCTTGCCGCGTTTCGCAACGCGCGGCGGCTCCGTCGGATGAACCTCCGTCATCGTCACCCCCATGTCGCGCAGCGCCTTGAACGGGTCTTTCACTTCAACCTCCGTGACAATCCGGAATGAAGGCTGACTGCTCGCGGGCCTTCAGGTGGTCGCAGCCGAGCAGCCCCAGCGCCATGGCACGCAGCACAGGGCCCACCATCATCGTGACAAGCACGACACGTGAGCAGGCCGCTGCCGTCGCAAAGGTCAGCCGGCACGTTTCACTCCCCCCGCTGCTGCGATCTGATCGAGCAGCCAGCGTGTAAAGTTGGCGTTGGTGTTCGAGTCCTGCCATGCCTGCTGGACCTCGAGCAGGGTGTTCAGTCGCACGGTCGGCGCGGCTCGCTCCACGAACTCCCCATCCTCGGTGGCGCGCCGCTCAGCATCCGCGATCCGCCGATCGGGACGGGGTATTTCCTCGCCACGCTCACGGGCTCGGCGACGAGCATCGTAGTCCCGCTCCTTGGCCACACAGATGGTGCAGTTGGTCTTGCCCGGGCGGTCGTTCTTTCGCCCACAAACGCACTTCCCCTCGGCCTTGAGCCGCTTCAGGCGGATGCGCTGACGCGCCAAAATGTAGGCGTTCATCGCTAGGCGACCGGCACCCTCCTGGTTACGCGCTCGCACGTAGAACCAGGACTTTCCGTCCTTCTCGGCGAACTCGACCGGCGTGCAAGACACCACCTTGCCCTTCGCGTCCACCTCGAGCCGCCACCACCTAAGGTCAGCCACTCACCACCGCCTTCCGAGTCTTGATCCCCTGGAGGCGCCTGCTGGTTTCCCGGCCTCGCTCCGCTGCGCCATCGTGCAAGGCGCGCAGCTCCTTAGTTCTCTTCGACCTGGTGTAGAGCGTCGTTTGACTGCACCCAAGGCGACCAGCGGCAGTCCGCAGGCTTGGGGCACTCTCGAGCACCGTCGCCAATTCCTCGTCGGTGAACGTGCTGGTCGGTGCCTTGGTTCGGCGTTCCTTGCGCGCTTCGGGGAGGCGCTGGCCGGTCGCCACCTGCCGCTGTTGCTTGCGAGTTCCGCCGCAGCCAGAAGGGCAGACCACGCAGTCAAAATCGAAGCCGTGTCGACACCTACCCACGGCCCCACCTCGCGATCAGCCGGCCCCGCCCGACCGAAATGGCAACCAGGCCGTACGCCACCGCACCGATCAGCATCACTGGCCAGAAAAATGTCGCCACCTCGATCGGAGCGGGCTCGAAGTCCCACCTCTCCTTGGCGAAGCCGACCGGCGGGTGAGCAACGAAAGCCCCGAAGGTCGCGCACCAGACCGCCATCTCTTCTGGGTCGAACCGGCCCGGCTCGAGCCCGCGCGGCGTCACGATGGGAGGTGCCTTCCAAACCTCAGCCACCGAGCCCTCCCAATCCGGCTGCGCAGAGCGCCAGGCCGATGCCAAGCGCTACGAAGAAGCCCCTGAGCGGGCCGCGGCGCTGGTCCGCGTTGGCCGTGCAGCTGTAGAACGACGGGCCCGAGCCCATCGGCGTCGGGTCACCGCACTGGTACAGGTCGGGACCGGTGTCGCCGAGTCGGACGGCGGAGGGGTGGTCAGCCACCGGCACCACCTGCGGCCTTAGACAGCCGCTCGCGCCCGTCGGGCGTGTCGAGCTCGAGCGCGTGGTACACGTCCACCAGCGCCGCCAGCGTCGCCTCTTCGTCCCCACGGTAGGCCGCCTCGACCCCACGGCAGAACGAGAGCCCCGGGCGCGCCGCCGCCTGGTCCGCCTCGTAAAGGGCTGCTAGCCTTCTACCGCGCTCGGCGTTCGCGCCGAGAAGGCTGGCTAAATCGTCACCGGAATCGTCACCGGTTGGTTTTGCTTTGCCCGAAACGCCCGAAAGCGTTTCGGATTCCTGGAGCGGGAGAAGGGATTTGAATCCTTTTTCAGGACGCGCGGCACCTTCCGGTGATGCATTTTCCGGGGCTTTCACCACGGCGCCGTTCCCAGGGTCGCCTCCAGAGGCCCCGCCGGACGATTCCCGGACGATTCCGCATAGCTCGTCGGGGAGAGCAAAGAAGGGGGCTCCGATGCTCGCTCCAAGGGCTTGGTGACCCCTGCGGATGTAGATTTGGGTGGTCGTGAAGTCGGCGTGCCCGGCCCGCTCGCGGATGTCGTTGTCGGGGTCTCCGCGTAGCGCCATGTAGGTGATGCCCGTGGCGCGGAGGTCGTGGAAGCGCATCAGCTCGGCGCCCGGCTTCGGCTTGTGGAGCGCCGGCCGGTCGACCCCGGCGGTCAGCAGATCGGCGCGCAGCGTCACGGCCAGCTTGTCGAAGGTGGTGAACACCAGCTCTGTCCGCCGACGCTTGAACATCGCCTCGAACATCGGCCGCAGGACCGGCTCCATTCGGAAGTGCCGGCTGTCTTCGGTCTTGGTGTACTCGTTGAATCGCTTCTTGCGGGAATTCCAGGCCCGGTTTACCCGCACCATGCCGTGCTCGAGGTCGATCCCCGCGCGCCAAAGCAGCGCCAGCGCCTCCCCGGGCCGGGTGTAGCAATAGGTGGCCGCGGCGTAGAGCCGGCGCCGCTCCAGCGGCACGGCCTTGCAGGCCAGTAGCTTCTCGAGTTCGCGCGGGAACAGCCACTGCTTCTCGACGTCGCCGGGCGGGTCGGGAGGCTTCACGCCGATCGCCGGATTCACCTTCAGGAGGCGCAGCTTCTCGATCTTCGAATTGACCGCCTCGTCGCACATCGTGGTGACGATGGTCCAGCACTTCACGGCCGAGCCCGCTCCGAATTGCGGGAACTCCGCAGCGCGGGCCTTGGTGTCGAGCGACTCCACCACGCGCCGCAGGTGCTCCGTCGTCGTCGCGAGCATCTCGAGTTGGCCCATGAGTGGCTTGATGTGGTTGTTCCAACGCCCGATGTCGTCGTCGAGGGATTCGATCTTGCCCTCGCGGCTCGGCGCCCAGAGCTTGGTGAAGTACTCGTCCCACGTCGGGCTCGGCGCCATCTTGCGCCCGCGCACCAGCCGCTCCCGAGGCTTGCCCTTCCGCTCCTCGGCGTAGCGCAGCGCAACGCGGCGCGCCGCGTCGTCCGTGAGGCGTGGTGGCACA
This sequence comes from Polyangiaceae bacterium, assembly GCA_035281385.1. GTDB lineage: Bacteria > Myxococcota_A > Polyangia > Polyangiales > Polyangiaceae > PMG-095. The sequence continues at coordinate 25,371 of DATEDZ010000350.1, forward strand.
TCGACCCACGGCCGGTACGTCTCCCCGTTGTCGTCGACCACGGTGACGCGCACCCGCAAGAAGTCCTTGCCGCGCTCGATTGTGCCCTTGGCGGTTCTCGACATCAGCCAGCCTTCTTCAGCAACCCGTTGAGGATCGCGTCCTCATCTTGTTGCCCTTCGGTTCGGGTCTCGACCTTGCCCTCTTCGATGTAGCGGTGCATCACCGCGCGCTCTACGAAAACGCGACCGGCGCGTTTGAAGCTCGGTAGAACACCGGTGCGCGCGAGCCGCAGATGGGTCTGCTTGGAGAGCGGCGTGTTGTGCTGGTCGTAGTACTTCGCCTGCTCAGGCAGCGACTCGAGGTGGTCCGCAACCGCGTGCGCAAGGCCGACCAAAAGATCTCGAATGCGGCTCATGGTGTGGCCTCGGCAACGGGTTGCCGTTTTTTCAGGAAGCTTGGCCCCTCGAACGAGAATCGGAGCGGCTCGGTGCCGCAGATGGCCCCATGCCTCCAGAAGAAGCGCAGGCTGGTGCCGTGGAGCAGCGCTCGGCAATGGCGCGCGCAAAGCTCCACGAACTCAGTGATGCTCAGAACACATCGATGTGGCAAGTATGGGGCTTCCGGCAACGCGCGCTGCATCCGCAGCCAGCCCGACCTTGTCAGGTCATACAGCTCCGATCGAAAGCTCTCGATCTCCGGTAGGCGGTCGCTTAGGCGCTTTCGATCGCTAGCGGAGCGCGAGAGTTCGTGGATGCATGCGAGGAGCCAAATTGCTGCGCAGCGGTCACCTTGGCCCGGATTGCGAAAACGCTGGATGCGCTCGATGGTGCACTCTAGACCTACGCCACGCATTACCCGCCCGTCGCTGGTTTCCCATTCGAAGGAGTCTGGGTCACCGGGGTACTCAGCCAGCAGGTGCTGCGTCCTGCGGTCGAGATTCCCGCTTGGCCACCATCCGGAAACCCAAGCGTTATGCCAATCAGTGTCGTACCGTACACGCGCAGCTTGTTCGACCATCGCCCGCTCCCATGCGTGGCGAAGCAGTGATTCCTCTTGCTTGATACTCAGCCCAGGGCGACGCCCTGCGGCAGCCCGATCTTCGGCCCAAGCTTCCGGGGTTGCGACTGCCTGTTCCCACTTCTCCAGGTTGCCGAAGCGCTTCGCGTATGCGATGGCAGATTCGAGCAACGGGCTTGGATCGAACCACTCACCGTGGGGATTCAAGTCACCAAACTTCTTGTGTAACCACCCCTCCGTCTCTCTCGGGCCCGCGAAGTAGGTGAGCAAAGTCAGCTTCCTTGGGCTGCCCACTTGCAGATCACGCAGCCGCGCGTCTGGTGTCTCCGCTGAGGTGTAGCCAATCTTGATGCGGCCACAGTCAGATTGGATGAAGTACACCGTCACGGCGTCGTGCCCTCCGCCGCTCGCTCGGCCTGCTTCCCACCAAGCTTCAAAGCCAGCTCAGCGGCAAACTTCAGCGCCTCGTTGTAGGTCCGGACGCGGAACTGAATGCCCTGGTTCCAGGGTCGATCGAACACCACCGCCGTGCCCTGGTGGCCCCAGGCGTTTCGCCAGGCGTCGATGTTTCGGAGCTTGTCGTCGAGCAGCATGTTGCCCGCCACAAGCTCCTTGCGCTTCGCGAAGACGACGTTCTGCTTCTCGAAGCCGAAGTGCTCCTTGAGCCAGGCGCGCCGGGCGTGCTCCCACGTCGGCACGTCGCTGTAGCTGCTCGTCACGATAACGAGGTCATTGGCGATGAAGCGCAGCGCGTCCACGAAGCCCTGGGCGCCTTCGTAGAGCGGCATGTGCCGGCAGAAGTCGGTGTCGATCATGTGCTGGTCGAGCCGCTTCTGCAGGTGCTCGAGCTCCCAAGCCTTCAGCAGGTCGTGCTGGGTGGCACCTTCGAGCGAGTACTCAGGCCAGCTTGGCTCGCGGCCGTACTTGTTGGCGAAGCGCAGCACCTCCGACGGGAAGTCGCCAAGCACGCCGTCGACGTCGAGCAGGACGCGCATCTAGGCACCCTCCGGATCGTCGTTGGCCGGAATCGGTGGCATCGGTACCAAGGGCAGCCGCCCTTCGGCCTCTTCGATCGCTAGCTTCGCGATGCTCGCCGCGTACTCTGGTGAGCCACGCTGGAGGAAGTCGGCAGCGAGCCGCAGCTTCTCTGCCGTCGGGAAGGCTCGAATCTCGGCCTTGATGCCCTCCACGCGCTGCTTCAGGTTCTCGCGCGACGGCACGTAGGGGTCGATCGCGCTGCGCGGGTAGGCCGGGTAGATCTCGCTGGGTCCGGGTGTCTCGCCCTGGACCCTGCAGGTGAACCAGGGCTCGCCGTCGTCGGGGCCCCCGACGTTGGCCACGTCGAGCACGTGGACGTACTTCCCGGCGCGGTCGCTGCCCACTGTCGCTCGGAGCGTGCCGTCACCGCCGGCGACGACGCGCTTTCCACGACTGCCGTCGATGATGTCCTGGCATTGCTGGACGGTCAGCGGGCCCCCGCAGCCAGGCGTGCCGCAGAAGTCGCATCGACGCGCGCCTTGGCCTTCGACCGAGAACGACCCACCACTGGTAATCAGCGCGACGCACTCGGAGCAGGCAAACTTGTTCGGCAGCCGGAGGTCGCGGCCGCTACCCGGCATTGGCGGGCAGCCGTACACGGCTCGCAGGGTCATCAGTTCGGTCCTTTGCGGCTGTTGAGAAACTCTCGGCGGATCTCCTTCGCACTCTCCAGCAGGTTCTCTGCCAGCGTGACGAGGTGCTTGGTGTACGCGTCAGCCGTGGCGTTCGGCACATCGTCGTCGCCTGCCATGACGTAGGCGATTGGGATTCCGTCCACCGTGGCGTTGACGACGTTGGCGCCGGTCTGCTCGATCAACTGCAGCAGCGCTGCCCTGACCTGGAAGGGGGACGGGTTCTCGATGATCCGGCCCGAAGCGTCCGCCACTTGAAAGCCCGAGATGCGCATCAGCAGATGTCCTCCGGGTAGCCGCCGTGCTTCGCCAGCTCCTCAGCGTGCCCCGCGGCGCTGTGGGGCCACTCGATCACCTCGCAGCGCACGACCGGATCGTTGGGGCTGGGGTCTTTGCTCATCCGGTGTTCGATGACGGCGTTCCAGTGCTTGGCGCGGCGGTCCGCGCATTCGCGGTTCGGCTGCGCGATCACGGTGCCGGGGCCCTGCACGTGGACAGCCCAGAGCTTGGGCGGCTCGAAGTCCTCCCGCGACATCAGCGGCTTGAGCCAGGCGAACGGTGGGTACTTCTCCACGGTGTCGCGCGCCTGCTCGTACGCTTCCTGGAACGTCTCCGCCTTGAACTCCTGAATCTCGACAGGGAACGCGCGGCGCAGGTCCGTGGTGAGCGTGCGGCCGTCGCTGAAGATGCCGGCGCCGACCACCACGGGTGGGGTCTGGGTCGTGTCGATCAGCGCGACGATGTAGGCGGTGCTCACGACGCGCCTCCAGCGCCGCCAGCAAGCGCGACACGGAGCTCAGGCGTGAACCACTCCGGCCACTGCGGCGACGTCTTCTTGCGGAAGTTTAGGTAAGTCTTCTCCCGCTTCGCCGCGAAGTCGTCGAAGATGCCCACCGTGTCGCACCGCCCGGCTGTGCCGTAGCGAGCCCAGAGCGAGTAGCTCCAGCGCTGCTTGCACTCGTGCTGCGCCACCTTGCGCATGCGCGCGAGCAGACGGCCGCCGGTCTCGAAGCAGCGGCGGAGCGAGGCTCCGTCGGTACCGACCAGCATCAGCGCGAGCTGCTCGTCCTTCGTCTTCGCAAGCTCGTAAGCCGGCAGCCACGGCGCGACGGACCGGATCACGTTGGGCATCACCTGCATCACGCAGGCTTCGCCAGCGGCGCCTCGCCCCTTCGGCGGATGGCCGCCCATGATGTCCTCGCGCAGCCCGCTTTCCCAAACGGCGACCGTCAGCGTCGCCTTGGCGAAGTCCACGGTTCCCTCGGGCCAGGTAACCGGCTTGCAGCGCTCGACCGGAACGCCGTCGACCGTGCAGCGCGTCAGGAAGGTCGCTGCATCGGCGAGCGCGACGGCAGCCACACCCAGGCGTGAGGCGGCAGCTTCGCGGGTCTCTGCTCGGACCCAAGCGTTGCGGACGTCGCTCCACCGGGGTGCGGCGCACAGCGGCGTCGGCTCGGCGCATACCGGCCGGAGCTCGCAAGTGGGTGCGGCCCCGCTCTTGCCGCAGGCGGGGATTGGCTCCGCGCTGAAGACGGACTTGCCGGCCGAGCCGTGGGCCAGCATCAGGGAGAGCAGTAGCGTCGCGAGATCGTTCATTGGAAGCCTCTACATGTCAGTCCGAACAGCAGCAGAGCGAGCGCCACCACGGCGCTCCACACGAGCCAGGTCACCTGAAGCTCTCGAGCGGCACGCCGCCACCGATCAGGCCGCAAACGAAGCCCAGGAACGCCGAGTGCCAACGGCTCCTCACAGCGCACCTCCCGCAATCGCCAGAGCGACAGCAACGCACATCAGAGCTGCGATCACGGCGAAAGCTGCGACGTTGTAGCCACAGACCAAGCGTGGCTCTACGTGGCGGGAGAGGGCGTAGGCCCAGGCGACGCTCGATTCGGAGCGCTTCACGCTGCCCCCGCTTTCGCCTTCGCCCGGACGAGTACTTCAGTCCGGCCGAGCTCGGTGATGCTGTAGCGCTTCGGGGCTGCCTCGCGGCGCGGAACGACGCGGAATTCGGGCTTGATAGCCACCAGCCCTTCGCGCTCGAGGTGCTCCAGCACCCGGTCTACGGCTCGACGGTTCAGCAGCGGGTAGCCCGCGGCGGCCATGTCTCGCGCCGTCATGTTCCCGCAGACCAGCAGTATCGACAGCACCTCGGTCTCCTGCTTCTCCTCGCGAAAACCGTCCCAGACGGACCACACCACGAGCAGCGCAAGCAGCACCAAGCCGATCGACCAGGGTACCCAGGGCATCAGGCGCTCCTCCAGCCGAGCTCACCACGAGTCATCGACGCCAGCACCGCCTCCACCGATACCGAGGTCCAGCCGTGCTTCTTGTGCAGAAGGTCGTGCGCCTCTTCGCGGGTGCGCCACTCGTGACTTATCAGCCACATCAGGCGGCCCTCCCAAAGGTATACCCGCGTGGAGTTGAACCACGGTCCGCCAGACTCAACGAGGGCGGGCTCAGGTTGTATGCCAGGCAATCCCTGCACTACGCCACCCGTGTTCAGGGCCACGGCTTTCCGCCGCTGCAGCAGCGTCGAGGATGCGAGGGCTGGAATTGAACCAGCTCCCTCCGGCTTATGAGGCCGGCGAGCAACCGTTGCTCCTCCTCGCAATGAATCACCTGCACGCCGCACCGCTGTTTCATGGCTCAGTGAAAGCGCCGCAGGATCTCCCTGCGTACCATGGCGGCACGACGCACAAGAGAAGCCAGCGGTACGCCGCACGCATCGGCTCCGGTCATCTGGCTCTCGCCTCGGACCGCTTCCGACTTGGCTTGGCATCTCCCGACCTTCCGCCGTTGGCTGCAGTTGGTCGTCGCTCCGGCTCAACGCCACGCCCGGCACTTCCTTTCCAGTCGTGACTCCCCGTAGCGAATTGGAAGTCTCGTTGCTCTCGGGGACTAACCCCGCTTGTTCTTCTTGCGCGACTTCGAGACCCAGGCTCGTCGAGCCTTGCGGTTCATCGGCCCTAGCTCCTTCGCCTCGTCCTTCGTGAGCGCCTTGGTGAAGCCGGCCCGCACGGCGTCCGACTCCTTTTCGAAATGGGCGATTGCGCCGGTCTTGGGGTCCATGGTCTTGCTCCTTGTCCTGAACGCGCGCCGCGTAGCAGCTGCGCAGGCTGAACGCACGCCACTCTCTGGCATCCACATCACGCGCAAAACCTGCTGCGTGCACGCATAGTAAACAGAGAAAGAAAAGCATCAGCCCGCCGCCCCTTTCCTCGCGGAAAGACTGGCGATTCCCTCGTAGTGCTCCAACATACGGAGCACCTTGTCGCTCGGACCACGGTTGAGCGCATCGGGATGAAGCTGCCCGCGCAGCGTGCTCTCGTCAACGCACAGCTTGTCGGCGCGCTTCCGCCAGCTCAGCTTCGGCCAGAGCGCCTTGATGCGCTCGCTGGTATCGAGCTTGGCATCAAGCTTGCTCTGGATGGTCGCAGCCGATGAGCGAATGCACCGAGCGAGTCCAGGGCGCTCCGACAGGGAGACGACCGGACGCAGCGTGTCCCGGCGTGGCACCATCAGTGCACCGCCCCTGCCGCTGCGCGGCGCTGCTCGCACTCACGACGGAACGCAGCCCGCTGCTGACGCGCACAGAGCGCCCGCCGGATGCTCGAGACCGCGCCAATGGCGACGATCACGATGAACGGAGAGGCGAGCGCCAAGGCCAGCACCTAAGCCACCCTCGCAGTCTGGAGCTCAGGCCCAACGAACCAGACCCAGCCGTTTTTTCGGAGACTCTTGTCCGGAGCCTGGTCGACTCGGACGTCCTTCTGGCACACGTAGAATGGCGCTGGGAAGCGGAAGGCCACTGGCTCCGGGGTGCCCGGGTAGAGATCGGAATAGGCGAAGAGGCAGGCGGCGCTGTGGGCGGTGGGGCGCATCAGGCTGCCCTCAGTGTGTTGACACTCAGAAACGCCTGGGCTTCGGTGCCACGATGGCCGACGAAAAGAAGATCGACACGAAGGGCGCGGTGGGCTGCATCACGATCGTTTTGCTGGCGGGTTTCTGGCTCGTCGGTCGATGCGGGGGCGACAGGAAGCCTGACTCCACCGGCAAGACGCCTGAGAAAATTGCCGAGGACGCGCGCAAAACTGACGAGGCGAGCATTCACGCACGAATGGACAAGGCGCAGAGCCAGTCCAAAACCACCTGCTCGATCAGCATCGCGGGTATCGCCGGTCCAGTCCTGGTCTTTCCAACTGAGGAGGGTTACGACGAGTTCGGAAAGGCTTCGGCGACCAAGGACAAGCAGACCATCGACATCGCGGCGCGATCGAACGGCGCTTACTGGGTGGCGAAGGGCACCAAGTGCCTGTGGCTCGACCGGGGCCTGCTCACGAGCAAGGTCCGCGTGCTTGAAGGTCCGCACGCCGGAAAGATCGGCTGGATGGACCGAGAGTGGTCGGAGGGCAGGGAGTAGCTCAGCCACGCGACCTCCGCTTGCGACCTGCGCTCGCCCACTGCGCAGCGTCGTAGGCCCGCAGATCCTCCAGCGCCTTCTCGAGAAAGTCCTCCCCCAAAGTCTCAGACGTCAGGACATCTTCCAGCGTGATCGCGGTCTTGGCCTTCTCCCAGTTCTTGATCGTGCCGGCGTCCTTGCCGGTCCAGCGCGCAGCAGCAGGTCGCGATGCTTTCTTGCGTGTTCGGGTCTGAACAAGCGAAGAGGCAAGAAGTTCCCTCATTGCTTTCTTCGAGCGCCTTCCGTTGCGGCGGCGGTTGCCGTTACGGTGGCTCATGCTGCCTTCCGTGCCTTCGCGGCTTTGCGCGCAGCGGCAAGGGCCTCGCGGTCTTCGAGGCTCAGCCAGACCTCTTTGGGCACACGCCCGTCGCTCCACTCCTCGATCAGTTCGCGCTTCAAACCAGAGGGGCGATGCGTTCCTTTGAGCCAGAAGTGCAACGTGGTCTTGCTGACCCCGAACACCTTCCCAACCGCCTCTTGCGTCATCTCCCGGCGGGAGATCTCCGCTGCCAGCAGGGTCGGTCCGTCAGCTTTGGCCATCCGGTATTAGAGTTAACTAACCTTAATCTACAGTCAAGCGTAAAATTCGCACCGCTCATCGGTTCAGTCAGTGGTCCCACGGCTTACGCAGAAATTCTCGGTTGGTACGATACATGCCGTGGCGAACGGCAAGCGCCGACAGGACGAGTCTCTTGCACGCTATTTCGCGTACCGCATCGCGGAATATTTGCACCGTCACAAGGGGAGCCGGCTCGTTCATCTAGGAAGGATGATGGGGATCTCCAAGCCAGAGATGACTGCGCTAGCGAAGGGGAGGAACGGCTCGCACGCAAAGGTGGCGCCAGTTGCTCGCGTCCTCAAACCCGAGTCAGAAGACGAATTCAAGCAACTCGCCCGTGCATGGGCCGAGGAGAATCCGGCTTGGAAACCAGGGGAACCGCTACCGGAACGAATAACCCACACGGGTCACCCGTTAGAGCCCGGACTGCAGGGAGGAAAGTCCGTGTATAGCGAAGGACTGCGTGATGCAGCGGTAGCGATCATTGGGTTGGCCAAATGCACCCCGAACCAGGCGCGCGAGGCCGCAGAGCGCGTGTGGAAGGGCAACGAGAACAGTCAGGGCGACTGGTTGTTCTGGTTGCGCTTGATGGCTCCGATCGTCGACGAGCTCAAGAAGGGTAGTGGCGAGCGCCCGAGCGCACGTCACAAGACCTTGTAAGAGCGGCGCTTTCTCCGTCACCCGTGGGGGACGTGTTCTTTTTTGTTGACGGTTAAGGTTAGTTAACTATAACTAGTCTGGCACCATGCAGAACCAGACCGAAAACCCGCCGCGCTCCGAGTCCCACGGAGGACCGATGCGCACGACCGCGCCCGCCTCCGCTGCGCCATTCGCCTCCGCGCCTCCGGTGCTCCTCCAGCCGAGCCCGCTGGCCCTAGTCGCACTCGAAGCGGGCGTGGATGAGGAGTTCGTCAGGGCCTATGTCGAGGGCCGAGCCCGTGAGCTGGCCCGGAGGGCGGCCTGATGCTCGCCACCAAGCTGAGCACAAAGAAGCTTGAGGCCCGCGTCGCCCGCGTCGCCAAGTCGAGCGGGATCACCGTCGAGCGCTGGTTGCTCGGTGTCATCGAGACTGCGGTCGCCAATGACGAGTCCCACTTCGCCGAAATAGTGGACCGCGAAGCCGTCGAAGCCGCCGTCGATCGCGGTCAATTCGGGCGGGCGTCGAACCAGCTGCGCAACCTGCGTCCCGGCACGGTGGATGAGCTGGTGCGAATTGTCGCCGCCGCGCGGATGCGGGGTCGTGAAGAGGGCGCGACATGCCGGAGGGGGCGCTGATGCTCGAGGTCAAGGTCCGCATTTACACCTGCGCTGGCGTCGCTCACTACGTGTGCGCTGACGTGGAGAAGCTCGGTCCGGGTCGGTATGAGCTCGCCTGGTGCGACCTGCCGGCGCTCTACGCAATCAGTCTTACCGGTGCGCAGCTGCACTACCTCCGTCGCCGCTGTGAAGAGGCTTACGACGTCGTGGAGCGCGAGCGCGAAGAGCTCGGCATCGAAGTCTTGCTAGACGACACGGCCAGCGCTGGCAATCACGATCGTGATTATCGGCTCTCGGAGGTCGCATGACGGCCCTGGCGAAGTGGGCACTGCTGGCGCTTGCGCTTTCCAGTTGCGCGGCTCCCGTGGAACCGTCCGAGCAGGTTGTGCCAGTCGTGGAGGCGCCGACGTCCGCGCCAGCCGTGGACCGGTTGCGCTCCACATGGCTGGTTGACGAGCGTTTTACCCCGGAAGAGGTCGAATCCATCCTGGCTGCGGCTGACGCCTGGCGAGCCGTCACCCGTGGGCGCGTAGATCTCGCATTTACGTTCGGCGCCTTGCCTACGCCGACACCCGCCTGGTCCATCGAGCGCGCCGTGATCGCTGGCGCCAACGGCCGGGCCACTATCTCCGCCGACGGCGGCACATGGCTCGTGCTCGATGCTGAGACCTACGTCGATTCGACCTGCGTGGGCGAGCTCTGGCACGTCGCCGCTCACGAGTTTGGCCACGCTCTGGGCATTCACTCCCACGAGCCTGGTGGCGTGATGAGCACAGGCTCGGCGTCGTGCAACGCGACCTTCACCGCGGGCGACGTTGAGCTGTTCAACGCAGCCAACCCATCAACCGTGGGCATCGAGCTGAGCAGCAAAACCGATTCCCAGAGGAGGGCTTCCGCCATGTTGATCAATAGTGCCACCGAAACCAAGGTCGTGTTGCCGTGAATGCGGCGCTGCGAACGGCGACGCCAGTCCCTCGTGTTGCCACGATGGCCGGCGGATTCGATGTCAGCCTCGCGGGCTTGCCAGAGAAGCCGTCGGGTCGCACTGGTGTCGACGGTCCCGTCGTCGCACCTGAGATGTCCGACGCTGCCGGCGAGGCCAAGCGCCTCGTCTTCGAGATGCTGCACTCGCTCACCACGATCGCCGAGGAACTCGAGGGCGATCGGCACTACGTCGTAGACGAGCGGCTAAAGGCTCTCCTGCGCCGGGTGGCCGACGCCCGGGTCTACGTTCAGCACTTGGCTCGGATCACGCGAGTCCCCCACTGCTGCCCCCGCTGCAAGTCTGAGATGACTCACGACCCTCAGGGGGACGCCATGTGCGAGATATGTATCAGCGCCACCTACGGGAAGGTGCGGCTCTGATGAAGCCGGCGGAGCTGGTCGAAGCTGTGACGCACGACTGTTGCCCTATCGAGCCAGTACGCGAGATGGCCCGCCGCGACTGGGCCGTACGAGTGCTGGATGCGTGGGCTGTCGATGGGGAGCGAGCGGTGCCGCAGATCCAGTACGACCGTCGGCGCGGCGTGCGCTCGATCTTCATATGGGTCGGCGACGAGCGCAAGGAGGTCAACGCGACGACAATCGACGCCGCCCGCCTCGCCGCGGCCGAAGCGGTGTGGGCCGAGTTGCCTGAGTCGGTCCGCGCTGAGTTAGGGGAACGGCCGTGATGGACGAGTCGATTGCTCTCACGAGCGGGAAGCTCACGCGCGCGCAGCGCAACGCGATGATCTCAACCTACCCGGGCAACTGTTCGAGGTGTGGCGGGCAAACGCGCCTGATCAAGGCTGTCGGTAGCCCTTGGCAGTGGCACCGATGCGGGGCGCCCGGCGACTTCGGCTACGAGACCCCCGTCGGGGACGCGCTGTCACGGCTCTATCGAGGTGAGTCGTGAGCACCGAGCACCTCGGTAGCTGGGTGGTCCGCAGCGTCAACCACGGCTCTCCAGATGAGCCCTTCGACGTAAAGCCTCACTCCACCGAGAAGGCGGCGCGCGACGACTTCGACGACCGCTGGCGTGTCATTCAGGCCAAGGGCGGCGCCTGCGAGCTACTCAACCCGGACGGCAACTGGCTTCAGCGCGTGTCAAAGCCGGCGCCGAAGGGCGGTGGCTGATGGGCTGGTGCAGCAACGACCACCCCGAGCACGAGGGCTACCTGATCGGCTTGGTCAAACCGAAGGACGGCTGGCGGTACCGCGATCTGAACGAGGGTGATGGGCAGGTCGATCGCGTCGCTTACGTGCAGGTTGGGTGCGACTGCGGATGGCGCTCACCGCGCATCTACGCCCCGGTGGGTACTAAGTTCATACCCAGCGTCGTGCTGGCTGAGCCGGCGTTCGATGACTTGGCAGTCGAGCTTTGGAAGGAGCACGTCGCCGCGACCGCGGCGCGCGTTGGGTTCAAGTTCTGGCCGAGCGCTGACGCGATCGCGCCCTATGAAGCATTGGCGCCATTGCGCAAGGCGCACTTCGAGCGCCAAGTGGAAGCGGCGGTCGAGCAGCGGCGGCGTGAGCGGAGGGCGGGCTGATGGACGAACTCATCCGCGAGGCACTCCGCGAGCGTTGCCTACAGCTGGCCATCTACCTGCACAGCGGAGTGCTGCCGCTGGAGCTGCTCGGTGAAGTCGAGGAGTTAAGCAAAGAGGCCTGGGCCTTCCGTACCGAGGACGACGCCTGATGTCCGGGCCGATCAAGATTCCCGTCGGGCCTGCTCGGGGCAAGACGATCCACGAGTGCACGGTCGCCGAGCTCGAAGACGCCTGTACGCTCGTCGAAGCCAGGCTCTGCGCCGCCCGCTCGGAGGGCGTGACCGCCAAGCATAAGCGCTTCGTCGGTGCCGCCCGCCCGCTGCTCAAGCTCCGGAAGTTTCCCACAGGCAGCTACCACACGACCGAGCTAGCGAACCTCGCGCTGCGCGACGCCGCCGAGGTTGGTCACCTGCTCGCCCCCAGCACCCAGCTCGCCGCCGTGCTGCCCGGTACCGCCATCATGATCACGGCGTTCCGAGTGCACGTCTCGACCGAGACCTTCCCCGACGACGAAGATGAAACGCTGCGGGTTCCGAACAAGGGGATGCTGGATCGCGTTGCCTCAGCGCTGGGCGTGTCGTGGCGGGACTGCCAGCGGACCGACCCCGGCCGAGACCCCTACATCCGCAGCTACACGTCGACCTGCGCCTGGCGGGAGTTCGACGCGAGCGAGCGCACCAAGCAGGGCGCCTCGGGGATCGACCTGACTGCAAACTCACCACTGGTGAAGCGGCTCCGCGAGAAAGCGACGCACCGTGACCGCGTGGGCTTCGACGTCGAGCGGATGCGGGAGCACATCGACTCGGTCTGCGACACCCAAGCACGGCTCAAAGCCGTGAGGCAGATGGGCGTGCTGGCGCGGTACTCGGCCAAGGATCTGGACAAGGCGTTTTTTGCGGCAAGGGTCGTGTTCACGGCGCAGACCGACGATCCGCTGGTCAAGCCGGTCCTGGCCCAAGCCGTCGTGGACGCGTTCGCACCAGCGCGCGATGCGCTCTACGGCAAGCGCGTGGCGGGAGGGCAGCGGTGAGCCTGATCGCGTTCGTCACCGATCAGCATTTCGACGGGCACAACGACCTGGAGGAAACGGTCCGCGTGCACAACTGGATCGCGGACGACGCGCGCGCGCGCGGGTGCGAGGCAACCCTGCTCGGCGGAGACGCGCTCGAGAAGCGCTCCATCCCAAGCGATCGCAACGCGCTCGGCGCGTGGCTCCTGCGGCTAGCCGAGTTCGGACCGGTCGTGGGCGACTACGGAAACCACGAAATCGAAGGCGATCTGGATTTGTACAACGACCTGGGCGGGAAGCACCCGATCACGTTCTACAGCCAGCCTGCGGTGCACTTCCTGCCGGAGTTGCAGTTGGCAATCGGGTGCGTGCCATGGCCGCACCTCGGCGCCCTGCTGGCCCGGCTCGATGGCGTCAGCGCCGAGCAGGCGCAGAACGCTGCGCGGGACCTGCTGCGCACCATCATTCTGGGGCTGGGCGCCGAGATGGACCGGCAGCCGTTCGCACGGATTGGGCTTGCCCATCTGATGCTGTCCGGTGCCACGACGGATCACGATCAACCGGTACGGGGATCGGAACTCGTGCTCTCGGGTGCGGACCTCGCCCCGATGCGGGCCGGCATCTGGCTACTCGGCCACATTCACGCCCAGCAGGTGCTCAAGATCGGCGACGTCGAAGGTGTATACGGCGGCGGGACGGAGCACTGCAACTGGGGCGAGCCCGGCCAAAAGGGCTACACCATCGTCCGCACCGACGGGCCGCGCATCGTCGGATACGAGCGCATTCCTACGCCGGTGGCCCCGATGGTTCTGGCCCAGGGTGTCTTCGCTGACGGCAGCCTCTCGAACAGCTACGCGCACCGAGATGTCGCCGGCGCTGATGTGCGCTTCCGGTTCCACTGTCCCATCGACCAGCGCGAATCAGCGAAGGCTGCGGCCGAGGCGATCAAGGCCGACCTGCTGGCCCGCGGCGCACTCTCCGTGACGCTCGAAGACCTGGTCGACGCAGAGACGCGGGCGCGGGCGCCCGATGTGGCACTGGCGAAGGGGCACCGCGAAAAGCTCGAAGCGCACTGGGCGTCCGTCGGGTTCGATCCTGGGCCACGGCGCGCGGCATTGCTCGCCAAGGCCGACCAACTGCACGAGGCCACGCATGAGGCTTGAGAAGTGCCGCTTCCGGTCGATCGGTCCGTTCGAAGACTGGACGCTCGACCTGACCCAATTCTCTGACGATCAGAAACTGATCGCGCTCGTGGGCCGCAATGGACGGGGCAAGAGCTTCTCCATGGAGGCGGCCTTCATCGGTGCCATCTGGAGCGCTGCAACCATGCCGACGCAGGGTCTGCTGGGCGCGCGAGCCACGGGTGCTGACGGCCTGGTCGAGCCGACCATCGTCCACCAGGGCAAGCGCTGGACGATCAAGCACGTCATCGACTCCGTGCACGGCGCCCACAGCGTGGTGGTGAGCGGTCCGGACGGCGAACTCTGGAAGAAGGCTGGGCAGAAGGTCTTCGCGGCATGGGTCGATGACAACATGCCCCAGCGCTCGGTCGTGCTGGCGTCGCTCTTCTCGCACCAGAAGTCCGAAGGCTTCGTCGAGATGAAGTCCGGCGACCGGATGGCGGTACTGCTCCGGGTGATCGGTGTCGAGCGGCTCGAGCGCAAGGCCAAGCTTGCCCGCGAGTTCGCCGCGGCAGAGCGGGGCAAGCTGGAAGAGTTGTGCCGCCGGATCGGCGACATCCGAGGCGACGACCCTGGGATCGAGGCTGCGGCAGCCGCGCTGCGCGCCGCCGAGGAGGCTGCCGCCGGCGCCGACGCTGCAGTGGTCGAAGCCAAGGCGGCGCTCGCCAAGGTCCAACAGGCGGCCGCCGATCAAGTCGCCAGGAAGGCGGCCCGAGAGGCAGCCGACAAGCTCCGGGCCGCCCTGGAGGAGCAAGCCAAGGGTGCTGCGGAGCGGCGTGCTGACTCAGAGCTCAAGATCCAGGGCAACCGGCAGTTCCAGGCGCAGGCTGCCGAAATCCGCGCGGCTGCCGAACACCTCGAAGCCGCGAACACCGAGCTCACCCGGCTCGAGCTCGGGCTGGTCGAAGCCGACAAGCAGATCGCCAAGCTGCTCGACCCCTGGCGCGACGGTCCCGCGCGCGCGCGGGCGGCTGCGCAGCGGCGCGATGCAGCGGCGAAGCGCCTCAAGGACAAGGCCGCGATCGACCGGGCGGTTTCCGAACAGGCGGCACTGGCAGCGGCGGCGACGGCGGCCCGGGCTCTGGTGGAGGCCACCGAGATCGAGATCCGAACGATGGACGGGAAGCGCTGGGCCACGGCTGATGAACGGTTCGTCGATCTGCGCGCCAGCCTCGTCGAGATCGAGAACCTGGAATCTGATCTGGGGCTAGCACCGGTTATCGCCCACAAGGCCCTCGCAGCGGACGACGACGCGATCACGACCGCGACGGAGACACCAGCCAAGATCAAAGAGCTTCGTTCCCGGTTGGATTCCGAGAAGGACCGAATGCGCGTTGCCGAGCGGGCCCAGGCCGACGCCGACAAGCAGGCGGCTCGGGCGGCTGACGTAGCTTCCGCCGAAGCTGAACACGCCGCTGCCGGGAAGGAGGCAGCCGAGATCACGGAAGGGCACGCCATCGCTGTGCTGTCCGCCGTGCTGCGGGCCCTCGGTCGCCGCGAACTCGCCGTGGCCGCCAAGGCGCAGGCCACGATGCTCGAACCGATGCGCAAGCTGGCCGGGCGACTGGCGGCGCTCGACGACTCGGAGCGGCGGATCGGCGAGCTTGAAGGACTGATCGCGGCAGCCCAGGCCGAAGAGGCGCGGGTCGCCGAGCAGATCTCGATGATCGAGGTGGTGGAGGCGGGCGAGACCCCCGATGCGGGCCCGGCTAGGGAGGCAGTGGCCGCGTCCGAGAAGACTGCCGGCGCCGCCAAGGCCGCCGTGACGAAGGCCGACCTGGCGCTGGCCCGTTCCCGGGAGATCGACGCGAAGGTGGTTGGGCTCGAAGCCGAACGCCTCGTCGTGGAGTCCGAGCTCGCCGACTGGACACGTCTCGTGCTCGACCACGGACGCGGCGGAATGCAGGCGGCAGAGGTGGACAACGCCGGACCCGAGCTCACCACCTACATCAACGATCTTCTACGTCACTGCGGGCTCAACCGCTGGACGATGTACGTCCAGACCAAGCACCTCGACAGCACCGGCAAGAAGATGATCGATGGCGTCCAAATCAGGGTCGTCGACAACGAAACCGGCGAGGACAAGGAAGTCAGCGAGCACTCCGGCGGCGAACGTTGCTCGCTCGCCGAAGCGATCCGCTCTGGCATGGTGATCCTGGCCTGCCAGCGAGCTGGGTTCGACCGGCCTACGCTGGTGCGCGACGAGAGCACCAACTTCCTCGACGAAGTAGCAGCACCCCTGTGGGTGAAAATGATGAGAAGGGTCGTGCAATTCACGAACGCCGATCGGTTGCTCTTCGTCAGCCACAACGCGGACATCGTGCGCCTGGCCGACGCTACCATCGAGCCCCCGGCGCGGCGTAAACCAGCCGAGATCGGGGCGGCGGCGTGAGGAGAATGCACGACTACGCCGCCCTAGTCGGCACGCAGCAGCATGACTGGACCATCTTGGCTCTGATCCCGGGCCGGGTGCAGCGCTATCGCTGTCGTTGCGTTTGTAAGACTGAGCATACGGTTGTCGCTGAGACCGTGAGGACCGGTCGCAGCCGACGGTGCCGGGCCTGCGGCTACAAGGTCACGGCCTCGAAAATCATGACGCACGGCGACACCGTGAACTACGCGATGACCGCCGAATACCGGATCTGGCACGGAATGCTGGAGCGGTGTGGTAGCCCGAAGCACCAAAGTTACGCGGACTACGGTGGGCGCGGGCTCAGGGTGTGCCCTGAGTGGGAGGCGAGTTTCGAAGCGTTCCTGGCTGACGTTGGCAGACGCCCGTCCCCAGCCCACTCGCTGGATCGCTTTCCTAATGGGGCGGGCAACTACGAACCAGGTAACGTCCGCTGGGCAACGTCCGGTGAGCAATCGCGCAACAGGAAGACGACGCGCTGGCTCACTCTGAACGGCGTCACGTTGTGCGGCCAAGACTGGGGTGAGCGCCTCGGCATACCGCCCGCAACGATTTACGACCGGCTGCGCCGCCGCTTGCCTGTTGAGCAGGTTCTCGG
Organism: Polyangiaceae bacterium; assembly: GCA_035281385.1. GTDB lineage: Bacteria > Myxococcota_A > Polyangia > Polyangiales > Polyangiaceae > PMG-095. The sequence continues at coordinate 42,041 of DATEDZ010000350.1, forward strand.
TCCGAAAGCGACTCCACCCATCCGAGCGTGCTCCGCCCCCGGCTGCCCTGACCGGGCGCGATCCCTGGGTCTCTGCAGCAGGCACTACCTCCAGCAATACCACCGCAATCGAAAGGGCCGCGCAGCGTGAAGCTCACCCGCATCACCATCACCGGGGCTGACGACCACGTTGACCCCGAGGCTCTGGTCCAGCTGAGTGCTGAATTCCCATTCGCAGAGTGGGGTGTTCTCCGCGCCGGCGCCGACCGGCTCGGCTCTCCGCGCTACCCAACTAGCAGTTGGGTGCAGCGCTTCGACGCGGTCGTCAAGGACACATCTGTCAACTGGGCGTTGCACCCGTGCGGTGAAGTCTCCCGCCACGTGATGGCCGGCTCGCCGATAATGTTCGCTGCCCTCAAGGCCGTGAGCGCCAAGCGCGTGCAGCTGAACGGCTTCAGCAAGTGGCGCTTGCCAATGTTGATGCTGGCGGAGCTGCTACCGGAGGTGGAGTTCATCCTGCAGGTGCAGCGTCACGACGCTCTCCAGAACGCCTACCACCTGAACCGCGAGCACACGAACGTCTCGATCCTTTGGGACGCCTCGGGTGGGCGCGGCATCGACGACGGCTGGAACGACGTCCCATATCCCGATGACACCCAAGGTCCACGCATGGGCTGGGCGGGCGGGATCACGCCGGAGAACATCGTCGAAAAGATCGAGATGGTGCTGGCGGAGAACGACCTGCCCGTACTGCGCGACGTCCCGTTTTGGTTGGACCTTGAGAGCGGCGCGCGCACGGACGACAGGTTCGACATGGACAAGGTCCGGCTGATACTCGAGATGGCAAAGCCGTTCGTCTCGGAGGCAACGTGAGAAGCACCTCCCACAGAACGACGACGCGCACCGCGCCGCCACCGCCACCATTGCTCCGGGTGGGACGCGAATCCTGGATGGCCCTCGGCGTTGAGCTCTTCGGCCAGGATCCGCGGGCCTGGCGGTTCAAGTGTCCCCGCTGTGGGCACGAGCAGAGCCACAACGAGGCCACGGCGCGCAAGCCGGATCTAGGCGACACGTCGAACTGGATCTACTTTGCATGCGAGGGTCGCCGAAATCCGGTCGTCGGTTGCGACTGGACGCTCGGCGGGTTGTTTCAGATCCACACGCTCGAGGTAGTTGAGGATAGCGGGCGCGCGGTGCGGTGCATGCGCTTTGCGCACCACTTGGTGGACGAGCTCCTGACTACTTCAGCCAAGTTGTTCGTGATGCCGCAGCAACCCACCACCGACGCCAAGACGTGGCTCGAGTACACGTGGCCTGATTGGGTGCCGGCGCGGGAGCGCGAACTCGTGGAGGACTTCTGGTCCGACAAGTCCGGACGCGGGCCACGGGAATACCACCGCGACATGAGCATTCAAAGCGCGCCGATCTTCGGCGTGTGCGTCACGCTTCGTAAGCTCTGCGGCGACAATAAAGTGACCGGCCGCTATGTGCACCGCTGGAACAGCATAGGTGCGGTCGTGCTCGACGACGGTACCAGTCAGGCGGTCGGCTTCTGATGGCGCAGCTTTGGTGGCTGTCGTTCTGCGACCCGGCCAAGCCTAGTGGTCAGCAGTTCCTGGGGGCTTGCATCGTCAATGCCTGCTGCATGCTGGACGCCATTCGGGAGGCTCACTCACTCGGTTGCAACCCAGGCGGCGAGGCGGTCGGCCACTCGGTACCTGCTGACTGCCAGCATCGGGTGAAGCCCCACCAGATCGGAGTCCTGCTGAATCGGGAGCAGGCCGAAAGCTTCGACAAGGAGCTCAATTGAGCGCCGCCCAACTGAACATGCTCGGCTCGCTGCCGCCGCCGCCCATGATCTCGCAGCTCGACGCGGTGGCCTGGCTGCGCTCACTCCGTCCGGAGAGCGTGGACCTGGCCGTCACTGACCCCGCCTACGAGTCGCTCGAAAAGCACCGCGCCGTGGGTACCACCACGCGCCTGACTAACGAGTGGTTCGAGATCTTCCCGAACAGCCGCTTCCCGGAGCTCTTCGCCGAACTGCACCGGGTGCTGAAGCCGAACACGCACTGCTACATGTATTGCGACCAGGAGACGATGTTCGTCGCCAAGCCAATCGGCGAGGCGGCGGGCTTCAAGTTCTGGAAAGGGCTCGTCTGGGAAAAGCAGGCGATCGGTATGGGTTACCACTACCGGGCCCAGCACGAGATGATCCTCTTCTTCGAGAAGGGGGCGCGGAAGCTGAACGACCTCGGCATCAGCGACGTGCTGTCGTGTAAGCGCATTCGCAACGGCTATCCCACGGAGAAGCCTGTTGAGGTGTCCGAGGTCCTGATCGGGCAGAGCACCGAGGCTGGCGAGTTGGTGATCGACCCGTTCATGGGCAGCGCCAGTGTCGGAGTCGCTGCGCTCAACCTCGGCCGTCGCTTCGCCGGAACAGACATCTCGGATGCGGCTGTGAAGCTGGCGCGCGAGCGGCTGGCAGGGGCAGGTGGTGCCCGATGAGAACACCCCCCGCGGTACGCTTCTATTGCAAGGTCGACAAGAACGGACCCGTTCCGGTGCATCGACCAGAGCTCGGCCCGTGCTGGGTGTACCTCGCTTACAAGGACCGTCTGGGATACGGCCGCTTCTGGTTCAAGGGCACGATGGCCCTAGCGCAGCGCGTTGCGTGGTTCCTTGATCATGGCGAGTGGCCCAAGGCGGACGCCTGTCACCATTGCGACAACCGCGCTTGCGTGCGGCCCAGTCACCTTTTCGACGGGACGCACGCCGAGAACATCGCGGACCGCGACGCTAAGGGCCGCGGCGCCGTTCCCCGGCTACGCGGCTCGGCGCATCCGTCCTCTAAGCTGACCGAGGACGACGTTCGCGAGATCCGCCGTGCGCTTGCTGCGGGCGAGGTGCAGACAGCGATCGCTGCGCGCCTGAGGGTATCGCGATCCGCAATCAACAACGTGGCGCTGGGCCTTCACTGGGCAGCCGAGCGACCTACGGTCGGAGGCGCGGGGTGAAAACACCGACGCTCCACGGCTTGGCGAGCTTGCCGACTCTCTGCTTGCGCGACGAGCACGGGCCTGCGCCGAAGCAAACGAAAGGTGGACGGAATTTGCCACGGGAGGCTGGCGGCCACCTGTCCCCGGAGTTTTTAGAGTGGTTCATGGGGTTTCCGGCCGGACACACCGCGCCAATGATCGGGCTCGCATTGCCGCGCTCGGTAACGCGTGCACCCCGCAGCAAGCGGAAGTCGTCGGCCACGTCATCCGGGTCCTCATCGAGGCAGGGAGGCGCGTAGCGTGACCGAAACGACGCACATCCTGCAAGCCAAGCTGCAGAGGGCCGCCACTGACGTTTGGTACGCCATCAACGGCCGGTGTGCGGTCACGCTGGTGGCGTACTACGCACAGGGCAGCAGCGGTGACGGCAACGCCATCATCTCGACGCTGAGCCTCGGAGACCAGTCCTCGACCATCGAATCGGTGCTGGCGCGCTGGGCCGAGTCTGAGGTGCCCGCGCGCGACCCGTTGGTGTGGGTGCCGGACGCCTTCCAGCTGAAGCAGATAGCCGAGCAGGTCCGCAACGCCATGCCGTTCGCCGTGCGCTTCGCCATATTCTTCGGCGCCAGCCATGACTCCATCTACGTGAGCTTCGCCGAGAGAGCCGAGATGCAGCGTTTCCTCGAAGAGAAGATGTTGCCCCACCTTCGCGCGCGCCAAGCCGTCGCGCCCCAACCCGGAGGCGACGGCTGATGCCTGAGCCAGCGCCGCGCAAACTGCTCATCACGATATCAGGCCCGACCGTCCCCAATGCCCTCCGCGCTCTCGCAATCGCGTGCGGTCAGCTAGCTGACGCGCTCGATGATGAGCCTATCGGACGGCGTGCGTCCAACCGTGAGAAGTCCGCAAGCCCCTCGCAGACCCTTCGCATCGAGCCACCCAAGCTCAATCTCGAAGCTGCCAGGGCGCTCGACACGATCCCCGACCGCGAGGGGCTCACCAAGACCGAAACCAAGATCCTGACCGCACTGGCACAAGCCGGGCATGCCCTGTCGGCCGTGCAGATCGGGACCCGTTGTGGTCTGTCCAGTAAGGGCGGCGCCTTCGCGAAATCGCTTACTGACCTGCGGAGCGCTGAATACATCGTCGGTGGCGCGTCCCGGATTGAGGTTACCGACGAGGGGATCGAAGCGCTCGGCGAGTTCGCTCGCCTGCCCGAGGGGCAAGCGCTTTTCGACTATTGGTGCGCCAAGACGGGCAGCACGGGAGCCAAGATTTTGTGCGCACTCCGACAGCGACACCGGGAACATCTCGGGCCAGCCAGCGGCTCTGAGCTAGGTGCCGCCACCGGGCTATCGCACAAGGGCGGAGCGTTCGCGGCAACGCTGACCAAGCTCCGCAAACTGGAGCTCATCGAAGGTGGCGGCTCAGCGATGGTTCTGTCGTCTGACATGCAGCGGGCTGCAGACGTGACCATTGGAGTTTTCGATCGCCAGAGTGGCAAGTCAGTCCGCGTCGACCGCGGAGGAAGGGTGTTGTGATGCACGGCTACGCCGCCCGCGAAATATTCACCGAAGCCGAGCAGGCCCTAGCCTCTCGAGTCTCGAACCTGGTGGCCCTTAGCCCCTACGACATAGACGGCGAGCCGGTGCGCTGCCACGAGCTCGTGCGCGCCGTTGGCGAAGAGCTTGGGCTGAGCTGGGCTGACGGCTGGTTCGGGATGGTCGAGCACAGCTGGCTCTGGACGAGGGCTTGGCTACCGCTCGAGCCTATCCCGAATATTCTAGACCCGTATGTCCCGGGGCGTCTGCCTCAGACGCAGCTGATCCACACCGGCAGTCACGTCCTGCCGCTCGACTACCGCCGAGGCGACTACCGCAAGGACATCCGCTGGCCGGTGATCACGCACCTCCGCAATCTGATGAGGAGCGCCGCTTGACCGCCGTGTCGTACGACTCCAAGGAGGGCATCGCGCGCTTCCTCAGTCGCGGGCTCGTCGGACTCGACGAGCTACGCCGCGAGCGACGCGCTGCTGGCTACGACCGTAAGGAGCGGCTCCAATACTTCTGCGTCAGCGGTCGCTGGATCCTCGACTCCTGCGGGAACTTCGGGACCATCGTCGAAGTGGCCTTCAAGCCGGGCAACATGACGACGTTAGGCAAGGTGCCCGACGTTATGACCGACAAGGAGGTGGAGCTCTTCATGCGTGGCGAGCTGTTCACCTACTCCAGCGGTTGGGCCTTCCCGCCACCTGATGCGTGCTGCCCGGAATGCGGCAAAGGCTGGAACATCGAGAACGCCACCGACTTCGAGATGCAGCGGAACGGAGCGGCTGTGACCCCCGTCTTCGCGCACAAGGCTTGCAGTCGGCGGCGCATCGCGCGCGAGGAGCGCACCGCCACTGAGAAGGTATTCGCCGACGCTGGATACCCGCGCGTCAACCTCGTATCTACGCCGAATCAGTACTGCCCCTGCGACAGCTGCCCGCCCTGGTATCTCGCGCAGGTAGGGGAGCTTCCGCCTATCAGGATCGGCTGGCGCAAGCGGGTGATCGTTATCGACTGGGAGGCGACAGGGCAGCAGCTGCCGGCATTATTCGAGGGCGAGGGCGTCACCAAGTCGGCGACCATGATCCACGCCTGGGGCTACGAGAAGGCCTCCGAGTACTTGGCCAGATTGCTGCCGGCGCTGGGTGACTCCGGCCACGTCGAACGAAAGGCGGAGCAGCAGTGAGCCTCGAACGCTTTCGCAAAGTGCAGAAGGCCGAGGCCGCGCTAGCAGCGCTAGACCTGAGCGTCACCACCAAGGCCGACAAGCTACGGGTCCAGCAGGTGCGCGACGCCATGCGTGCCCTGGACGACGAGCAGTGCGGCACGAAGGAGACCGTCGCCAGCCTGGTGGATTCGCTCGACACCGGATACACCGGTCCTGAAGTACTCGAAGACCTCCGAGACCTGGTCAAGAAGTGGGACAAGGAGGCCCGGGAGTGGAGCCGGGCGAAGACTCGTAAGAAGGCGGAACCAGCTCCGGAGGTGCAGCCGTGAGCGTCGTCCAAGAGGCGCTAGCTTCGTCGCGACTGGACGGGGAAACGCGTGTGCTCGAGCTGGCGCTACCGACGATGGCGCTCTCGCTCTGGGCCCCTTGGGCCTGGGCGATCTTGTACGCCTGCAAGGACATCGAGAATCGCAGCCGCAGGCCTGAGGGCAAGCCTGGTGGCTGGGGCTTCCCGCGCCATTTCGTAGGCGAGTTTTGGTTGCACTGCTCGCTGTGGCCGGCGCGTGGGCGAAAGCCGCTGGGTGAGCGTGGTTTCGAGGAGCTGGCTGACGAGTTCGCCAGCGTCCGGGACATCTACCAGAAGGTAGGCATCAAGCGTGATGACCTGCCGTCCACGACGCTCCGAACGCTCGACGCGATGCGCGGACACATCGTCGGGCGCGTCACGGTAACCGGCTACGTTGAGCAGTCCGAGTCACCGTGGTTCGTGCCGGGCAGCTTGGGCCTGGTCCTGGCGGACCCTTTCCAGCTAGTCACTCCGGTCGCAGCGTCGGGAGCGCTCGGCTGGTGGCGCGTGCCGGACGACAAGCTGGCGCTGCTGAAGGGGGCTGCCTGATGCACGGCAGGCGCGAAAAGCTGCTCGACCTGATGCGCCGATGCCTCGCACCCGACGCAACCGTCACGCTCAACGCTGCCGACTGCGCGGCGCTCCTCGAGCCGCAGCCCCCGATTCCAATGCGCATCACCTGCCCAGAGTGTGGGCAGCTTCACGTGGACGAAGGCGAGTGGGCGACGCGCACCCATCACTCCCATAGCTGCCAGCATTGTGGCCTTACCTGGAGGCCCGCCGTGGTGCCGACCGTCGGCGTGCGCTTCCTCCCTGGTTTCAAGAACGCTAAGCCGCCCACGCCTGTCAACGTCGATGACCCGGAGGAACCGTGAGGTTCTCCCAGCCCGACCACGTCTCCCGATGCAGGGAGATTCTGGACCTGACAGAGCGGCAGCTTGAGATCGTGATCGGGCTACTCGCCGCCGAGCACTGGGGTTGGACGCCCTGCTCGCTCCGTGAACTCGAAGCCTGCCTGAAGCGCAGCGCTCAGAGCGAGATACACCGCCTCGAGCGCGGCCTGTGGGTCGAGTGTGCAGGGTGGCGGCCCTCGGGGACGTCGAGGCAGAAGGAGAAACTGTGGCGCCCAAGCGTTCGCGCGCGCGTGCGGTTGAGCTTCCATCAATGGGAGCCGGTCACTGACGAGGAGCTCGCAGCGCTGATTCAAGCTGGGGCGCTGGATCTGTCCGAAGAAATGGCGGCGTCTTGACAGGCGGGCTCAACACGAGCCGTGATTTCAACGGCAATTGGCGCGGCGGCAAGTCGCTTGCCTCCAACGGCTACGTGCTGATCCGTGTCGGCGTAGACCACCCTATGGCTGACGTGCGCGGCTACGTCTACGAGCACCGTCTTGTTATGGCAAAGCAGCTGGGGCGCTGGCTGCGAAGCGACGAACAGGTCCACCACAGAGACGAGGACAAACGCAACAACCATCCAGAAAACCTGGAGGTGCTGAGTTCAGCAGAACATCACCTGCACCACCGCGCCGCCGATAGCAGGCTGAGGATGCCTGGTGAGGCCAACCCCGACGTTCCGTGTGAGTGTGGCTGTGGCGCAGTCTTTCCTCGCTACGACGCGACCGGCAGACCGCGCCGCTTCGTCTCTGGTCACAATCCTCACCCTGAGGGCGCCACTATGCAGGGCGTTCGTGAGGCACTCGGCGCTGGGCCACGCGCGCGCCGAGATCTGTTCCTGGACTTGCCGTTTACGAACCACGCCATCGCAGTCTGCTTGTCGAAGCTGAAGCGCAGGGGCGTGGTGACCAACGAGGGTGGTCTGTGGCGCCTCTGCAGGCAGGAGGCCGAACATGGGTAAAGAGACCAAGATCGGCTGGACGCACCACACGTTCAACCCTTGGTGGGGCTGCACTCACGACGGACCAGAGTGCGATTCCTGCTACGCCGAAGCCTGGGCGAAGCGCACTGGTCACGCGGTGTGGGGGCACGACGCGCCCCGGCGCTTCTTCGGCAACTTTCACTGGAAAGAACCGCTGCTGTGGGACAAGGCTGCGGAGAAGGCGGGGGAGCGGCGACGGGTGTTCTGCGCCAGCATGGGCGACGTCGGCGAACGCCTCGCGACTCCCGAAGGCGAGCGCATGGACGCTGCCCGCCGCGAGCTCGTCACGCTAATCGGGCGCACGCCTTGGCTCGACTGGTTGCTGCTCACCAAACGACCGCAGAACCTGCCGACGCTGTTCCCGGAGTTCGGCTTCGACGGCTGGCCGCGGAACGTGTGGCTTGGCACTACCTGCGGCGACGAAGCGGGCCTGCAGAAGCGCGCCAAGTACCTGGTGAAGATGAGCGCTCCGGTGCTGTTCGTCAGCTACGAGCCAGCGCTGGGCCCAGCCAACCTGGCACCATGGCTGGATCAGGGAATTTCCTGGGCGATCGTGGGTGGAGAGAGCCATCAGGCTCGCGCCAAAGCCCGGCCGTTCCAGCTGGACTGGGCGCGCAGCACGGTCGAGCAGTGTCGCGCAGCGGGTGCAGCGCCGTTCGTCAAGCAACTCGGCTCTAACGCCTTCGACGACGGCAAGCCGTTCCCGACCGATCACCCGAAGGGCGAGGACATGGCCGAGTTCCCGCCGGAGTTGCAGGTCCAGCAGTACCCGAAGGTGGCAGCGTAATGGCAACGCAGAAGGTCAAGCTCCGCCCCGTCGTCCAGTGGTTCGCCGAGCAGATGGAGCGGAAGCTCCGCGAGAACGACCACAAGGGCGGGTGGGACGCAGACAACAAATACAGCCTGATGAACCGCATCGGCCAGGAGCTCCGCGAGCTACGGGCTGTTGCCCGCAAGTACGCCGAACTGCACTTTGGTGACACCACGCGCGAGCAGCTCGCCGAGCGAGGCGTTCGTGAGGCTGCCGACGTCGCCAACATGGCCATGATGGTTGCCGACCACTTCCGCAACGGTGGACCGAGCAAAGACCAGGGGAAGACGCTCTGATGGTGGAGCTGCTCGATCGCCCGCCCGAGGTGCGTTTCACAACGCTCGAGGCCGAGATCGCCGGCGATACCTGGGGCTTCAACTGCGGCCCCGGCGCGTTCTGCGCTGCGCTCGGCCTCCGGCCTGAGCAGGCGCGGCCGCACTTCAAGGGCTTCGAGGACAAGGGCTACACGAACCCGACCATGATGTTCGAGGCGCTGAAGTCCTACGGCGCCTGGTTCAACACGCAGAGCGCGCCGCGCGGCAGCATGTTGCCGTGGCCGAAGCACGGGCTGGTGCGCATTCAATGGGGAGGACCGTGGATGAAGGACGGCGTCCCGATGCAGGCGCGGTACCGGCAGACACACTGGGTCGCGTCGTGGGTGTCGACGCTGGGGACGCTGGCCATCTTCGACATCAACGCGATCGAGTCTGGGGGCTGGCTCAACCAGGGACCGTGGGAGAATGACATCGTCCCGTGGCTCCTGAAGGAGTGCGTGCCGCGCGCGGACGGTACGTGGTGCATGACGCACGCGATCAACCTCATGCGGCTGCCGCCAGCGCCGGGGAAGGCGGCCTGATGGCCACCGAGCGTGTCATTTCGCGCAGCCATGTTGCTCGCTCGCAGCGTGCGATCCAGCTAGGTACCAACCCAGACCACTCGTGGCTCGTCGTGGACGTTGTAGCCGCGCTCGGTGGCTCTGATGAGGCGGTGGCGCTCGCTAAGCGCCTTGATAGCGGGGAGAGCCGGCTCGAAGTCATCGTTGTGGAGGTGCCGGTTGGCGGCTGACAACAAGCGCGCACAGCTGGTTCGTCTCGCCGAGGGCGTACGGAAGCGTGCGAAGCTGCCCGCCGGATTCAACCTCGTTGTAGTGGTCACTGACCCGAACGGCGATTGGGTCGGCGTGAGCTCCAGCGCTGACGACGACTACACGGCCAGGATCCTGACCGCCGCGCTGGAAGGCGCTGACAAGCGGAGCCACCGCAACGCGACGATCGAGGCCACTGCTAGCGGGAGCGACAATGGCTGACGAGCCCGAGCACCAGCACTACAAGCAGTGGCTGCTGAAACAGGCGTGCCGCTGCTGGCCATGCGCTGCACCGGTGGAGGTGCACCACCACACCCATGGAGAGACGAGCAGCAGACGGCCTAGCAAGGCGCTCGGCGGGAAGCGCGGGAAAGGCCAGCGCGCGTCCGACGCGTTCGGAATGCCGATGTGTTTCAGGCACCACAAGGAACTGCACAACTCGGCGCTGCGCGGTTTCTTCTCCGACATGGATCCCCGTGAGCGGCGAACCTGGCAGGATCTGCAGGTCTCGGAGCTCCGCTCCCTCTACGCGCAGGAATTCCCTAACGGTGACCAGGCGATAGCGGCCAAGTCCTCGCGCGCGCAGCGCCCGCGCTCGCGTGACCCCGAGTTCCGCGCGCGCGAGCGCGTCTTCGAGCAGGCGCTGGATTGGGCCGGCCAGCGGCGACTGCTGCCTGAGCAGACCCAGATGATCCATGACCTGGTGAACGACCTTAGGGCGAAAGGGCCGGGTGAGTTCTGATGTGGGCGCCTCCGATTCCCAAGGGCCTGTGCCCCCTGTGTAGCAAACCCATCGACAACGGACGGCACACGTTCCTGGGTCGGTCTGGCGGCGGGCAGACCGACGACGGCATGCCCTACGTGGAGACGCAGTGGCGCTGCGATGACCAGCCTACGGACCCGATCAAGGAGCCAACGTCGTGAGCGACCCCCATCATCTCGACGTCGATCGGCTCGCCTGGTGGCAGCGCCGAATCCGTCCCGCGATTCCGGTCTTGTCGTCCAAGATCGAGATCGACACGCGCGAGTTCTCGACGCTGCTGGCCATGGCCAGCGAGCTGCTCGAGCTGAAAGGCCTCGGGCTCGAGCCTGACAAGGTGGTCTTTGCTGGGCCGGATCACCCGGTTTGGACCAGCATCGACGATGACGACTGGAACGGAGCGACCTACGAGCAGTGGCTGCAGCGGCTAGAGGGGAAGGTCGTCTACCTGCTACCGCCCGAGGGCGCGCCGCTCGAACGCGTGCTGACGGCGGTCCGCCAGAATGGCGCTGAAGCCCATGTGCTCGACGAGCGCGGGCCGCTGGACCTGCCTTACCCAGCATCGACGGGTAACCTAGTCGCGGCGCTGCCAGAATTCACGACCGACGCCGAGCGCGCGCTGCTGGACCGGTGTGCCTCTCTGCAGGCGGAGCGTGACGAGGCCCGCGACTGGGTGCGAAAGCTCACCTCCAAGGAGCGCACGCTGACGTGCGTGTACTGCGGGCACGCCTACCCGCCCGGAACGCCCGACCATGGCGCGGACGTGCTTAAGGCGCATGTTGAGGTTTGCGAGAAGCACCCGATGGCGGCCCTGCGTTCTCGAGCAGAGGCTGCTGAGCGGGCCCTGGAGTCGGCCAGCAAACACCACGACGAGCACCACGAGCGAGACAATACCCGGTGGGCAAAGGCTCAAGAGGTGCTCGGTTTGCAAGCTGCCTGGCCGGCTCTGTTCGACAGAGCGGCTGTGCTGGTAGCTGCCGAAGCTGAGCTGGAGGAGCTGAAGGGTGCGCTGGAGTTTCTGAGCAGCCAGGACCACGAGATGTTTGTTGTTCCGGCCGCAGCAATCTTGGAGACCGCCCGCGACTTGGGCTGGAGCCCCACGTGACTGATGTGCGCGCCGCGTTCAGGTCCAGCCATGGTGACGCGCGCTCAGCCGCTCATTCCCTATTCCACACCGATAAGCCGAACCACGACAAGCTACGGCTCTATATCGATCAGCAGGAAGCAGCCGAGGCCGAGAGAGAGCGCCAGCTCCTCGAGCTCCAGCAGCTCTACGCCGCATTCGATGGCTCCGGTCACGCGCCAAAGAATCCACGTGAAGCAAGGCTGGCGATTGACTACATGGCCCACTGCGCCCGCTGTGGAGCGACGACGGACATGAAGTGCTGTGGACCGTGCTGCGGCGCGATGATGCGGATGTAGGAAATGCGCCTTCCCTGCGATCTACATGCCGGGCTAGCCGAAATCCGCGCGGACCTTTCGCGCGCGCTCGGGCGTCTCGATCGGCTTGCGCTGCCGGCAGCGAACGGCGGGGAGACGTTAGACGCTTGGATCAAGCGCTGGCTCAAACACCGGCGCGTCAGCGATATCGACCAGGAGCGTCGCATGTACGAGATATGGATCCAGCCTCAGCTGGGCACGCGCCCGGTGGCGAGCATCGCTCGCGTCGACGTAGAGTCTTGGGTCGAGCGCATGGACCGTGCTGTTGTGGAGCGCCGCATCCGGGATGGCACGGCTGCGCGCCTCTGGTCGCGCCTGCGCGTGATGATGCGCGACGCCTGCTCGAGCAAGGTGCAGGCGCTGCGGGTGCGCCCCGACAACCCGACGCTCGGAGTGCTCGGACCCGACCGCTCCGCGAGGCGAGCCGCGACGTTCCTCTACCCGTCGGAGTTTCTCCGCCTCATGCGGTGCCGGCGCATTCCGCTCTGGGCGCGCCGCCTGTACGCGATCACAGTGTACCTCTACCCGCGCGCCGGCGAGGTGACGGCACTCACGTGGGAGGATCTCGACCGGAGCGGGCACGTGCATATCCACAAGTCGCGCAATCGGAAAGGCCATGACGCGCGTACAAAGACGGAGGCCGACCGCCAGTTCATCGCCGAGCGTGCCGTGCTGCCGCTGCTCCGAGCGATGCGACGCGATCGCAACAAGGGGTCGCTGTTCCCGCATATCCCTCAGCGGCAAAACCTGGCACGCATGCTCCGACAGCACCTACGCTGGGCGGGCTGCAAGCGCGCCGACCTGTACGCCAGCGACGACGCGCGGCGGCCGCTCACGTATCATGACCTGCGAGCCACCGGCATCACCTGGCAGGCCATGCGGGGCGACGCTCCAACCGACATCATGGAGCGTGTCGGGCACACCCAGATCACCACCACCCAGGGCTACATGCGGCGGGGCAGGTTGATGGCGCGGGCACGTGGGGAGCGGCCGTTTCCAGCCCTACCGAAGTGCCTCCTAAGAAAAGCGACGTGACGTGTCGATTTGTTGGCTGGGACCACTTGCGCGCGCATATGCGCGCGTGTATAGATAAGGGCATGACGACGACGCAAACCAGCAAAGCCCACCGCAAAGCCCTGATGAAGCGCATCGAGATCCTCTCCCAGGAAGCCCGGGAGTGCACCACGGATGCCGCTTACCGCTGCGTCAAGGAGAGCATCGACGATGCCCGCCGCCAGCTCCGCGAGGCCCTCGGCTGAGAGCCGGGATGGGGGCTCCGAGGCAACTCGGGGCCCACGCCCTGGCCCTGAGCTAGGTGGCCCAGCGCAGCGTCAACTGCCTGGGCCATGGCCGAACCTGATGGGAGATCCGACACCATGACGACTATCACAATTCAGAGCGAAGGACGACGTCACTACCTGATTGGCAACACCTATCCGATCAAGGACAAGCTCCGCGCGGCGGGCGCCAAGTGGGATTCCGACCGTAAGGCGTGGTGGACCGGCAAGCGTGATCTGGCCGAGCAGCTGGCGAGCGGCGCGTCTGCCGAAGCCGCGCCTGCGGCGGAGTCCGGCTCGAGCCCAAGCGCCTCTCGTGAGGCTCCCGGCGAAGGCGCGATCGTCGCAGGCCGCGCCACCTACAAGGGCAAGACCTACTACGTGGCTGGGCGCGTGGAGCGCGGACGCACGCACTACGACGATCGCGCGAGCGCCGTCACGAGCCGCGACGGCTCCCGCATCCTGCTCCTGTTCCGCGACGGCTCGAGCCAGTTCTGGGCCGCCCGCGGTGACGTGCAGATCGGCAAGACCTACGATCGCCCCCAGACGATCGGGCGTCTCAAGCGCTTCGCCGAAGAGGCGCGCAACGGCACAAGCCGCCAGGACTACCAGGACGCGATCGACGCGGCCGAAGACATGGACTCGTTCGGCGAAGTGAAGCGTCTCGAGCGCATTGGCTACGACGGCTGGCGCGCGGAGCAGAAGTGACCATGGGCACTAAACTCACGATCCCGGGGGCGATCGCGCTGCTCAAGACGGAGCAGTCCGAAACCGAGCAGCGCTTCGCCGAGGCGACCGCGCTGCTGCGCCAGGTCGAGTCAGCCCTGGCGCAGTCGGACCGCGCTGAGGCGGCGCGGCTGCTGACCGCTGCCGCTGACGTGGCGCACGGGCTCGACGTGGACATCGGCGAGTTGTTCGACGAGCTTGGCCTCCGCGATCTGGCAATTCCGGAGGACGAGGCATGACCGGCATGCTCTTCATCCTGAAGATCGAGATCGACGGGCACTTCCACGGCTCGGCCGACGTGCCGAAGCCGTGGGTGGCTGAGATTCTCGGAACGGATCCCAGGTACGGGCTCAAGCGCACATTTCTACGCGCGATGAACGACTGGTCGGAGGCCCGACGAGCGTGCAGCGGGAACGTTTACGGCCGCGTGGCGCGGTTCCCCCTCCGTGATGGTAGGCTCTACGAGGTGGCTCGGTTGCGAGGTAGCTCCAGTCGCCGCCACATGGCCCGCGAGTTCGTCGCGATCGATGGTGGGAAGCGAGTTGCGCTGGAGGTCGACGAGGCCCTCGGGCGCATTGATGGCGGCGCGCCTGCTACCGCGCTAGACGTCGATGAGGGCAAGGATGGATCCTCGTGGGTTGCGCGCATCCGTGGTCTCGGTATGCCGGAGGTGCTCGGGTGGGTGGTGGTCGGTGAGCGACGCCGCTATCGGCTCCGCGATGGGCTCTACGAGGTGTCCGAGCGTGGGGCCCGACGATTCGTCGGCGTCGCCGGCCAGAGTTTGCGGCGGCTCAATCCCGAGGAGGCGCTCAGTTGGCTCGGCCGGTAGCTCCTCCAGCGAAACGCTACCTCGGCATGGACGTGCTTACGGCGTCCCGCGAGCGGATCTCTTGGGTCTTCGACTCCTTTCCACGGATCTGCGTGTCGTTCAGCGGCGGCAAGGATTCCTCGGTGATGACGCATCTGGTGCTCGAGCAGGCCATCGCGCGGGGCCGCAAGGTCGGCCTGCTCTTCCTCGACTGGGAGGCCCAATTCGCGCTCACGATCGCGCACGTCGAGGAGATGTTTTCTCGATACGGCGACCACATCGAGCCCTACTGGGTTGCGCTTCCACTCACCACTACCAACGCAGTCAGTCAGGTCGAGCCTGAGTGGACGTGCTGGGATCCGGCAAAGCGAGAGCTTTGGGTCAGGCAGCCACCAGAGCGCGCCATAACGGATCCTGATGCGCTGCCGTTCCATTACCCCGAAATCACGTTCGAGGAGTTCGCCCCGGCTTTTGCGGAGTGGTACGCACAGAGAGTTCCCACGGCGTCCTTCATTGGCATCCGCGCCGCGGAATCGCTGAACCGGTGGCGCGCCGTCACCAAAGCTCGCAAGAGCAGGCTCGAGGGTCGAGCGTGGACCGCCTGGAAAGGCGGCGAGGCCTTCAACCATGCTCATCCGGTTAACTCCCACGGTCCAACCGCGACAGGGTGTACGCACGCATCCGAGTACAGCTCCTCGTACGTCGGCGCCTCGCACAGCGCGCCGAGCCCGAGCAGCGAACGGAACCCATTGAACGGATAGAAGCGGCGATTGAAGCGAAAGACGTACTCGTTCGCATAGGCCTGTAGGTGTTTCGGCGAAACGGAGTGGTGAGTCCCTTGGAGCCAGGCCTTGAAATTCGAGAAAACCAAGTGAATCAGCGGCAAGTGAGCCTCAGCGACCGCCGGATCTCCGCGCTCAGCAACGGGCGAGTGGCGCACGCCGCACTCCAGATCGAGCTGCGCGTACCCTGGAAAGTCATCGGTCCGCACAAAGCTGCCGGCGCTGATCGAGTCGCGCGCGAAGCCCATCAGGCTCGCTGCCGTGCGGTCGGGCAACGCGCGCAAACGGAGGCGCCCAGCGTACGTCCCATTGCGTCGCATCTTGCTCTTGGCCGGTTGAGTGCCCTCGGCGACGGGAGCACGCTGGAGGCTCTCTACGGCGCCGGCAAGGTACACCTTGTGGTGGACGCCTCGACCCTCGCCGCGAGTGGCGCCACCGACGAGCGACTCGTCCAGCTCGACCACCACGTGCTCACCGCCAATGCGGTCCACGTTCGGTCGGATCATGGCGGCCCGGAGCTTGTGCAAAATTTGGAACGCGGTCTCGTACCGAGTCAGCCCGAGCTGCCGAGCGAATTGCGTGGCCGACATGCCCGGGGTCTGCGTGCTCACGAGGTAGGCGGCCCAGAACCACGTGCTGAGTGGGCTGTGCGTGCGGTGCATGATGGTGCCCGCCGTGAGGCTCGTGTCCTTGCGGCAGGCCCGGCAGCGCAGCACGCCAGGCCGTGCTGCGAAGCGGAACGGGTCGCCGCCCACGCCGCAGCTCGGGCAGCGAAAAAGCTCGGGCCAGCGGCACCGCTCAAGGTACGCGGCGCAGGCCGCGTCATCGGGGAACAGGCGCTGGAATTCGGGCAGCGACCGCGGGAACGGCAAGCTGCCGCGGTGTACGTCGTGCGTGTTGGCGGGGCTCATTTTGGCCTTTCGCAGCGGGCCCCGGCGAACCAGGGCCCAGCTGCGAGGTGGTCACGCCTCTACGCCGCAGGCGCGCTGGTAGCGCTGCCACGCCACCATGACCTCGCGCTCACGCTCGGCTACCTGCTCGTCATCAGACTCGCCCTCGGCCAGCATCTCCTCCAGCGCGTCCAGCTCCCAGATCACTTGCATATTTTGGCACTCGCCGGAGCGCACCGCAGTGAGCGCGGCGCCAACGGCAATCGACTCAGCAGACGAGCGGTCACTGGTGTAGTTGTGAGCAATGAGGGTAGAATAGGTCATCGGAATCGCCTTTCGGTTCTGATCGGGCCCGGGCTGTTTCAGCAGCGCCGGGCCGCTATCTATGTACCCAGTATACGCACGGAATCGTGGGCGTCAACCGGATAATGCGCGCAGCCCGGCCGATTGTTGCTAAGTGCGCGAAACCTCAGGGCGTTGGGAGACAACCGGATGAGCATGCCTTCAACGTCTACCCGATCTACGACTGGAAGACGGCTGACGTGTGGACCTACTTCGCGCGCACAGGCCTACCTTACAATCGCCTATACGATCGCATGCATCAGGCTGGCCTGACGCCGCACCAGATGCGGATATGTGAGCCCTATGGCGACGAGCAACGACGAAGCCTTTGGCTCTTCCACGCGGTCGAGCCGGAGACATGGGCCAAGGTCTGCGCGCGCGTTGCTGGCGCTAATTCTGGAGCCCTGTACGCGGTGGAGCGCGGTAACATCCTCGGAAACGCACGTATCACGCTACCGCCTGGCCACACGTGGCTCAGCTTCGCGATGTTCCTGCTGGACACGATGCCCAGCACCACGGCTGAGCACTACCGCGACAAGATCGCGGTCTACCTCAACTACTGCAACCACAAGCATGTTGAGGTGCCTGACAGCCAACCGGGAGACACTGGCAGCAAAGACGTGCCGAGTTGGAGGCGGATCTGCAAGGTGCTTCTCCGCAACGATTACTGGTGCAAAGGGCTCTCGTTCTCACCAACTAAACCGGAAGCGTACGAGCGCTACAAGAAAATCATGGCGAGAAGGAGATCCCAATGGGGCGTAATCTAGAGATCCTAAAACACGGTGACGAGCGGCTCTGGCTGCTGCTTGGGCGATTCTTCTGCGACCGTGCAGTCCTGAAAGAGATGGGCGGACCACTGTACAGTGGTCCCGGCGTGACGTGGTTCGTTGCGCTCGCGCGCGGGAAAGTGGTTGGATTCTGCTCGCTGCGCGTGACGCCCACCGCCTACTGGCACGACTACGCTTACGTCGTTCCGGAGGCAAGAAAGCATGGTGTCCACGAGCGACTTGCTGCGACGCGCGAAAAGCTTCAGGCCACGTTGCCGCCGCTACCGTCACGTGTGGCTATCCCCAAGAGACGCTGGCCCAGGTACCAGCGGCGTGGCTGGAGCATTCAAAGCGAGCGCGGCTCGTGGATCTACGCGGTGCTGGTGCCGCAATGACGCTCGCGGACCTGACCGTGCGGCTGGTCACCGAGCTGGTTTCGCTGCCGGATAGTGAGCGCATCGCCGCCATCAACGAGGTCCGCGCTGCGCTCCACTCGGTGAGTCCACTCAAGCACCACCCGATCGATCTCGTGCTGTGGGTGCCGGCCGATTCCGTCGAAGCCAACGGCTACAATCCGAACGTGGTCAGCCCACCGGAACTACGGCTGCTTGAGCTCTCTATCGAGAACGACCATTACACGCAGCCGGTTGTGACGTGGCTCGAGGGGGAGCGACGCGAAACCGTCGACGGCTTCCACCGCGGAGAGATTGGGCGCACATCCAGAGCTGTTCGGGAGAGCACGCTCGGTCACTTGCCCGTGACGACGGTCAACGCGAGCAGGACTGATCTCTCTGACCGCATGGCCAGCACGGTGCGCCACAACCGCGCGCGCGGCGTGCATCGCGTGGACGGCATGAGCGCCATCGTCCAAGAGTTGACCCGTCGGAATTGGAGCGACGAGCGCATCGCCAAGGAGCTAGGAATGGGACCCGACGAGGTGCTGCGCCTGAAGCAGATCACCGGGCTCGCCGAGCTGTTCGCGGACCGAGAATTCTCAGAGGCCTGGGAGCCGGAGACGTGAGCGCTACCGCTCTGCGCGGAACTCGATCTACCCTCGGCGCCGTCATGGCAGCCAAGAAAACCGCCCCCAAGAAGCGCCCGTCCGGGCCATCTGGCAAGCACCGCAGCCCCCAGCGCCTACTATCCCAACAGGAAAAGGATTGGGCGGAACAGGATACTGTGGCGGCGCGGGCGGGCCTATCTTGGGCGGCGTGGGCGCGCGCTTCGCTGGTCGAAACGGCCCGCCGGGCGAGGAGCAAATCGACATGACGGGGCCGATTTTGCTGACCGCCCTGCATGCCGGACGATACAAAAAGCAAACAGCCCGACACCTCCGAAGAGATGCCGGGCCGTTGACACGTCCACCGAGGAGAGACGTGGGGGTCGACTGGTTGGTTTACGGGGGGGGTTAAGGCTTGCGGTTCCTGCAACGATCAACCCAAGGCGCGGGCAGCTTCGCCGAGCCAGCCCTGTCGGCTGCTGGCAAGAGTTGCGCAAAGTACTCCGTCTGCTGCTCTGCCAGGCACTCGATGTAGGCGTCTTTGACAGCTTCGCGGTCGAGCGACTTTTTGAGCAGCGTCTCGATCAGGGTTACTCGCGCAGCGAGCACCGGGTTGGGGTCGGACGCTGGCTTGGCGGTGGCAGACTTGAGCGCGGCGCCGCCGCCGCCGATGCCGAGGGCAGCCACGAGCGCATAGATGGCCTTGCGGTTGTCGATGGCCCGCTTGACCAGCCAGCTGATGACTGCGTCGGTAGCGGGCTCTGCGGGTGGCGCTGTGGCTGGCTTGGGGGCTGGGCTGACCGGAGGGGGGAAGCTGGCAACCTTGACCTCGTCGGCCGCCCGCTTGTCTCGCTCGAGCTCGGCCACCCGAGCCCGGCTCTTGGCGAGCTCGTCGCGGAGCAGGGCCGTCTGGGCCTCTGGTAGGCTCTGTGGCGCGTACGCCGACTCGGGCCCAGCAGTGGTCGTCGGCGGATCCGATCGTCGAGCCTTGGCCACGGTGCTGGGTGGCGTGGGCCGTCTCACAGTCAGGCGCTGGAGCGGGTTGGGTACCGGCAGCGTGGGCGCGTACTCGCCCGAGGCGCGATCGGTGATCGCGGCCATCCCACCCGGTAGGGTGCCGCGGCGCTGAGGCGGTGGCTGGTTGGCGCCGTCGAGCCCAGGATGCCGGACCGCCTCCCGCTCCGGCTGGTCGGGGGTGACGATGCTCGGCAGCTCAGGCCGGCTCGGCTGGCGTGGGCGGGGCGGAGGCGGAGTCATCGACCTTGGGCAATCGCTCTTCGAGCGTGGCGACCAGCTCGAGGGCTTGGCGCGCTATGCGCACGGCTTCGTCTGCGGCCGCGCGCGCAGCGCAGATCTCCTCCTTGAGCGCGGTGATGCTCTCGATCGTTTGCTCGGCTTCGCGCTCGAGCGCGATCAGTCGGTCACCGTGAGCTCGGATCGCGCTGGCCACCAGCTGGGCGTTGGCCGTCGCCTCGGCATGGCGCTCCGCTTGCTTGGCCTCTTGTGCCTGAAAACCTTCCTGGATCGCGACGCGCGTCCGGCGCATCTCGACGAGCGATGCGGCGAAGTCGCGGGCGGCCGCGGCGAAGTAGCTGTCGCCCGCGCGCACCTCTCGCTCGAGATCCCCGCGCGGTAGGGCCGGCGCCTTGGGTATGGCGGGCGCGACGGCAACGGGGTCCGCTGTCGGAGGCTTGGTTTCTGCTGCAAGCGGTGGCGAAGAGTCAGTCTCGGGTGCGAGGGTCGCGGGTTCGCGCGGATCGTCTTGGTCTTGGGGCATGTGTCGGCAGGGCTCGGCGGTTACGAAGTTGTCTTCGGGGTCGGAGAGAGCCACAGCTAGCAAGCGTGGCGGCGGGCACGTGGGGCCGATGTAGACGACGTTGTGCGGGTGAGGATCTACCGCGCCGTAGTGACGTGGGTTGTCGATCCAGAGCCGCTGGGCTGCGCTCATGCTTCCTCCGGCTTCAGCTCGTTCGCATCCGTTTCGGCCTCGTAGTCGAGCAAGTTGCGCCCCGCCTGTGGGCCCGCGCTGATCTCGCGGTCCATCTCGGCGACAAGGAAAGCTTCGATCGCTTCCTCGTTGCGGTAGATGCGGAAGGCATTGACCTGCTCGTCCGTAACGTCGACCTCGGGCGGGCGCTGGCCCTGCAGCTTGCCGTCGAACTCGCGCTGCAGCGACACTACGGCGTTCAGGTACGGGCCGACGTCGGCGGTCATATACCGCTTCGCCTTCATCTCCGTGACCATCGCGGGAGCGTTGCCGACCTTCATGAAGTTGAAGGCCTGAGCGAACCGGCCGCCGGCGCCGCGCGCCATGAACTCCACATAGGCATCGGCGCCCGTGAAACGGTTTTCGTAAGCGCGCATCCGCGTCTGCGGATGACCGGGCGGATCGTCGTAGGGCTCGGCGACGACGCTGCCGCCCTTGCGGTCGAGGCGCCCACGGGGACCAAACCACACGACGCGGCCGTCGAGCACCTCGTTGAGCTCGAAGCAGCAATACATGCCAGCGTAGGTCGCGCCGGCTTTGACGTTGCCGTAGTTGTGGTTCCAGATCGACATGAAGCGGCCCGTTTCGAGTGCGCACTTCGCGAGCGCCAGCGCCAGGCAGGTGCGGGAGGGCTCGGCGCCGCTGTCGTTCCGGAGCGCCGCCTTCATGGCCTCCGCCGCCTGGTCGAACGGCATCGGGGTCAGGCGGGCGTTCGTGTAGGTAGCGAGCATCATTCCTCTCCACACAGCAGATCGCTCAGCGCTTGGCCGAGTTCGTTCACCCGCTTCACGCGGCATCGTAGCCTTGGCCATCGGCGCCTCTTCGGTACCGACCAAGACTTCAGGTCAGATCTCTTCCGGCCAGCACCAGAACCAACCCGGCGCAGCCTGCACGCTCTTGTGGCACACAGAGGTGAACCGCTCGAGCTGCCTACCGTAGGGGTCGGTCTTGTCTTCCTCAGCGCTCACGATGACGAGATTGCAGCCCGTCGCCTGACCGCCCATGTTCTTCCAAACCTGGGTGACCAGCGCGTTGTGGGGCTTGCTGTGCGCGTCGACGTAAACGATGGGGTCGCCGATCTTCAGTTCTCTTTCCACGATGCCTTCGCTTTCCGCGGCTTCGGTGCCGCGCAAAGCGGGTGAGGTCATTGGCCTACGCTGTCTGCTATGTCCGCGGCGTAGTCGCGCGGATTGGGCTGCGAGTGGTAGTAGACGCCGAGCGGGTGCCGCTTGTGCTCGGGTCCGCCGAACTCCCTGTTGGCTTCCGTCTGCGGCTGGATCTGGAAGTCGACAGGCAACCCCGTGTGCG
Source organism: Polyangiaceae bacterium (assembly GCA_035281385.1). Lineage (GTDB taxonomy): Bacteria > Myxococcota_A > Polyangia > Polyangiales > Polyangiaceae > PMG-095. The sequence continues at coordinate 63,934 of DATEDZ010000350.1, forward strand.
TCTGCAGAAACAGTGAGATCGCTGAGCTGAGCAGCGACCAGAGCGGGTTGTACTGCGGGCAGCGCTCGGCGCCGTCACCAAACAGCCGCTTGAATTCCTCGTCCGCCATGATGAGACGCACGTCGACATCGCGGTAGTCACGTTTGCGTAAGCTCGATCCGACGAGGTAGCACCCGAAGTGCTCGCCGAAAGCCTTGTTCACGGCGACGCACGCCATGCTGAGGTTGAAGGCGGCAGGCGCCGGTAACCAGTTGACGCGCTTCATGGGTGGCGGTTCGGGCTCTGGCGGAGCAGCCAGTTGCTTCGGTCCACTGCGAGCCTCTTCCAAAAGAGCGCGAACAGCCTCCTGGCTTTCGGTCGGCGGCAGCGGCGGCCGTTTTCGCTTTGGCTTCTCGGTCTTCGGTCGCAGTGTCATCGCCTCAGCTCTCGCCACGCCCACGGCACCAAACTCGCCACAACCACCACAACGGCGCTGGCGGTCCGAATGGCGTCGAAGGCGCGGCGCATCAGCGCACCGGCTCTGTCAGGATTGCCCGCTCGCGCTTGCTTCGCGGCTGCCACTTACGCGCACGCCATGGCTTGCAGAGCAGACAGCCGACACGTCGGCAGTGGGAGCGTCGGATAGAGCGAGACATGGCTAACGCTTCAGCGCCGCCCGCGCAGCCTTCGCCGCTGCCAGCGTCGCAGCCCTCCCGGCCGCCGCCTGAGCCGCAGCACGCGCCGCCCGCTCGGCCTTGACTGAGTCGCCGTTGATGATCGCAGTGAGCAGTCCGCCCAGTAGCTTGAACGCTTCCGGCGGCATCTTGCCGATGAGATCCAGAATGCCCATTACTGACCACACCTTTCTTGCCAATCGGCCCATTCCTTGTCGCACACAGCACCGCAGACTTCGTCGGTCCCGCCCTCTTGCACGCAGCTGGCGGACCTGACCCCACAGTCGAGCAGCTGGTTCCGATAGACGGCGTCGGAGCACGTGGGGCTGGGCGCTGCGCTGGAGCATCCGATCAGGCTGACCAAGCTGCCCAGCGTTAAGGCCGCGACGAATGCGGCCGCGTACATACGGAGCCCGCGTCGTCGGAGCATCTGCGTCAAGAACGCTTGCGCCGACAACGCCGCCGCGGGAGGCGGGAGTGAGCCGTCATTGTTCGGGAGCACGATGTGCTCGCGCGCGCCCACGGGCTTCTGGTCGCCGCCATCTCCGCCTGGAGGCGGCTTCTTGAAGAATGCGGCAAGTGCCTTGCGGATGTGATGGGATAGTGGCGCGCCGGCACCGGCTACCGCTCCGAGCACCGTCGGCCAGAACGCTCCGCCGCTCGCGAGCCACGTGAATAACGCAGCCCCCAGCGTGGTCGGAAGGGCCAGCAGGAAGTTGTGGGCGAGTTCCTGCGCCTTGGTCACCTCTTCCGCCCAAGGCGTTAGGGACGCCACCCAGTGCCAGGACTTGGGGTGGGTGTGCTTCCAGAGGTCGACACCCAAGAGGCAGGAGAGCGTGGTGAGCAGGTACGGTAGCGCAGCGTTTTGCGCTCCGAGCCAAGCCCATGCGAGCTTGATCGATTCTGGCATGTTGGTTTTTCTCCGTTGGTCAGGCGACGCTCAAGGTCGCGCGCGACGATGTTTGAATCCGCCTCGCGCGATGCCCGCGCGCGAGGGCGGCATCCGTCGCGCGCGATCTTCAGCGGCGGCTAGTGGTGGTCTATCTCGACGTCCGCTGACTGATCGAATTGGCGACTATCGGACAGCGTCCAGCGGGCTGTGATGCGGTACTTTGTGCGAGGTAGACCAGCTGCGGCCAGCGTTCCACCAGACCATTTGAAGCGGATTCGCTTCGTCTCGCTGAGCCACGCGATACCTTCGATGACGAGGGCGTCATCGTCGCTATGCTCCTCGTCCAGGAACACCTCGACGCTTGCGATGGCTGGGTTACCGAGCTTTGCCAGGCGCCCGGCCGCGTCGAAGTACTTGTACTCGACGTCATCGGGATCCTTCGTGCCCCAACTTGGAACATAGACTTCGGTAGCCATTTAGTTGCGCACCAGGATTATGTCGGTTCCGTACACGCGCGCGAATACGACGTCTCTCGGTGGTGGGTTCGCCAAATTGGCGTTCACGTCCTCGATAACCCCTGTGCATGTCGCGCCCGCAGACAGGTTCGCCGAGGAGTACGGAGCGAACGTGCCAGAACACGTCGCGCCTGCTCCGAAGCTTGCGGTCATCGCTCCGCCGCCGCTGGCGGTTCCGACGCATACCGCGCCAGCGCTCAGCATCGCGGCGATCTCAGAGAACGTTCCAGGCGTCGCGCTGCACGTCGCGCCAGCGGACAGGTTCGCCGAGCAGTTGGTCAGCCCTCGGAGGGTCCCGCTGCAACCGGCACCTGCCGAAAGGCTGGCAGCCATAGCTGCGGAACCCGACATCGCACCAGCCGCCGCTGCCCCCGCAGCGAGGCTCGCGCTCATTGTGCCAAGAGCAGACGCGGTGCCTGAACACGTCGCACCCGCTGAACAGGCCCCGGCGACTGCGCCAATGCCAGTGAGCGCGCCAGCTGCCATAGCCCCCGCGGTCACATCAGCACTCAAGCTGCTGAGGCCATTCAGGGTACCTGAGCATGTCGCACCAGCCGACAAGCTCGCGCCTTGGCTGCCCGAGTCCGTCAGTGCACCAGAGCAGGTCGCGCCTGCGTTAGCGTTCGCTGTGAGCGCGCCAGTGGCCGCAATGGTGCTCGAACAGGTCGCGCCACCAGCGATGTTGGCCGACAGCGCGCCAGCCGCGGCCAGTGCGCCCGTGCACGTGGCTCCCGCGGCCAGGCTTGCGGTGACATTTCCGGTTGCCTGGAGCGTGCCTGTCGCGTTCGCGCCAGCCGCGCAGGCCCCGGCGAGCGCACCCGTTGCTGATAGCGTGCCGGAGCAAGCCGCGCCGGCCGCGCAGCTTGCTGCAAGTAATGTCAGTCCGACCAGGGTTCCCGCGCATGCAGCACCGGCGGAAGCGTTCGCGCTTAGCGACGTCGTCCCGCCAAGTGTCCCCGTGATAGTTGCGCCAGCCGAGCAACTTGCGGCGATCGTTGCGTCAGCAGTGCCCGAGCAGGCGGCGCCTGCCGAGCAGCTAGCAGCCATCGTGCCCGTGCCGGTCAGAGTGCCGGAGGCCGTACCCGAGCCACCGTAGCTAGCCGCCAGATCGCCAAAGCCCTCGGGCGTTCCGCTCGCGGTAGCGCCAGCCGTGAGGACTGCGGCGATGTCGCCGCCTTGATCGAACGCGCCTTCGATAGTCGCGCCCGCGCTAAGCGAAGCGCCCACGCTGCCGGTTCCCGTGGCGGTACCGGCAGCCGTCGCGCCTGCGCCAAGCGACGCGGACATCGATCCGATCGCGGTGATCGTACCCGATGCCGTCGCGCCTGCGGTCAGGTTGGCGACGCTGCCAAGCGTGATGTTGGGCGCGTCGGCGTTGTCGCTCGGCGTGCCCGTCTTCGTGAAGTCGCCGCCGGTCGAGCTCTCGTCCGTCTGACACGTCGAAGCGCTCTGAAAGTCGTTCGACCAGGTGAGGTTGCTGGTCTCGATAGCCGTCAGGCTGGCCGAGTCGGCGAGCAGCACCGAGTCGGACTTCGCGGCCGACCACATACGGGTTGGCCCAAGGCGGAAAATGCCTTCGCTGTCGCTCGAAAAGATGACCGACCCAGCGATCTGTACGCTTGCCGGCGTGAACGCGATCCCTGACAGACTGATCGACGTGAGGGCCGTCCACGCGGTGTCGCCCTCCGAACGTCGCCAGAGGCTGATGTTGCTGCCGTCGAACGACCACGCCACGCACTGCCAGATCGATCGCCCGTCGAGCCAAAAGTCCGACGTGCGATTCGTGGCGCCGTCGTTGATGATGGCCTTGAAGTCGCCCGCGCTGTCGGCCTCCAGGAAGAACCACTCGTCGGCGTCCAGCTCGAGGCTCAGCGGGTCGGTGAAGTTCTCGTAGCTCGTGATCTTGAGCCACATGAACCCCGCGAAGCCCGCGAGCGTCGGAACGTTGGTCGTCCGGCCCAGTCGCGGCGAGGCGTCGGTTACGTTAAATTCGACGCAAGCCATCAGACCTCTAGCAGTAGGATCTTGTCCGTCGCGCCGGCAGCGTTGAGGCTCGGGTCAAAGTTTTGCGAGCCCGTGAGGCCCGTGCCCGCGCTCGCGTAGTTACCATCCGTGGGATCAAACCAGCGCGCGCGCACGGGCCCAAGGAGCTCGTTGCATTGTACGGTGATCTGGCCGCCGCCCGGAATGTAGATCGCTGCGAAGCTGCCGTCGCTGGCGACCGCTGCCGTCACGTAGTCTCGCCCGATCGAGCCGCGCCCGACGGTGACGAGCGCGCTGCCAGTGTCGGGCTCGAGCAGCCACCACGACCGCGCGGCGAAGAAGTCGCGCGCGCGCTGGACGTCGCCAGCATGCGGCGTATCGAGGTTTTCCTCCCAATCAGTGCCGGAAAAACCGTTCGGGCCGCCGAACGGCCACACGCTTTCATCCCCCGGGATGAAGCCCCCACAACCGCTCGTCAGCATCTGCCAGTACTGACCGCGCAGCGTCTTGCGTGTCGGAGGCGCTGGCGTATCGAAGGGGCTGTCGACATAGACACCCTCGCCCATGATGCTCGGCACGGGGCCCGACACGGCCCATGCGTCGAGTGCCTTTTGGAGTAGTCCTGAGCTGTTGCTGTAGCAAAACGAGATGTCGTTCCAGGGGAACGGACCCCCCGAGATCTCGAAGTTGTTGACGGCCTGTAGGAAGTGCCCCAACACTAGGTGATTCGGGTCCGCGGTCTTGATCGCGTCGGTGTACGCCTCGAGCTTGGCTCGCTCAGTGGTGCCGATGTTGGCCCATGCGCGATCCCCTCCCGCTACGTGGATGACGTTCGGGAGCGCGCCGAGCTCCTGCCCTAGGAACGTCCCGTAGCTTTCGCACTTCGCCTGCGTGTTCGCAGTCAGCTCGTCGTACCACCCGTCTACACCTGCGTTGCCGAGATACGATCCATCGACAATCGCGACCTGGTTGCGCGATGCCATCTCGACGCCGATGACGTCGAATATCGGATCCCAAAACGACGCGCGTGGCGTAGAGAGGTCCTCTTGCCCGCCCGTCGTGGCCGTGAATGGCGACACGTCCGCGAGGTTGTTGGGACTGTTGATCGACCAGTGCTTACCGATCGGGTCGATGAGAAATCCGTTGACGCCTCGTGCCTGCTGGTCGTCAAGATACGCCTGGATCTCGCTCAACGTGAGGTTTTGCGTGAGCATCCAAGCCGCGCTCGCGCAGAGCAGGAACGGCGTGTCGAACCCATGCACGAGATAGCGCCCGTTGCTCGACGCTCGCAGCCGTAGCTGCGGTGGCTCTCCCGGCAGGTGAGGTCGCCCCCAGCCCATGCGCTACACGCTCTCGTAGATGATGGTTGGCTTCGGCTGGTGATCCTCGGGTGCCCGGTGCGGCAGGTAGCCGAGGCTCGCGAGCGTGCGCTGCTCCCAATGCGGCATCAGGAGCCGGCGCTGCTCCTCGAGCGAGGGCCAGCGCGGAAACGTGAAGTCTTGGACCTGCTCGACGATCGCGCCGTCGCGCAAGGCTTCGAGCTCGAAGGGTCGCGGGTCCGCGACCAGCGTGAAAGCGTGCGGCGCGTCGGCCAGCTGCATCAGGTCGATCTGGTGCCGCTGCATGTACGCGATCAGCGTGCCCTGGTTCCCGTCGAGGGGGGCCGCTGGCGAAGCGAGCACGGTGGCTGCCGCCTGGGGGCGACGGCTCGCGAGGTGGTGCAGGAAGTCGGCAAGCGTGCCGATCTCGCGCCTGCGGTACGGTTGGGCCTGTGGCACCCAAAAGGCGATGCGCATGCGCACCGGGCATTCGCGGAGCCCCATGGGCGTCCCGTCGCCGTGAAGCATCGGGGCGCCCAGCGGGGCGTCGAGCTGGTAGCCCACCAGCAGGATCTTGCGGAGCTCGAGGGGGTTGGGCATGGTTGTCAGAGCTTGGTCGCGCCGATGTTGCGAGAACCGCAGTCGAGGCAAACGTGGCATTCTCCATTGCCGTGGCGGCCTTGGCGCAGCTGCAGATTGCTGATCTTGTTGTTGGTCTTGTCGCCGTCGATGTGGTGCACGGTCTCGTTTGGGCGGAGCGGGCGCTTCAGTTTGCGGGCCATGACCAGGCGGTGTTCGAGGACGTAGCCTGCACTGTTAGACATGCTCCAGAACGGATGCCTCTCATTGAGCAGCACCAGCGCATACCCCTCTTGGTTTTTGGAGCGCCCTCCCTTCCACATGCCGTGACGCTCGCCCTTTGCGTGTTGTCCCCCGTTGGTTATCCCACGGCTCGCCAGCAGCCTGCTCACCGTTGTTTGTCCTACACCGAGCTTGCGCCCAATGTCGAACTGCGAGACGCCCTTGCGCCAGAGTTCCAGCATCTCGTCGACCTCCTCCGCCGAATAGACCGGACGCTGCTGCCCGCGTGGCCTAAGCGGAACGCCATGGCGTTTGACGCAGTCGCGCACCTTCCACTCGCTGACGCCGTACTGTTCAACGAGCTTCGTGGGAACGACGCCGGCCGCGTAGTCTGCGGCGATCTTGCTTTCCAACTCGATGTCGCGCGAGCGCATCTTGGCTCGCTTTCGGAGGCCTGCCCTCTCCAGCACTTGCGCCACCTGCGTTGTCGCGACGCTCGCCAAGCGCGCAATCCCAGAGAGGGACATGCCCTGAATGTACAGCTTCTTTATCGTTTCGTGATGCCCGACGACGGAACCTTTTGCCATCCCGACAGCATATCACACCGCACTATGCGATTGTGACAGTCAAACTTGAGATTGAAAATTGGGGCGTAATTCCGTTGGAAACGGACAGGCTGGCCGTGAGCGCGCCGGCTACGATCAGCACGCCGCTGCCCGAGGAAGCCGTGCCGTTTCCAACATGGCTGATGGTGTCCGAACCGCCGGTGCAGGCCGGGAACGTGATCGCCGCGTCGTTGGTCACGACGCCCGCGGTGTCGGTGTAGCCCGACGTGGTGCGCGCGACGGCCACACGCGCGTAGCTCGTGTAGTTCCCTTCACCCGTGGTCTGGTTGCCCGACGTCGGATCCGACTCGTGCAAGCTGATCTGGATGTTGGTGATAGGAGACGTGGCGTCGTTGTCTGCGATGTCCGCGATCGCCGTCGCCGTGAAGATCAGGCCGGCGATCGAGCTTCGGAAGGTTGTGGAGAATGCCATGACTTAGCGAGCCTTTCCTTCTGCCTGCGCGAGCTTGCCTAGGCCGGCCCCCGCGCTGACCTCGATATTGGCGGCGACGCCAGCGATGGTGGCCGGCGTGCCCTTGACCTCTGCGCCCTTGCCTGCCGCGTAGGCGGCCTTGAGCGCCTGGTCGATAGCGGCCTGTTCGGTCGGATTGTCGACCGCAAGGTGATCGCAAGCCGCCTTGTAGTCGGGCTGCGATAGCCCCCTGGCGGCGGCCTGGAAGTGCTCGTGCATGGTCTTCGCGATGAATCGCTGGGCATCGCGGACCATGATGTCGTTGGCGACCCAATCGGGCTCACCCTTCCAACCGAGCTCCTCGGCTAGCTTTGCGGCGGGCGCGGCGAAGTCCGCCTGATTTCCGGCGCTCTGCACGAGCGCCGGGGGGGCCTTGGGCTTGGGCTTGGGTTTAGCTGCTGCAGGCATGGTGCAATTTCCTTTTTTTGTGTGTCACGGGGCGTGCGTCAGCGAAACCGCTGCACGGCCTTGAGGTTATCGAACGACCACGACGCGACTGCTCGTGCACGGCAGCCGCTCGGCTTTAGGTACTGCTTCAGTTTCAATCAAACTGATGCAGTACCCGGCTTTACTACTCAGCGGCGGCGACCAGCACTGCTGGGCGTTCGGCTTTGGGCTCTGACTTCCAGACCTCTACCCAGTCGGCCCAGTTGTGCTCGAGAGCTTGCGGGCCTAGAAGGCCACCCGTCGGTTTGAGAATGGATTGCCGCAGGCGCGCCGCAACCTCGTCGTCGAAGCCGTGGACCGCCACGCCGTCGGCTGCTTCTCGAATCTGCCGTCGCGCCAGGACCAGCAAGTCCAACGCCGCTGCCCCTTCCTTCACCCCACCGTGTGATAGGAATACCGGGTCCGCTGTGCGGTCGAGTAGCCACTCCTCGTACTTCTTCAAGGCGGGTCCGCCTTCCGGGTCCTTCATTGGCATGTCGTACAGGTTGACGATTTGAATCACTTGCTTCTCGGGCGCCGTTACGTATTTCACGTTGCTCTCCATTTTACTTGTGGTGCTCGCCGCCTGCGGCCAGCGCAGTATCGAGCGGAAGTGGCGAGCATCAGGCCGCCGCGTTATCGCGGTTGCCGTAGGTTATCACGGCCATCGCATCCCAGCGGTAGTTGGTCGAGTTCACGGCCGTGATGCGGATGAGGAGGTTTGCTCCGCTGGCTGACGCCGAGACCGTGCCATTTGTCGTGGCGCCGCCGTCCAGAGTAAGAGCACCAGGCGCGTCAAGCGTACCGTTGCCGCGGGTGAAGCTGAAGGTGTGTTTCTGCGCCACCAATCCCACAGTGGTGACACACGTCACGTACACCTCAACGATGCCCGAGACGTCGCTGCCAAATGTGGATGTGTCAACTGAAAGAATGGTCGTGATGGTGGTCGAAGTCGTCTCTACGAAGTTAGATCTAATGACGCGATTCAAATGCGAGATGGGAGCAAACGTCCACGAACCGTTAAGGGCGTTCAGAGTTCGTAGACCAGTATCATCGCACCAAAGATACTGAGAGTCGGCAGCTGGTAGATTGCCAGGCTGTGACGCATTGGCTCCAATGTAGATCACCTTGTCGCCTGTGATGGTGTCGCCTGTAGACCCGAAAAACTGAAAGAAGTTGCCTGTGACGCCACCACCACTCGTGTCGCCACCGCGCCAGGACAACTCAGACCCAGCCACAAAGTGCTGAACGTACTGACCGGTGAAGCTGAAGGCCGAGCCGGAGTCGGTGCCAATATCAAAATTCATGAGCATCGTGGTCGAGTCCCCAATCTGGACCGCGGAGCCGAGAACTTCGGTGGCGACGGCGGAATCCCCGAATGCCCAGGTATCGCTAGTAGTTTCGCCCCACCTCACGCCGTGGCGATTGCTCAAGTTGGTTCCGTCGCGGCCGGAAACGATGATGGCGTTATGGTGGGACCGCAGGATGCCGGTCGTCGCAGGAATAACCGTGCCCGGGTATCTGAGAAACACCACGTTGCCGATGCTCGCAGACCAATTGCCTGCGGTGGTCGCCGTCGCGCCCATACCTGACCGCGTTTCAAAAGGTCCACCCGTGCCGTTCGTAGCGTTACCTGCGCGCAACACCAGCTCACCGCCAACAGTTGCGCCAGTGCCACTCATGTCCTGGCCAAGGATGACCAGCGCCGTCCCGACCGCCGCGGCCGCTGCGCTGGTATTGATCTGAATACTCGGGGCAACGACCGCCGCGGCAAACCGCAAACTAGTGACTGCCGAACCAAGTTCAAGCGTGTTTGCGCTCAGCGTAAGAGAGGCGACACCCGCAATTTGGTGAACGTGGGTCAGGCCGTTGTACGTGAACGTCGACCCGCTCGCGCCGAGCGAGTGACCAAAACCTAGTGTCGTACCAGAGACTCGTGGGATCTGGCCGTCGGTGCCGGTGATGGCGGCCGGATCTCCAGTGGTGTTTGCTGAGCGGCCAATGAGGGAAAGGCCAGCCAGATCGGCGAGCTTGGCCATCGAGACCGCGTTGTTGGCGATCGTCGTCGCGTTGCTACCCGCGGACGCCGTCACGTCGCCCGTGAGGGCCGCTCGCTGGAGAGCGTCCGACCCTGTGAATTCCAGCGTCTGGTTGAGAACGATTTCCTCGACTCCCCCGGTGCCGGCGGTGTCGCGGCCCAGCAGGGTGCCCGTCGCGATGTTCTGAAACTTCGCGAACGTCACCGCGCCGTTGGCGATTGTCGTCGCGTTGCTACCCGCGGACGCCGTCACGTCTCCAGTCAAGGCTGCGCGCTGCAAGGCGCCCGCACCCGTCATGCTCAGTGTCGCGTTGAGCGAGATGACTTCGACCGCCCCTGTCCCGGCGGTGTCGCGTCCTAGCAGACTATCGGTGGCAATGGTCGGTAGGGTGGCCAAGCCGAGCGCCACGAAGGCCAACGTCGTGCCGTTGTCGACCAGCACCGTGTTGGCGCCGCCACCGGCGATGGGGGCCATCACGCCAGAGCTATTCGCCGACCGTCCAAAGACCGAACGGGCCGAGCCGTTGGCAAAGTTCGCGTGCGGCAACAGCCCCGTGACCGCGTCAATGTCGGCGAGGTCAAGCGCCCCGAAGCCCACCGTGCCAGAAGCGCGGCGCAGCACTTGGCCGTCGGCGGACGCAGCGATGTCAGATCGAGCACCGGTCGTGCCGGCAGAGCGCCCGAGCACCGAGGTTGCAGCGGCGTCGACCAGCGCGGCGAGCGGGATGGTGTTGTTGGCGTAAGCGCCGGCAGCCAGCGCGCCGAATCCGAGCGTCGTGCCAGACACCCGCAGCACTTGGCCGTCCGTGCCCGTGATCGCGGCCATGACGCCGCTGGTGTTGGCGCTCCTGCCGAATACCGAGAGTCCGGTCAGATTGGCGATGTTCGCGTGAGCCAGGAGCGACGAGCCGACCGCACCGGATTGCGAGAGGTCGATGGCGCCAAAAGCGAGAGCCGTGCCAGACCGACGGAAGATGTTGTGGTCGGCGCTGGCGGCCACGGCGGTCGGTACGGCCGTGCCGTTGGTCGCGTTTGCCAGCACGGTGAGCGCTGCCTGAGTGGCGAGTTTGGCGAGGGTAACCTGGTTGTCACCGATGCCCGCCGTAGCGATCGTGCCGAAACCGATAGACGTACCCGAGCGGCGAAGAACTGCAGCGTCATCGGCGGCAACAATAGACGCCATCACGCCAGAGCTATTCGCCGACCGTCCGAAGACCGACAGCGCCGAGCCGTCCGCGATGTTCGCGAACGGCAAGAGGCCCGTGACCTTGCTCGTCGAGAGGTCGACTGCACCCGTGGCGAGCTCGTTGTTGGTGATCCCGCCCGTCGCTACCTTGAGACCAGTCTCGCTGTTCGAAAGCGTCGAGCCGTCGAGCGGCAATGCTTCGAATATGTCATCGACCGTCGCCTTGTACGTCGTGCCCGCACTGACTACAGCGAGCAATGCAGTCGTCAGCACTGTCGTCAGCGCTGGCAGCTCGGAGATTTTAACGTCAGCCATGGGAGTGGTTCAGGTAACGAGGGGGTCGCCGCTCTCGGTAATGATGTGGTCTGAATCTTCGGTTGAGATGTAGAAGCCCAACTCGGCGCCGCCTCCGCTGCCCCAGTCGATGAGTTCGACGATCCAGTTCTGCGTCGGGCGAAGTTTTAGAAGAAGCCGCTCGAACTCTTCGCGCCTCACTGGGTCTAGCACTACCAACCCTGGAAAACTCTCGGCACCGATATAGAGAAAGTAGGGCCACGTGTCCGGGTCGTCTGGGATGCGAGGCGGAGGTCGCCGCGTCAGGTCCTTATTGACGAGGTAGAAGGTATCGTTCGCTAGAAAGCCATTGCACTGCGGCTGGCTCGGGAAGGCTGAGCACTGCGGCTGGCTCGGGAAGGTGTACCCAAACTCATCATCACCCGTGCACTGGTAGATTCCGATCAGTGGGTTATCGGTGTACTCGCGCGGGTCGCGCGCATCTCCGGTGTCTGGATCCCACCACTCGTGGACGTAGACGTCGAAGCCAGCAGTTTGCAGTACACCCTGGATGTACCCAGGTGACTGCCCGCCAGTTGCTTGCCACTCTGCTGCGAGAGCGAGCCTTCCGGCCACGACTTCGGACGGCGTGTTCAGGTCGCTGAGCTCGAGACCAAACTGCTTCTCCCATTCGTTGAGGAGGCGCGTCGTCTCGGGAAAGATGTCGAGGTAGGCTTCGTCGAGGTAGGCCTTGGTCTCCGTTGGCTGCTCGGCGAGTCCGAGGAAGAATCTCCGGAGCGTCTTGTCTACGACCAGCGACCACGCGCGCGCGCGCGGCAGCAGGTGCTGAAGCACGCGAAATAACAGCACTTCTGTGGGGCTCTTGGTAGTTTGTTGACGAACTACGCGTCAGGTGTTCAGCCGTTGCGCGACATGGCCACGAGGCTTACCCTCAGGGATCATGCGCGTCGCTTGTTTTCATGTGTCACTGCTACTGCTTCTGGGCGGGTGTACCTACGCGATCCAGCCAGAGTGCGGCGCGTACACCGAACTTGACGGCCGCGTCGTGGACGGGCGCATGTGCCAAGAAAGACTGCGAAGAGAGTACGCAATCTCAAGCGCCTTCACGCCCGATCAGCAAGCCGCTATCCATGCCGCGGGAGATGCATGGAACGCCGCCACATCTGGTCGCGTAGCGCTCACATGGCGCATCGTCGATGCCGGTGCGACGATCTATCCGGCAGGCAACGATCCCGCGGTAGGCGGTGGCTACGATTCCTATGACTCTCGCATGTGGCTGCGCCCGTCACAGGATCCTGGTGCCATGGGACTAATCGTAGCCCACGAACTGGGACACAGCTTCGGGCTGGGACACACAGAGCCAGGCGAGCTTATGGATAAGTGGGTGAACGTGGGCATCACCGCGGCGGACGTGAAGCACTTCGATGAGCTATGGTTAGCTCGCTAGGAAGTGCTGGCCAGCAGTGCCCTGCTGAATCCAAACCAGGGTCCCGTTTAGGACGCCCGCAACGAATCGAATCGTCGCCACTTCGAGATTTGCCAAGTCGGTTAAGCCTCCCGCTGCGGTGTAGTACACGCCGGCTGCGCAGATGAAGTTGATCGCACCTGACCAAGCGGCGCTGGCGTGGTGGTTCCAGATCGCAACGTCAAGCTCCTGGCCCTCGACCAACGGATTCGGAATGGTGATGTCCGGAGGTGCGGCGTTCGTCGATTCGATCGCGTAAGAGCGGTACCCCGTCGGCAGCGTCGTTGTAGTGCCGGAGACCACGTAGTCAATATGAGTGAGTAGCTGGATGTCGCTGCCAGGGCCGAGCGGGACGCTCACAACCTTGTAGAGGGCGGCGTCATTGATGAGCCGGTTGCCGGAGCAGCGCAGAAATCTACCAGCGGCGAGCTCAAAAGCGTAGGTCGTTCCGCCGGCCCCGCTGTCATCTACTTCGAACGTGCAATCGTGCACGCTGTAGTCGAAGTCATTCGAACCGCCCAGCGCGATGAAACCAACGTCGCCGACAAACGAGACCTGCACGAACTCTACGCCGCGTGCGCGGAACGTATCCGCGTATATCATTTCTGCGGTCGCGGCCGGCGCCATCGTGTATCGACCGCCGCGAAGCCGGAGCGTCCCGACGTCACTGGACATTGCGGTGCCGGTGGTCGCGCTGCGCTGGTTGCAATTTTCGAAGGTGAACTCCGACTGCGCCTCGCACGCGAATAGCTTGCCCGCACAAAACCCACTGGCGTTTATGTCGCAATTGCGGAACTCGACGTCAACCGCGGCCGTTGGGTTGCTGATGACGGTACCGGTGTTGGCCTCGGCGTAGTCCAGACCTACGTCTTCCCACACCGTGGCAGTGTGCTGCGTTTTAGAGGTGCCCCACACTAAAAAGTTGGCGGTGGCGTTATACATGACGAGATTGCCGTGCTTGACGTTCACGTGCGGATAGCAGTTCAGCGCGCCGGTTACCCGGTACGAGCGCCCGCCCAAATCCACCGTGACGTTGCCTCCACCGATTGCGGCGTACGCTGCAGCGAAACAGGCATTCAACTCAGCTGTGTCGTCCTCGATCTCCGTAATAATCTCGCCGGCAGCGTCGAACATGATGACGGGATCGAACGTGCCATTCGCTGCAGCGGCAATCCACTCGACCGCTTCCTTGTACTGCGAAGCATTCGCGTGGTCCGGGCTACCAGACGGGGTGATGCCAGCCGCAAGCAATAGCGCTTGGTAGAAGCCAAGCCAGTCGTTGACCAGCTGCTGCTCCCATGGCGTGCCAATGCCGTCGCCTTCGACGACAATGTTCCGCGCCTTTCCCTGAGGATAATTCGGATCGTCGTCGACGACCTGGCCTTCGTAGGTGACGGTGAGATCTAGTGCCATGGTGTGCTCAAACCCAATTCACATCGCCATCGAGCTTGGCCTTCTCGCCGTGCCCGAGCGTGTAGGCTGGCCCTGGAGTTACTTCTACCGTCGTCACCGTCGCGCCGAAGGCGCTTGCGATGGTGTCCACGATCCCGCTCAGCGCAGCAGCAGTCACACGGTCATCGCGTGGCAGTACGGATAGGCCAACGATGAACGGCTCGCGCGCGCGGAGATACTCCACGAGTCCTTGCTGAATTGCTTCCTGGATTTCTACCGTGTCAGGTGTAAGCCCCGATACCTGCACAGCGAAGGCAGCCCGCGTGATCGGCTGCACATTGAGCCGTGCATTCGCGGGCCTGCGCGTAGCCTTGCCGCCCACGTCCAAGTTGATTGCCGCTTCGACTGCGGTCAGCTGTGCAGCCGTCGGCGTGCCGTCTTCGTCTTCGGCAGTTTCCAAGCTGGCTTCGACGTAGACGTCTACATAGCCTGGCCCGCTCCCACCCGGGAGCTCGCCAGCATACGGGTACACGTTGATGATTCCAGGTACCTCTTCGGCCCATGCCTGGTAGTCGGCGTAGGCTCCACCCTGCGGGCGGCGCTGCACACGCTTGACGATCCTCCGCCGGTAGAACTCGATGTCCTCCGCGTCGACTCCGGTAACGATGCTGGACACCACGGTTGCATCAGTCGCAACATTGGCCGGTGTGTTGGCAAAGCTAAGGATAGAGCCTGCCGGAATGTTGCCGGCATCACCCGTGCCGTCGCCACCGGCGTCATCCCCGATCGCTTTGATCGTGACGGTGACGGTCGGCGCGTCGAGCGCGACCGCGGCCACCGTTTCGTATACGATCCTTGTCGCGTCGTAGAGGAGTAGCGAGCCCGAAGGTAGCGAGCCCACCTGGTTCTTGACAGTGACGGAGATCGACAGCTGCGCCGCAACCGCAGCGAGAGGCTGCCCCACCCCAAGCAGCATGCCCCACTCGACGAGCGGAATGATCTTCTTTCCGTTGACCGTGACCTCTTTGGAAGAGGCGTGGGCAACGAATACGTTTAGAAGTAAAAATCCCGCGTACTTGAACAGAAGAATGAACACACCCGCGAGCGCCCAAGCGAGCACGCGCACGAAGGCCTTCGGCAGGATCGGGATGGTCTGGGCGAGGGTGCCCGCCAGGTCATCAACGATCTGGTCGCTGACCTCCCGTGTCGTCGGGGTCGTGATCATTCAGCAGTTCCCCAAGGAGACTTGAAGTCGAACGGGTAAGTCGTATTGCCGATGGTGATTGCGACGTGGATGTTGATGGTGTTGACGGCGGGCAGCGTTGCTTCGACTGCGACCGTCGCTTGCAGCGCGTCACCCATCCACGCGAGGTCTGCCTTCACGGCATCCTCGACGCGTGTGAGGTTGAACGGTGTGCACGGCAGACCACCCTTAAGCAGGTGCTGCGTCTGGCTGCGCTGGCGGCGTTCGCGAACGCGTTCTTCGAAGTTCGCCCAAAATTGTTCGGCGTCTTCGTCGCTGGTGCCGGCGTCGTCTTCGTTACCGCCAAACAGACTCAGGTACGTAGAGGTTTTCAGCCCGTCCGAGAGCGTGATCTGCCCGGCCTTGCACTCGATATCACCGCCATCGTCGGTGTTTTCGAGCAGCACGTCTGACATGTCAGGCCTACGAAGTTTTGAGAATGCTGCCGAGCAGCGTCATGTTCGCCGGCGTGCCCACGAGCACGAGCCCGTACGCGCGCGCGCGTGAGCCAGTGCCGCCGGGGATTCCACCGACGAGCGCGGCGCGAAGCGCTTCGCCAAGGCCCGCAGCTGTCCCGGTGTACGTCCAGAACGCCAAGCCACCGGCCGATATCTGCGCGGCTATGCCGCCAGCGAGCTCCGCCACGGCGTCAATCTGAGCCGTCACTCCACCGATCGAACCGGTGATGTCCGCTTGGACGTTCACCATGCTCTCGAGCAGGCCGTCGATGCCCACCTCGGCGACGATGTTGAGCCCCGCTTCGACCACTACCTGTGGGTCTGGCAGGGTGACGCCAAGCATGACGTCGAACGACGCTTCGATGCCTGACTTCTGGCCACGCAGGTCCGCGACAAGCAGGTCTATTTCGGCGCCGACGCTTGCGACGCCAGGGTTCCAGCTGCTGCCGGGCAGCTCGCCCATGAACGCCAGCCGCGGCGAGCTTGTGGCTTCGGCGCCCGCGGTGCCGTCCGTGTTCACGCTCTGAGAGAAGGTGCCCCAACTGGCGAAGCTCTCGGTCGCGATGATCACGGCCTGGATCTGCGCGGACGGCGGGGTCTTTCCGATGCCCGCTTTGCTATACCGCTCAAGCTCGGAGCCGAAGGCCGGGGCCGGCCCGGAGTAGCTGTAGCCAGCGACGCCACCGACTTCGAGCCCAATGTTCAGCGTGCTCGCGACCGATTCGGCCACGGTGAGCTGCGCCGTGACGAGGGCCAGATCGACCGCAGCATCGGTTGCCAGGTCCAGGCTCGCGCCCGCGACGTTGAGCGGATTCAGCACTGCCGCCAGCTCGAGCGGATTCAGCGCCCCCGCGATCGCCCCGGCGTACTGCGCTGGATTCGGCGGGAAGTCGACCGAGACCTGCACCTGGCCGACGAGGGCTAGGCCCAGCTGCGTCGCATCCGCGGTGAGCTTGGCGCTCTTCGCGGCGAGCCCCGGCAGTGATGCGACGAGCCCGACATTGACAGCTGCCACCGGCAGCGTCCCGGTGAACAGCAGGGGCACGACGCTACGTCACGACGCCGGCCAGAACCTTGTCGGCGGCGGGTGCCTCGGTTGGAGTTCCGCTCACACGCTGCAGTCCGCTGTCTGCGGTGGTGATGGTTACCTGCACCTCGGCGTTCGCCACGATGTGGTCCACGATCGCCGCGGCTACTCCGTTGCAGAATGGCGCCATGGCTGCGGCTACCTTCTGGCGGTCTGCTTCGCTCACGCCAGTTAGCGCACCATTGAAGATGGCCAAGGCCATGCCGCTGCCGGTCGCGTTCCCGTTGGCGTCGACCGTCACCGTGCCAGCGAGCAGCGCCATCAGGTTGCCTTTGCCCGGGGAGAGCCGCTAATGATCTGGCCCACGAAAGGCACACCCAAAGTCGGCGTCGGTGCCCCTGCCGCCGGAGCGATAGGCGAACCCGGTGCGGTGGTGAGCGCCTTGATCGATCCGGCAACCATGTCGCCGACGCAGGCGACTTGTCGGCTCGCCTCTCCGTTACCGAGCCGGACATCTGGTGAGTCGAGAACGATCCTGCCCGGCGACTTCAACGTGATCGGGAAGGACTGGTTGTGCACCTCGACGTGGATCCCGTCGCGCTTCAACCAGACATCGCACACGAGTTGCCCGTCGACCGTGCGCGAATAGATACGATGCTCACCCTCTGCGGCCTTGCCCTGGTTCTTCGGGTCTCCGAAACCAATGGCAGCGTGGAGGCCTGTGCCCGGGGCGTCTTGCAGAAGAGCCGAATCACCGGGGAGCGGGAGCGAATCGACGCCCGGCGGCTGGTCGAGTTCGACCATTTCGATGTCGCCAGCGCCCGCGTCGACCTGCACCTCGGTGATCGGAGTGCCGTCCTCGGTGACCTTCCGCTCCGTCGTGAGCACGGTGCCGAGCGTCCCGCTTTTCGCGCGCGCTGGTGAGCCGACTAGCTGCCTGGTCATCTGCTACGCCTGCTCGTCCCACGGCAGATCCGTGGGAACATCCCCACTGAACACTCCGGGCATCACGACTTCGAGCGTCGTCGTCTGTGCGTTGGGCGTCTTAGTGAAGATTACGTCCTTCACCAGGAACTCGTACGGGCGGTAGATCATGGCGCTAGGCGCGTGGACCTTGATGGTCGTGTTCGGTGCGAACAGATTGCCGTTCGGATCGCGCCACGTCGGTAGGCCCTCTATCTTGTATGTCGCGACCTTCGCGAACATGCGTCCCAGCTCCGCGCGCGTGGCCTCGGGCACGTCGGCTCGCTCCGCATCATCGAGCTTGAAGACCTTCGGACGGAGAGGCGTGAGCAGCCAGGGGTTCGCGGCTGGCCATCGTGTTTCGCCGTAGCCTTTTTTCTTCTTTCCGTAACCGGTGACCTCTGAGAAGTAGTCCTGCGGGCTGAAGCTGGGCGTTACCTTGGTGAAGGGCGGCGTTCCCTCGACGAGCGTGAGCACGGGTTGCCCTGGCTCGACCGACTTCCACAGCAGCATTTCGCCGGCTGGCGTGTCGGTGATGCAGAGATCGCGCTGCTTCGCCAAATCCACCAGGAACTCCTGGGGCTTCTTGTCGATGTCGAGCTTGATCTTCTTGAACGGCTTTACGTCGTCTGAGCGGAAGTCGATCCCAATCCCGAACGGGGCGCAGATCTGTTCTGCAATCCGCCCCAGCCCGAACCCGTCAAACTGGTAGGACTTGCCGACATCGAGCGGCGGCATGTTCACGTCGCCCAGCACCGCCGGCTTGCCGTACCCCGTGACACTGACGTTTCGGCCGTTCGCGTCAAAGGACGGATCGACGCCGAGCATGAAGCCCGTGATGATCGTCTCGAGATTGATCAGACACTCAAGTCGCTGGTAGCTAAACGGCCGAAAGGTGGCGCGGAATTGTTCCCGGTCAGGTTCAAATGGCGCCTTGAAGCTGAAGGTCGAGTACGTATCGATGGATCGCGTGATCTCGATCTCGGACGGGAATCCGAAGTAGTCGCCGGTGCGTCCGGTGGTTGGGTCGTGCTCGTCCCCGATGACGACCTGAACACTCTCGGGCTCAAGCGGCATTGTAGTAGACGATCTTGCGACCTGCTGGGAGCTCGAGTATCTCGTCCCCGCTTAGGTCGTTGGTGTTGATCAGGAAGTCGAGCCGGCTGTCCACCTTCCTGTACACCTGCGCGCACACATCGACGATGGTCCGCGGCCGGTTGATGGTGATGCTGCGTTCCGGAATCAACGCGAACGACTGCTGGACCAGGTTCCCGATGGTCAGCGCGGCAGCGAAACGGATCGTTTGGTAGGCCTCGCCGCTATCCACCTGGTCTTTGCCCAGGGCAGGGAGTGAGGCTATCGCGGCCAGCTGCGTGTCGCGCCACTCGATCAACTCGGTGAGCTGCTCTTCGATCACTGCTGCGGCGGCCACCGCTTGTCGGCGGTTCTGGAAGATCGGGCCGCGCACCGGTCGGCCCTTGTCGTCCAGCGGCTGGGCCGTCACGGTCAGGATGCTGCCGGCCATGGCGTTCAGGGCGAAGAGGTCCGCCGTGTGCCAGTCGTTGGCGACACGTTGGCGGATGCTACCGAGAGACGTTGTCTCGTCGATGCGATTGGCTGGGAGCCCGGGGGTCGAGCCGAAGATGCTGTCGAACATCAGCCCGTAGCCATCGAGCCGGGATTCGAGACCGGCAAGAGCTCGAGACGGGGCCTGAATCAGATTGGAGATCTGCTGAGCGAGGACGAGCGGCTTCCCGATCAGCACGTCCATGCCGAGATTGATGGTCTCTTGCGCGTCCGCGATGACTTTGCGGACGCTGGCGACGGACGAGGAGATGCCGTCGAAGGCCGCGCCCACGCTCTTCAGCATGCTGTTGATAGTGGCCTTCTCGATCGCCTTGTTCGTGGCGCTCGCCAGGTTCACTACGTTCTCAAACTGCTGCCCGCTTGCGAGGTTGAAGCTAGCAATGGCCGCCAGAATCTCGTTCTGCGGGTTCGCGTCGGCCGTCGGGTAGATGGCCTCGAGCGTCGTCCAGAACGTGACCTCGAGAATCGTCTGATTCGCCTCCGTCACCAGGTCTTCGCGCCTCCCCACGTCACCAAAGGGCACGACGCGGACAGGCCCAAAGCGGCCGTGCTCGAGCGTGCCTACGCCTGGAGCCAATACCGCGGCTTCGAAAGCAAGTGCTTCCAGGTCGTGGTTCGGACCGGAGAAGTAACAGAGCAGCGGGTACCGCCTCGGCCCGTTGCCGGTCCGCTGGACGTAGGCGTCATCGACGCCCGGGAACTCGTGCACTGTTCCGCGCAGCGTGACATCCCGGCGCATCATGTAGCACTTGAAAGTGCGTCGCGGTCCACCCTGTGGGGTGTACGCAGATTCGCGCAGCCGCGTTTGCCAGTCTGCCACGATGGTTCCTCAGATCGCTTGGCGTGCGCGCGGTGCGTCTACGTGTTTCTCGCCGGCCCCTCTGTACCAATGCTGAACGTAAAGGCCCGGCAGAAGGTAGATCCTCCGACCCATCCGGCGGATCGCGCGATGCAGCTCGTTGTCAACGCCCATGAAACCATCCGCGATTGAGAGTCCCGGGCGGGCCGACGCAGGGATGCATAGCACCACGCCGCTAAGCAGATGGCGGCTGGTCACGTCGATGGCGTCACTACCGTGCTGCTTCTGCAGCTCCAGGCCGAAGCGGCGGTGGGCCGCCATGTCGTGACCCTCTGGAGCGCCCGGCGCGATCTGTTGCTTGTTGCCGATCCGGTTGGTCACCGCACCGAACAGCCCCGCATCGGGGTAGCGCTCGATTGCCTCGAGCAGCTGTCCGTACCAGTCGCGCGTAGTCCAGCACGCGTCGTGATCGAGGAAGCAGCAGTGGTCGTCGGCCCGAAGCCTGGCAAGTGTCTCGCGGTAGGCCTTGCCTAGATTCCGCTCGAGGTCATAGGCGATCGCTGTGACCAGCATCAGTCGGCCCTGCTGAAGACGGCGTGAATGCGCTCATGCCGTGTGAACGGTTCACCACTCTGCACAAAACCACAGCCTTCGACATCGACGCGCAGTGTCGTCGGCGTGTATTCGCGGTAGTGGTACTTGCGGACCGGCACGGCCGCCGGCGGCGTCGTCACGTACAGATTTCCGCCCGGGCGCAGCACCCGTCGAGCTTCCTGGAGCGCCGCTGTCGGGTCCGGCAGGTGCTCGATGACGTCGCCCATGAAGACGACGTCGAAGCTCGCGCCGCCGAACGGCAGCGCTGCTGCGTCGCCCTGAATCACGTCGGCACCATGCTCAACGGCCAGCCTCACTGCGGTGTCCTCGAACTCGATCCCCTTCGCACCCAGCTTGCTCGCGATGAGTCCGTCGCCTGCCCCGACGTCCAAGATGGCTACGCCCTTCGGGATCCAGTCGAGAAGTCCCAAGACATAGTCACGGTACTCGCCGCCTGCAGCGAACAGCTTCCAGTGGTACGCGCCCTTGCGCTCGTACTTGTCGAAACGAATCTGCTCGTTCATTTCGCCGGCCGCTTCCTGCGCTGGAGCCCGGGCAACTGCGTGTAAACCCCGGGAATGACGCCCGGCATCAGGCCCAGCCGCCAAGCAACGTAGGGCAGGCTGATCTGGTCACGCTCGGAGCCGAGCTTGATTTGATCCCACCACGCCTCCCCTAAGCGGTCGCTGTCAGCGTCGCCTCGGCGCGCGAGAATGCCGCCAGCCCACAGCCCGAAGTGCTCCGGCATACCGCGCTTGCGGTACCGCCGTAGCTGGAAGCCGAGTGGGCGCTTCGACTCGAGCCGTTTCCGTCGGCTGCAGAAAGCTGCCTCGTCGAAGAGGCAATCGCGCTGCGGGTGCAGCGTTGCCGACCAGCAGTTCTGCTCTAGCGAAAGCCCCACAACTTCGTGAGGGTCCGCGGTCACCTGGAAGTCGGCGTCGATGTAGAGCGTAGGGCCCGACACATATCGGTGCAGCGTCGTCTTGACGCAGCGGTTCGAGCGCCGCGGGGTGTTCGGGTGCGTCTGCCGGACGATCTCCCAGCGGTCCGACTTGATGTCGGGGCGATCGGTGAAGCAGACGAAGCGGCACCCAGGCCAAGTCCCGGTGGGGTCGAACAGACTGAAGCCTTTGCCGAAGATGGCCGTCGCTACGGTCAGCACGACAGAACCTGTCGGCAGATCGACAGCACACGGTGAGCCACGGTGTGCTGCGTGGCGTGGAGCCTCCGGCCGTTGGCTGCGATCCGCTGCCTCTCTACGGCGTCAGCGTCCAGCCTGGCTAGCTTCAGATCGAGCTCGTCCGCCGTATCGAAGAGCACCGCGTGCTCGCCGTCCGTGAAGAGATCCTCGCAACCGGGGAAGCGCTGTAGCAGCATCAGCCCGCCGCAGGCCAAGATCGAATACGTCCTGACACTCGTATACCCGGGTGCGAGCGGCGACGTGCTGAGCACGTAGCGTGCGCTGCTGTAGAGCGCCGGCAGGCTCGCCTCGATCTCGAGGCGCTTGTCCCGCTGCCGGGCGTTGATGACCCGGGCACCAAGCATGCGGCACAGATCAGCTCGGCCAACGTGGTAAGTTTGATTCGCGGTGTCCCCGACGAAGACCAGGCGGGGCGCGTCAGCCATGGCTGCCGGCTCGCGGAGCGGACTGGCCTGAGGTGCGTAGCCGACGGGGCAGGCGAACTCGCTGGCCCAGTCGGCTGGGTCGTAGACGGTGCCATCGGGCGCAAGCCAGCAGCCGTTGAAACTCAGGAACACGTGACCCACGCGCCCGCGCAGGGGGGCGGCTGTGGAGCCGGGCCTTAAATCCCAAAACCACAAAACCGTCCGCTCGCCGCAGGTCCAGAGGCGGCGGTCCAGCTGGAGCAGCTCCCCGATCCGAGTGTTCGTGACGATCGCGACGTCGTACCGTTGCGCCAGCACACGTCCGAGCGCCGTGTCTCGAGCGTGTGAGTACTCGACTTCGACCCCGACCTTCGGCAGCGCCTCTGCCGCCTCGCGCGCTCCGTCGCCACCTGGAAACCCGGCACCACTCAGCCCGATTAAGAGCACGCGCAGGCCGCGCAGCGGTTGCGCTAGCGCGGCCAGGGATTCAAGCTGCAGCTCCCTCACCCGTGTGCCTCCCCCGCTGGAAGTGCTCGCTTGAGCCCGACAGGTAGACGTCACGCCCGAGCGACCCGCAGCGGAGGCCCTCCTGCCACAGGACGTACGGGAAGCTGATCTGGTCCCGAAGGGTGTGCCGCTGGAGCTCGGCCCACCATGCCTGCCCGAGCTCGACCGTGGACGCGGTGCGTCGGCGCCCGAGAACCATCGTGTTCCATAAGCCCCGACTTGCGGGGAACCCAGCAGCCCGGTAGGCCGCCATCTGCCCCTCTACCTGCACCGGGTCGGCTAGCCCGAGCCGAGCGCACTCTGCCGCCTCTGCGTACGCACAGGAACGCCAGGGGTGCGGGTAGCCCGCCATGTCCACGCCCGCGAGACCAGCTCGCAGGAGCGGCTGCAGCGGGGCACCAGTGATCCCGATTCTGCCATCCACCCAGACCACGACGTCGCCGCCGACCAGGTCCAGGGCAAGGGCCTTGATGCGCCGCGCGGTCCGTCGCGGATCGCCCTCCGCCTGCACGCGTTCGACGCGCCAACCGGGCGCGCCGGCGCCGTCGGTGAACATCACCGCTTCCGCCACGTCGATCTCGGGCAGCGCCAGGGCGGTGTCGCGGCCGCCGAAGATCGCGGTCACCAGCGTGACCTTGCCCACCGACAGCGGCGGGCCGAAGCGCTCCTGCCACCGGACGGGGCTGACCAGCCCGAGCAGCCTGGAGCGATCGTCGTCCAGGTCGGGGTACGTGAGCCCTCCCGGCGCCTCGAGCGGGCTGGGATTGGGTGCCCGACGCACGACCCCGATCCCATGATCCGCGTCGATGGTGAAGGCGTCTACGTCCGGCCTGCGCCGGAGCTCGACCATCGCCTTCCAGCAGTCGCCGTTCCACACGCCGGTCTCGCGCGGCACGCGCTGCGCCATCTCCGTGAGCGGGTTGCAATCGTGCATCACAATCGCGCCGTCATCCGACAGGTGACGGCGCGCGTTGTCCACGTCTCGAAGAACCTGGTCTCCGTGGTGGAGGCCATCGACTAGCACCACGTCGAATTGCACTTCGGACGAAAGCTCCGCGAAGAACGCGTCCGACTCCTGCCGGTGTACGGCGTTGTAGTGCCGGCGAGCGGCGGGGTGGGGCGCCGGGTCGACTCCGACCTTGAACGCCGCCTGTACCTTCGACCCGCAGACCCCGCGCCGGACTCCGATCTCGAGAAACCGCTTCTGCTTCGTGGTCCCGAGTAGAGAGTTGATCACATCCCATCTGAAAAGGTCATTCATGCGGTGGGCAATTCGAAGAGGCGCCAGGGCTGGCGCGCGCCCTGCTGCTTGAGCAGGTCATTGCGTCGTGCGTGGTTCGAGCGCTGCGAGGTGCGGAAGAGCCCGTCAGGGTCGAGCGCCGCCAGCGTCTTCACCCAGCCGGCTTCGTGCTTCAGCAGCCACATCGGCACGGCGTGCTGCTGGGCCCAGACAGCCAGCTGCAGGTCCGCCATGTTCTGGTGCTCGAACTGCGTCGGCACCTGGATCTGCTGGGTATCCCAGGCCATGACCCCCGTGCCTCCGTGGTTTACGGGGCGGCCGCAGGGCACGTTGCGGTCGTAGTGGCCGATGCCATCGGGGGCCACGTCGTGCACCGACTTGGGGCGACCGAGATACACGCGCCCGTGCACGGTCACGATCGCGCGCCCTCGCGTGTGCGCGAGAGCCTCGAGCATCCGCTCCGCGTAGTTTGGCGGATACAGCAAATCGTCGTCCGCCGAGAAATAGAAGCCCTCCCACTGGTCAGCCCAGTGCAGCTTCCGTTCGGCTCCGGTGTTCTCGGCTGCTAGGACATGGTCGTCAGCGAAATCGCTGACGCAATCTGGAACCCTCGACCAGCCGTTGAGGTAAACGCACAGGCGATCGACCTGCGGCCGGATCGACTTGAGCACCGCGGGGAGCAGGTGCTCTCGCCGTGCCTGCGCCGCGAGGGACGCCAATACGAGCGGGGTCACCTGTAGTAGCTGCCCCAATCTACGGGCTGGCCGCTCGGAACCACCTTGACCTTCGCGCCCTCCGGCTTCTTCGTGACCTCTGCCATGCCCTCGGGGGCTTTGATGGTGACCTCGGTCGAATTCTTTAGCGCCTCGCGCATCTGCGCCGGGGTGGCGCCCACCTGACCCGGTACCGCCGGTGGAATGGCTGCCGGTGGCGTTGCGCTAAAGGCTGGCGTCGGGGAGTAGAGCAGGCCGAGCTGGTCTCGATACGCCTTGTCTTCTGCGGGTGACAACCCGTAGCCGCCCATCGTATCGTCGGCGTTCGTAACGGGACCCAAGCCCATGTCGCCGAGGCGCGACCCCGGCTGCGCATTGTCGCGTCCGCGCTTCTCGGCTTCCGCCTTCGCCTGGCGGTTCATTACTTCGTCGATGCCCTCGAAACCCCAGCCTTCGGTGCCGATACCGACGAAGCCCTTGACGCCCTCCCAGCCACCGTTCTCGTTAGCAAACGCCATCGCTTGATCAACCGCGAGCATCACGGCGGCTACAGCAGCGACCGCCGCCCCAGCGGTCACTGCCAAGGCTTTCACGCCACCCGCCGCGGTTAGAGCTGCGAGCCGCATTCGAATCATGGACAGCGAGAACGCATTGTTGGAAACAACGCCGGCGTCCATCGCGAGCGCCATCGCTAGTGACGTCGCGCGCGCAGTCTTGATCGATGTCTCGTAGGCAATCACCACGAGACGCAGACCCTTGATGCCGTACTCGTACGCGAGAACCGCTAGCCGGGTCGCCTTTGTGATCAACTGGAACGTGAGCGTCGCGGCCGAGGCTACTTTAGTCGCAACAGTGAAGCCCACGAGAGCGATCCCAGCAGTGGCCAGGTCGTGGCCCCACGAGTACGCCTCCATTCGGGCGCTCTCCGATTCGTTGCCGAAGACAGAAAGCACTGTCCCAATGCCACTGCCAACGCTCTTGATTATCGGTGCTGCGTCGGTAAAGGCATCCTTTACCCCGTCAGCGAAATTTAGGACGATCGGTGTCCATTCGGTGATCTTGTCGCCGATGCCGCTCGCGATTAGGGAGGCGTTGGCATCGATCCACTCTCGCGTCCCCTGCACGACCTCGCGTAGCGGCCCGCTCTTCATGTTGAAGAGTGAGATCTTCAAGGAGTCAACGCTGCCGCCGAGCGTCTCCCAGTCACCCAGCAGGGTGTCCATTCGGATGCTCGCCATCTTCTCGGCGGACCCGGCTGCGCCATCCAATTCGGTCTTGAGCTTGGCGACCTTGCCTTCCTCGAACAGCTTGCTCAGGTTGCCGGCCGCCTTCGAACCACGGAGGCCCACAAGGTCAGCGAGAAACGCGACCTGCTCCATGTTACCGCCAGCCTTGTCGGCTGACTTCTTGAGCTGACCGAGCACGTCCGCGAAGGGGAGCATGTTCCCCTTTGCGTCCTTAAAGCTGACCCCCAGCTTCGTCATTTGCGCGCTCGCCGACTTGCTCGGCGCGGCCATCATCGTGAGCATCGTATTGAACGACGATCCCGCCTCGCTGGCGTCGAGGCCGATGTCCTGCAGCAGCGCGACGGTCGCGACCGTATCTTCAAGCGAAATGCCGAAGGAGCGCGCTGTCGACGAAACGTTCTTCATCGACTCGCCGAGCGAGCTGATCGAGCTGTTGGTGCGCGCGCTGGCGAGGGTTAGTACGTCAGCGACGCGGCCCGATTCCGCGGTCTCCAGCCCCATGCCCTTGAGCACGTTCGACACGTTGCTCGCGGTCTCTTCGAGCCCCGTGCCTTCAGCCGCGGCTGCTGCCAGGATGCCACCCACACCTGACAGTGTCTCGGCATTCGTGAAGCCGGCACGCCCCATCATCTCCATCGCGTTAGCGACTTCGGTGGCGGAGAACTTCGTGCTGGCCCCGAGCTCCAGTGCCTTCTTCTCGAGGTCGGCGATCTGGTCCCGTGTCATCAGCGACACGGCCCCGACATTCGTGATGGCCTGCTCGAAGTCGGCGCCCGCCCCAATTACTTTGGCTCCCACCCCTCCGACCGCGAAACCGGCAACACCCAGCGTCGTGACTGCTGTCTTGACGCTCGCGCCGATGCGAGCGTTCATCGCGTCGAGCGACTTGAGGCCCGCCAGCGCCCTGTTGTTCAGGCCGATGACGGAAGCCTGAGCGCTCTTGATTACGCTGGTGGCCTTGTCGCTGGCCGTCAGGATCGCTTCTAGCTTGACGGCCACGAGTGACTCACTTGTTTTTGCCGCGCTTCGTGCGGCGTTTCAGCGACGCGTAAAGACCCTCGTAGAAGAAGACGATCCGCTCGACGATCATCGTCTCGATGTCCGGCAGCACCCCGTAGTCCAAACAGACCTGCCTGAGCATGTAGCCGTAGACGGTCAGAGCGTCGTGCGGACTGACCTTCGTCTTCCGATCACGCGGCAGCCTGCCTGGCTGGCCGTGGCTGATCAGCTGGTCGGCGACTATCGACCGACTAAAAAAGCTGTGATGTCGTCGATGGCTCGGAACTCCGGCGCCTCGAGCTTGGCGAGCTCGCCGGGCACGGACTTGGTCAGGGCCGTGGCAAGCACCAACAAGCGCTCAACGCTACCGGTGATATTGTCTGCCTCCATCAGAACCGCACCGGTCACGCGGTGAAACGTGAGCGGCTTGGCGTCTTTGAGTGAAGGGGTGTAGACGGGATCGCCCTGCTCGTTGAGCACGAGCGTCCCGGCCATCATCAGGCGCAGCATGTCCGCCTTGCGCGCATTGAATATCGCCTTCTCGCGTTCGTTGAACGTTGTGATATCCGTTTCGATTCGCCTGCTAACACAGAGCTTCTCGAATTCCTTCTCGGCGACTTCCTTCGCGATCTTATTGGGCATTGGGGCATTCACTTCTGTGTCAAAAGCACGGGCGCCCCCTCGCGCCCGCGCGTGGTCTACTGCGCAGCCAGCGTGTGCTCGCCGGAGAACTCGACATCGGCAGTGCCGGTCATCGTCTTCGACGCCAGGTCGCCAGTGAGCATGCCGACGCCCGCGTACGTGAACCCGTCCACGAATGTTAACGAGATCGGGTACGGATCGAGCTGGTTGGCCTTCTGCTGCAGGAACTCGAGGTCCCCGCGCGTGTTGTTGATGCTGAGCGAGACGCCGCTGACCTTCCATGCCTTCTTGGTCTTGACGTAACGCACGGTCCCGTCGCCATTCGGCTGGGCCTCGTTGGTGAAGCCGCCGAGGTCGCGATCCGCGTCGGCGTCTGCCGCCACAGAAAAGCGCCGCCCGTCGATGTTGCAGGACTCGATCGATCCGCTTGCTGACATTGGAGCTGGTTCCTTTGCTGGGAGTCCGGGCGCACCTCGGCCGTCCTCGCTGCGCAGCCAGGTCAGCTACGCAGCGGCACGTGCGGCGCGCTTTGGTGTGACTAGGCGGCCTGTCCGAGGAAGCCGAACACCTGCGTCATGTTCTGGATGTTGGCGTTACCCGAAACCGGGAACTCGACGGTGATGTCGATTCGGTTCGGGTTCGAGCCGTTGATGACGGCGTCCGTCTTCTTCTGCGCGTTGGCGACGTCGGCGATCAGCGCCTCGTTGCCGAGCGCCTGCAGGATCTGGTTCGACTTGGAGACCCAGTCCTTCGGGCGACGCGCCACCGGGGAGACCATCGGATCGGAGTTGGCGACGATGGCAGCCGACGCCCACTCCTCTTTCGTGAATTCCTGGTTGAAGTTGTAGATGCAGTTCTGCAGCTTCACGATGGTGACGACGTAGCGGTACCCTGGCGGGTTCTCGCCGGTCGGCTTGTAGAAGGTCACGACGTCCGCAATCTTGACCAGCCCGTCCTCGAGCTCGACCGTCGAGCTGCCGGCCTTCACCGCCTGGTCGCGCACCGGGTAATCCCACTGCTGCTCGTCGGTGCCCGGAGTGATCCCGTCGGCCTTCTGCTTCTGGTAGCTCTTGGCCGGCGTGTTGTTCGCCACGCGCGCGATGCGCGCGAGCTGCCGCGCCGCCACCACGAAGGGCAGGTTGCGGGAGCCGGGCGCCACGAGCTGGGCGTTGATGCGGTCGGTCGGGCGCACGTCGGTGACCGCGGTTGCGTCGGCCACCACGTCCTCGGTGTTGCCCACGAAGCAAACGAACGGCTTGCGAACCAGCGGAT
Organism: Polyangiaceae bacterium; assembly: GCA_035281385.1. Taxonomy (GTDB): domain Bacteria; phylum Myxococcota_A; class Polyangia; order Polyangiales; family Polyangiaceae; genus PMG-095. The sequence continues at coordinate 92,871 of DATEDZ010000350.1, forward strand.
CCCACTTGCCTTCACCGAACTCCTGGATCGCGTCGAGCGCGTCCGTGTCGTCCGCGTTCAGGCAGTTGAGCGCCATGGTGATCCAGGCGACGCCGAACTTGCCCAGCGCCGCCGTCACCTGCGCAGCCGACGGATTCACGAGCCCGCCAGTCAGCTGGGTCACGGTATAGGTGATGCCGAGCGCTTCGGCCTCGACCTCCACGTAGATCGCGTTGGCGCTCTCGCCCGCCCACTTCGACACCAGGTCGCAGGCGGTGTTGTCGTCGGTCGCGATCACCGGCATCTCGAGCACGCCGTTGATGGCGGGAACCATCTTGTTGACGATGAGCGCCGGGGTGTCGTCCTTCTCCACGGTGAAGTAGGCAGACGGGATCTTGTTGACCAGCACGCGTACGCGCGCCTTCTTGGTCTGCGTCGATCCGGTCAGCACGATCGTGCCGGACGCGGGCGAGCTGTCGTAGCCGTCCTCGAGCGGGCAGATGTCCACTGGCACCGTTCCCACACCGTCCCCGTTCTCCGGAAGCAGCTGCTTTGCAGCCAAATGCAGCTGGGATCCGTACCCATATCGAGCACCGACCGCACCGGCGCTCGTCGCCCGCCACTTGTCGAGGCTGTAGGTAGATGCGCTGTTGCCCTGGCCGATGATGCCGAGGTTTTGGGGGAGCAAGGCGGCGCGCCCTTGGCGCAGGTCCTTGAATTCGGTGGTCAGGCCGAAGGTACTGGCAACGGCGGACTCGTCGATCGTCATGAGTCGGACTCCTGTGGGTATTGCGCTGTAAACAGCACCTCTCCCGTCTCGCTGCTCTTGCCGATCACGGCGATGAGCTCGAGCGGGACGCCCTCTACTTGGGGCGAGAACTCGTTGAATGAGACGCGCAGCGCAATGCGCGCGGCACGCACACGGACTTTGGGAGCTTCACCGATTGGTGGCTCGAAGGATTCTGTGGAGACGCGCCAGCGTCCCGTCACGACACCCCTCATGCCGAGATAGGTGTAGTGCCCCGCCATGATAATGTTGCGCACCAGACGAAGCGCGCGGTCACGTTCAAGCACCGCCAGCTCGTCACCAGGCTGGTGCCCCTCGCTGGTGTCGCGCCCTACTCCGGCGCCGTATACGTCGATGTTGAAGACGGCGTGTACCCGCTGGCGCTCGACAGGATCGCTCGCCTTCTCGTCGTCGTTCGAGTTATCCCAACTGATGTTGACGAGCGGCGTGAAGTCCCGCTGAGAATCCTGGGGCGGAGGATCGGTGAATTCCTCCCAGGGATTCGACCGCTCCAGGAAGACCCGAAGCGCCCAATCCACCGGGTCTTTATCGGCTTCGGTGGCCTTTTCCTGCTGGCTCTTCTGCTCGTCGAACAGAATCTCAGCCAGCTTTTCGCGGACGAGCTCGACCGTATCGAACTTATCGATCAACGACGCGATGAGCGCTGGCACGGTTCACCCGTCGTAGGTCTCGAGGATGCAGACCAAACACCCGAGAGCGTCGGGAAAGGTCCGCGTGATCTTGAAGGTCTGCTCGCCGCCAGTGGGCAGCGTGATCTTCACGCGCCACGGCTGCTCGCCCTTCGCAGCTACGCCTCGCGGTCTACCGATCGCCGCAGCGTCGATGTCAGCGATGGGCAGCGCAACGCTCGACGACGACCCTGCGACCGCCTGCCCGGTATCAGGATCGACGGTCAGACCGATGTCGTTGGCCAGCCCGTTGATTGTGACCTCCAGGTTGCTCGGGGAGATCAGCCGGATCGGGATCGAGAAGCCGCCGACCGTATCGCCCATGATTGAGCGCAGGTCAGCGGCTGCGATGTCGAGCAGCGTCACGGCTTGGTAACCACGATGCCGAGATCAAGCAGCTGCTTGAGTTCAGCCTCGCCACCCTCCAGATCCTTCGCCTCCACCGGCTTGAAGGCGCCGATTTTTTCGCTGCCGATTCGCCCCTTCTTGGTGTTCTGGATCATCTTCCCCTGCGCCACGACGTAGCGCACGGGTCTCACAGCCGGAGCGGGGCGAGGTGCTCCGCCAGACCCGGTGGCTGCTGGGGGTGGAAGCGCGGGCCGCGGGGGCGGATCCGCTGGAGGCGGTCCGTCACCGGACGTCGCGCTGCCCTCGTCGCCCGGTTGCCCGGACTCCAGTGGCTGCGCGATCTTGCTCAGCCCAGGGGGCTCGCCGCCGTCGGGCAGCAGTGGCGCCAGCTGCGCCTCCAGGCGCTGGAGCTCGCCCTGCAAGGTCACGAAGTTCATGCCCTGCAAGCCCTCGGGGACCGAGACGCCGTGCTTCTCGCACAGCGCCTCGATCTCCTGCCTCAACTCGAGTTTGCTCGCCATTGCTCAGGCTCAGGCGACGTCGAGGCAGCCGAAGGAATCGATCTCCGTAGCGACCGGGAGTGGCCGGCTTGCCACCGAGACCTGCAGTGTCTCGCCGTCTTCCGACAGCCAGGCGTTCGGATGCATGTCGAGGCCAGGAGCCGACGCTCGCGCCGGCATGAACGGCAGAGCACGGCCATCGGGCGGAGCGACACGCGGAATCCCACCGAAGGTGAGGTCCAGCCGAGCCTTGCTCGACAGCATGATGATCTTGTCGTCGTCGACGTACGGCAGCGACTCGCCGGTCTGCGGGTCGTTGTAACGACCGTCGTAGCCCCAGAGGGCGTAGCGGTAGTTGTTGATGGTGATGGTGCCGAGGAAGTTGGCGCCATCCACACCGGGACGCTCGGGCACGAGACCCGCGCGGCCGGAGTAGAAGCCGTCCGCCTTCAGCAGCTCCTTGATCTCGTCGTCGGCGACCAATCGCTCCTGCGCCGTGTTGCCCAAGATCAGGGTGTCGGGAGAGCGATGCCCATTCTTGCGAATGGTCCGCGCCAGCCCGTCGATGTCCGCCCGGCGATTGCCGCCCGTGCCGTCCGCCGCCCAGGGCGTCGTCGTCACGAAGTGGGCGTTCTTCGGCTGGAAGTCGATGGTGTAGACCGCCAGGCCGTTCTCGTCCGTGCACGTGACCGTACCGGTCTGCAGGGCCTGCGAGCACATCAGCTCGATGGCTCGGCGGACCTTCCCCGTGAGCTTGCCGGACATAAGACCGACGCGCTGTAGCGCCTTGGCCACCCACGCCACGGACTGGAAGGGGTGCTGCCCGGGCTCACGGCTCAGCAGCTGGAAGGCGTTCAGCGAGCCCTTCTCCTTGAAGATGGGCGGCGTGAACTTCTTGTTCGAGCCCTTGCTGTTCTCGTTGTGGCGAGCGCCAGTCGCGAGGTCGATGATGGCGATCGCGACGTCTTCGCCGTCGCGCTGGATGTCGATCTCGACGTCCTCGCTCATGTAGAAGTTCTCGGGCGGAGTCTGGAAGAAGCCCGAGAGGAACATGGGCTCCGGCGCCTTCTCGACGAAAGGCCGCAGCATCGTGCTGGTGGTAGCGTCACTCATTGTCTTGGTCCTTTGCGAATCGCGAGGACGCACCTCCGCACCCCCGCGAGCGCTCACGCGCGAACAGGGAAGGCGGCTCCGGTGAGCCTCTGAGTCTTGAAGAGGCCTAAGCCTCGAGTTGCAGCTGCGGCGTCACTCCGTTTCCGGGAACGCCGCAGCCAGGTTGTGAAGCGTAGAGTCCGACTAGGACCCTTCGGGCTCCGGTTGCGGGTTGTCGACGCGGGCGAGTTGCTTCGTGGCTACGGGCGTGATCCCGTAGTCGCGCAGCTGATCGAGCACGGCGCCGTCGATGTTGCTGTCGTCGCCGTCGGCGTCGATGACGAGACGCTCTTTCACCACCTCGCCCCGGATGATGACTCGGCAGGCCTTGTCGCCCGACGCGGTCACCACCAGGCGATGAGCCAGCACGGCCTTGGGAATGCCGTTGCCGTTGGTGCTGCCGCCCTTGACGAATAGGCGCAGCTTCAGCGTCGAGCTGTCGCGCGCTAGGATGGTGCCTTCCTTCAGGTCATCGGCACCCGAGAAGTTGATCAGCTCGTCCTTGAATTCGCAGTCGCGAATCTGAACGGTGCCGACATCGAGTTCGGTGTTGGTCATGGACATGGGTCTGTCTTCCCTTCAGGTTGTGGGTTCAGAAGCAGCCGCTTGGGCTACTTCGACCCCTTGGCGGGGGGCGGGCCCATGAGCTTGTTGAGTTCGGCTGCGACAGCGTCTTCGGTGGTCGCCCCGGTCGGCGCTGCCGGCGGCTTGCCGTCTACCGCCTTGCCGGCTTCGTCGCTGTCCTGCTGGCTCGCATCCATCGCACTGCGCTTCATGTTCGCGGCGAAGTACTGCGCCTGCATGTCGGTGAAGGACTTGCCTTCTTTGATGGCCTTGTGGGCCAGCTTGAAATCGCCACAGGCCTCGCCTGCGGTGAGGTGGTCATCCGTGCGCTTCTGCTCGGCTTCGGTGCCGGCCTTCACGCCGGCGGCATGACCTTCTTCACGACCGAGCTTGAGCACCGCTGCGTACGTGTCGGGGTGCTCCGACTGCAATTGCTTTGCATCCATCTTGTTTCTCCGTGGAGCACCGCCGCTATTGGCGGGTGCAGGCTGTTGGGGAGCGGGCGCGGCTGGTGCCGGGCTGGCGCTCGGTTGGGGTTCGACCGCCGGCGTGGTGGCTGTCGCCGCCGGTGCCGGGGGTGAGGGGTCAGCGTCTTGCGTGGTCGCCGCTGTGGCAGGCGTGCCTTGCGCAGTTGCGACGGCGCCCGCGTCATCGGGGCCCGGTTCCGGCACGGCACTACCCGGCACCTTCAAGATCTTGTCGACCATGCCTAGGCTCTTCGCTTCCTTCGCCAGCACTACAGCGCCGCGCCCGAAGGTCTGATTGACGACATCCTTCGTCTTGCCTCGGCCGCGTGCGATGGCGTCAACGAACAGGTCGTGAAGATCGTCTAGGTGCTTGCGGATCGTCGCGCGCCCCTCTTCCGTTCCGGGATCAGGACGCTTGTCCGGAGCGTGCGTCGAAGTGATGTTGATGATCTCGGCGAAGTCGTACTTGACGTGCGTTTGCACCACGCCGACCGAGCCGAACTCGGCAGCCGGGTTGACCGCCGTGATCTTGCCGCCCAACGCGGCAATCGCGTAGGCCGCCGAGTCCGCCATGGTGGCGGTGACTTCTTTTGGTTTCGAGAACAACTCGAGTGCCGCGAGGCAATCGAACAGGCCGGCAACGTAGCCGCCCGGGCTGGCGATGTTCAAGACCACGCGTCGGATCGAGGGATCGGCGGATGCCAGCGCCAGCGACTGGATGATGTCGCCGTAGGTGGTGCAGCCCTCGCCGTACCAGAGCGCCCAAAGATCCATTTTCGGCGAAAGCACACCCTCGATACGAATCTCGGCGATGTCGCCGGCGCGCTTGAAGATGCGTGGCTCACCGTTGCCCGAAGACGCCGAGATGTGACGGAATTCCTCGAGCACTGACGCGGGTGGCTGCATGCCGCTGGCGCGCGCATGAATCATCGCGTCCGCGATGTCCTGTCGAAGTAGCAACATAGTGACTGAGCCCTTTCAGGCTGCGCGTTCTGCGCTGCCCTTATCGTCGTCCTCAGCGCCGCGCTCTGGTTGATCAGGGGGCAACGGCTGACCTGACGCTTTCAGCAGCGCTTGCACCTCGAGCAGCGGCCGCATCGCTTCCGCTAGCTTGATGTTCTGGCGCTTGAGGTACTTGACGTTCTTGTCGAAGTTCGTGCCGTTGATCTCGCGTGATGCGCGGTCCCGGTCGATGAACCCGTTCTCGGCCTGCTCGGTGTAGGCACGAGTCGTCTTCACCGGGTCGATGGTGGGCTTCACATGGCCAGACCAATCGTTCGCGATCCAGGCGCCGTAGATGTCGTCCTGATCCAGCGAGCGGAAAGCTTTGAGCAACCCCTCGGCCGGCACCCGATTCATGAAGACCTGGGACAGCAGCCACTCTTCGTAGATCGGAGCGCAGAACTCCTCTCCAAACCGCGTGCGCGTCGGGTTGAGGAACAACTTGAACTCGCCGATCGCGGCCTGGCTGGCGCTGTAGTTGCTGCTGAAGGTGAGCCGCAGGATCTCGGGCGGCACCTCGAGCGCCCACGCCATCGCGCAAACGATGGCTTCCTCGAAATCCCCGTAGTTTTCTACGGTGTTCTGGACCTGGAAGGGCACCGGCTCTTCGCCGTACTGGAGCTCGTCGATGACGAGCCCCGGGATCATCTCCGCAGACCGATACCGGCGCGGCTTACCCTTGTCGTCGATCGTCTCTTCGGTCCCGACCTTCGTGGCGCCGCCCGTCATCGGCAGCGAACCGAAGCGCTCCTCGCCCTTCTTGATGTACATGGCGAGCATCGAGTTGATGACCGCCTTGCGGAGCGTGGCATCGCGGTAGCGATCCAACTCCTTCAGGGATTGGAGCACCAGGCCGAGCAACGGAGTGCCGCGCACCTCATCGAGGCGTCTGTCGGTGCCGTACACCAACCACGCGATCTTCCTGCCGGACTTCTCGCCGTACGCGGGAAGGCGCTTGAACGACCCATTATCCTGGGTGACCCAGAAAGCGACGTGCCGGCCGCGCGCGTCGACCTCGACGCCGTGTTCGATCCGCGTCCCCTCGGGTAGCTTCTGCAGCCATGGCGTCTGCACGCGCGCGCCGCTGATCAGCTGGATTCGTGGATTGCCGGTGCGCGGGTCCTGGCGTCGCACCACCAGCACGTCGCCAGCGACCAGGGCTTCACGGTAGAGCTCAGCCTGTAGTTGGCCGAACGTGCGGCGCTCGTCGAAGTCGCACTGATAGGCGTTCTTGCCCCAGATCTGGAACCGGGTCTCGACGTCCTCCGCCCAATCGCCGAGCTCGTCCTCCTCGAAACCAAGCAGTCGCTCTTCCGGCGTGGCCTCCAGATGGAGCCCGGTGTTTACAACGTTGGTCACGAACCGACGAATTATTCCGCGGGCGAATGGATTGCGTTCGAAGACTTCCGCGCTGCGCGCGCGCAATGCCCAAAGGTCCTTGAACAGGACATCGATCGCGCCGATACCGCCAGAGAATTTCTCGCCGTCGTAGACCACGCCGCGGTAGCCAGGTAGCGAACTGACCGCCAGTCGCTTCGACCCCTTCCTACCGAAGACGGCCTTCCAGAGTTTTCCGATCATCGCCTAAAACCCTGGCCTTACGTACAGGCGCGCGGCACCGTTGACCCGGGCGTCCAGCACCGCGAGGCGGTTGAGCAAATGATCGATGGCGGAACGCAGCGTCGAGATGTTCGCCTTCGTGACAGTTTGCGAGGTCTGTCCGGTCGAGAGCGTGTAGCTCTGAATCGCTCCGGTTTCGATCGCGAGGGCCGCCTCTTCTAAAACCAAGATCTCGGCTTTGGTTGCTGCGATCCTTTCCTGGAAGAAGTCGTCGATCTCACTCATGGCGCCCTCACGCGCCGGTGGCCGGCGTTACGCAAAAAATAGTTTCCGCTGCAGGCAGTGGTCGTAGAAGAGAACCCAATTCACGAATTCCAACTTTCCGACACCGCGGCAGTAGTTCCAGGCAAGTAGGTCGAGCGCCGCGTTCGCATACCCGAGCAAGTCCCACAGCTCGTTGGGGGCACCTGGGATGCGGCGCCACTCGAAACCAGGCTCCTGCCCGCTCTTCTCCTGCTTGCGCGGGTGCTTCGATTCGACGGTGAGCTCTTTCAGCTGCGCGTCAGTCACGTCGATCGGAGCGTTGAAGAACCACATCGGCTGCATGCCGATCCCGTCCCACTCGCGCCGGAGCGCGGCGGACCAGCGGTCCTTGTAGAAATCGACGGTGATCGTGAACCCGACCAGACCGTTCGGCGTCTTGAAGTCCGAGAACTCTCGGATGGTGGCTGCCTTCGGTGGGGCTGGCCGCCCCTTCACGGGAAACACGCCGCCGCGAAAGGTTGCGCAGTAGGCGTAGACCTGATCGGTCAGGTATCCCGAGTCGATCAGCGTCGCGGCGATGCGGTACTTCTTGCCGTCGTCCGCGGTGTAGCCGGGCCCCGTGATCAGCTTGTCGAGCCGCTTCCACGTCCCAGGGTCGTCGAGGAGTTCGGTGTTGCCCTCGAAGCGCCAGTAGTCGACCAGGATCGCGCGGTGGTCTTTGCACCACCCGAAAACGGTCACCGCGAGATTGGTCTTCTGCACGTCCACCGTGCAAGTCAGCAGCAGGATAGGCCCACCGCTGATCTTCGTCGCGAACGCGTTCGATACCTGGCCGAAGTGGTAGTCGCTACGGCGGTGCGTGGAGACCGCGTCGAAGCGAACCTTCTCGCCCTTCTGCTCCCACGGCCAGCCAAGGACGTTGTTGTAGAAGACCTGGAACTTGTTCGCGTCCTTCAGCCGGTTGCGCTCTACGTCCCACCCTTCGAGGTATGTGCGCACGCACGCTGCCCACGTCTGCATCCCCACTGGCGAGTAGAGCGCGCTGAGGTGGTAGCTGCGGTGGTTCGGGTCGACCGGAACCGCCGTCGGTTTCCAGTGTGCGCCGTGGTCAGGCGAGAGCAGCTGCTGCTTGTTCTCGTTGGTGTGCGGGTGCCCGCATTCCTGACAGAGGTACCGGACCGAGTCCGGGAGCAGCATCCCGGTCTTTTCGTCGAGCTGCCAGACGATGCCGTTGATCTCGCCCGTCTGCGGGTGCGGGTCGTGGCGCCAGCGCAACTCCTGGGGGAAGTTGCACTTGAGGCAGTGGACCAGATACTTCCGCTGGTCTCCCTGAAGGTAGCGGTCCTCGATGTTCGACTGCCCTTTGAACAGGGGCGTCGAGATGTTGAGGATCTTGCGGCTCGCCTCGAAGCCGCGGGTGCGGCTCTCCGACAGAGCCATGGGGTCGCCGTCGTTGCCGACGCGCCGCTTGTATGCGTCAACCTCATCGCGCAGCAGCGCACGCATCGGGAGCGAGCGCAGCTTCGCCGCGTTCACCGCACCGTAGGGCACCAAGAAACCGCCGCCGTACCACTCGATCTTACGGTCGGTTTTGCCGGTCTTTCTCGGGTTCTTTTCGTCGCTGGACTTGATCAGCCCGTCCAGCCCCGAGAGCTGGATCATCGGCATGATGTATTGCTCGAGCCGCGTCTTCGCTAGCTCCGCGTCTGCGGTGAGCAGCATCATCGACTCGGTCTGAACGACCGCGATGTAATACCCGACGGTATTCTCGAGCACCGCCGTGGTGGCGCACAGCTGCACGCCCTTCATCCACGTCACCTCCCTGACGGGAGATTCGACGCTCATGCAGTCGAGGATTTCTCGAGAGTACGGCGCGACGTCGAAACTGAACGGGCCCGGAAACGGCGTTGCCGACGCGGGAAGGTAGCGGTTTCGCTCTGCCCACTCGCTCGGCGAGATGACTTCGACGTGGTGGGTCCAGCCTTCGACCTCCTGAGCGAGCCACTCCCGCTGCTCCGCGGTTTCGTACTCGTCCGGGAAGGGCAGCTTCGCCGCTGTCGCTGCGCTACTTCTTCGGGCCATCGGCCTTGTGCCTCAGGTTCCGAGCGACCTTGTCTTTGACGGGCTTGATCTGCTTCGAGATCTCCTCGCGTGTCGCGCGCTGCGCCTCCTCGAGCCCGCCGCCACTGCGGAAGACGTTGAAGGTCTTGGCTGCGATCGTCTTGGCTGCGTCGCCCAGGAGGCGCTTGATCGCTGACTCGACGGCGCCGATGATGTGGGTCTTCACCAGCTCACGGCTGATCAGCCCGCCCTCGGTTTGACCGTTCTTCAGCCGCTTCTCGCGGATGAGCTCGATGTTCTTGATCTGCTCGAGCCAGTCCCCCATTCGGAGGTCTGTCCCGAACCGCTCGACGTAGGGCAGCAACCCGTCGCTGAGCTGCTTGAGATCCTGGTTGGATCCCTCGACCACGCCCGGAGGTGGCCGCATGTGGCCCGCCTTTTCGGTCGGATCCTCAGGGGGATTGCGTGGCCGTCCTCGCCCACGTTTCGGTGGGTCGGTCCCGGCGGCGTCGGCGCCGCCGGCAGGCGCGGAAGGTGGGGGGCGGGAGGGCGTCGGGGCGCGGGCGGCGCGCTTGGTCGAACGCGGCGCGCCGACGGGCGGCACCTTCTTGCCTTGCTTCTTCAGGTAGGCGGCGACGAGCTCGTGATCGAGGTCGACCCGGTCGCCCTGACACGCCGCGCCAAGGATCTTCCCGTCGCAGGCTTTGGTGATGGCCGGCCTAGAAACGCCAGCGAGCCGCGCCAAATCGGCGCGCGAAATGAGCCGCATGCAGCACGCGAATCGGGGCGCCGGTTAACGCCGCCGGATTTTCCGGTTAACACTCAGAAATTGAAGACACGTTGTTCGAGGCGGGCGGGTCCGATGAAGAAC
>DATEDZ010000351.1:0-13191 GCA_035281385.1 Polyangiaceae bacterium
GGCGGCGTGCGCGCGCCGGAGCAATAGCGTCCGCGCCCCCGCGCGCGACAGCTCACGGATCACCAGCTCCAGCGTCCGGTGGTGATCCGCATGCGACGGCAGCCAGCTCTTGACGGTCGGATCGCCTCGCTTGACGAGCAAGCTGGCCCGCGGATCGCCCTCCTCCTCGACGAACCGCTGATACGCAGTGCGCTTGGCGACGACGATGACTCTAGGGCCAGTCATTACAGCTTCGAAATGGTCAGCCTAGCTGGGGCAGGGGCCCCAGCCCAACAAGACATGTGAGTCTTGGAAGAAAAGATCACGATCGGCGAGAGCAGGAGCCACCCACGAGACCGATACCGGCGAGGCCGGCGCGCGTTGCGGTCTAGCCCGCGATAGTCGCGAGACCCGGCAGAAAACCTGCTCGAGCTCGACAGCTCAGCAAAACTTGACTCATCTGTCACGGAAGACGGCTCTCAAGGAACCTAGGAGGCTGGGGTTTGAAAAACACCAGCCTCCTAGCGTTACCTGTTCGCGCGCCCCGGTCGCCCCTTCCCAACCCCAACGGCCTCGTGAGGCCTTAGTTATCCGGGATTGACTGAATGCCTGCGCACGCAGCCAAGTCACCGCCCGACCGCGGAGCCTAATTCAGCCGCCCCGACCGCGGCGGCCGCCGCCTAGTTGCGGGCGCTAGGTTGCTGATCTACGCCGGGTTTTTCCCAAGCTCGGTGTCGGAGTAAAGATCATGGCCAGAAAGAAGATTGGACTCATTGGGGCGGGCAACATCGGTGGCGAGCTCGCGAACCTCTGCCTCGCCAAGCAGCTCGGTGACGTCGTGCTGTTCGACATTCCAACCAAGGAAAACTTTGCGAAGGGCAAGGCCCTCGACCTCGAGCAGTCTTCCGCCTGCTCCGGTGCCGACGCCAGGGTCACCGGCTCCGCAAGCTGGGAAGACTTGGCGGGCTGCGATGTGCTGATCATCACCGCCGGCATCCCACGCAAGCCCGGTCAATCCCGCGACGACCTGGTCGGCGTGAACCTGCCCATCATCCAGAACGTCGCGGACAACGCCAAGAAGCATTGTCCGGATGCGTTCGTGATCGTGATCAGCAATCCGCTCGACGCCATGGTCTACGAATACAAGCGCCGCACGGGGGCGCCCCGCGAGAAGGTCGTGGGCATGGCCGGCGTGCTCGACAGCGCGCGCTTCTCGCTGTTTTTGGCGCGCGAGACCGGCGCCAGCGTCAAGGACGTGCGCGCCATGGTGCTGGGCGGCCACGGTGACGACATGGTGCCGGTGCTTTCGTACTGCACCATCAACGGCGTGCCGGTAAAGCAGCTGATCGCGGCCGACAGGCTCAGCGCCATCGTGGATCGCACTCGCAAGGGCGGTGGCGAGATCGTCGGACTGATGGGCACCAGCGCCTACTATGCCCCGGCCTACAGCGCGGTGGTGATGGCCGAAGCCTACTTGCTGGATCAGAAGCGGCTGGTGCCGGCCGCCGCCTACCTGGAAGGCGAGTACGGTTACAAAGACTTGTACTTGGGTGTGCCGGTGGTGATCGGCGCAGGCGGTATCGAGAAGATCCTGCAGGTCGAGCTCTCTGCCGAAGAGAAGGCGATGCTCAAGACCAGCGCCGACAGCGTGCAGAAGGTGGTCGACATCGTGAAAGCCAAGGTTTGAGATGAAGATCCACGAGTACCAGGGCAAGCAGATCTTCGCGAAGCACGGCATCCCGGTGCCCAGGGGCATCGCTTGCTTCACGCTCGACGAGGCCGAGAAGGCGGCGGAGAAGGTCATCGCCGACACCGGGGCGAGCGTGGTGGTCGTCAAGGCACAGATTCACGCGGGCGGCCGCGGCAAGGGCGGCGGCGTGAAGGTGGTCAAGGGCGGCGCGAAAGAAGCGCGCGCAGCTGCCGAAAAGATCTTGGGAATGCAGCTGATCACGCATCAGACCGGCCCCGAAGGTCAGAAGGTCAAGCGCCTATACGTCGAACAAGGCATCGACATCGCGCGCGAGCTCTACCTCGGCATCGTGGTAGATCGCGAACAGCGCCGGATCGCGCTGATGGCGTCGACCGAAGGCGGCATGGACATCGAAAAGGTCGCGGCCGAAACGCCCGAAAAAATCCTGATCGAGTTCGTGGATCCGGTGGTCGGCCTGGGCGGCTACCAGGCGCGCAAGCTGGCTTACGGGCTCGAGGTGGGCAAGGGCACGCCCAGCCCCAAGGAGACGGTAGCTGAGTTCGTGAAGCTGGTGACCAAACTGGCGACGCTCTTCGAAAAGGAAGACTGCTCGCTGTGCGAGGTCAATCCGCTGATCATCACCAAGCAGGGTAAGGTGATCGCAGGCGACTCCAAGATAAACTTCGACGACAACGCGACCGGTCGCCACAAGGAGTGGGAGGAGCTGCTGGACAAGGACGAAGAGGATCCGGTGGAGCTCGAAGCCAAGGACGCCGGCCTATCTTACGTATCGCTCGACGGCGACATCGGCTGTCTGGTCAACGGCGCCGGCCTGGCCATGGCAACCATGGATATCATCAAGCATCACGGTGGAAACCCCGCAAACTTCCTGGACGTTGGCGGCGGCGCCACCAAGGAGCAGGTGACCAAGGCCTTCACCATGATCATGAGCCATTCGAAGGTGAAGGGCATCTTCGTCAACATCTTCGGCGGCATCATGAAGTGCGACGTAATCGCCGAAGGTGTGGTGGCCGCCACCCGCGAGCTGAGCCTGAAGGTGCCGCTGGTCGTGCGCCTGGAAGGCACCAACGTGGAGCTGGGCAGGAAGATTCTGTCCGAGAGTGGACTAGCGATTCAGCCTGCGGACAGCATGGCTGACGGCGCCAAGAAGATCGTCGCCGCGATCCAGGCCGCGTGAGGAGAAGGACCAGAACATGTCCATTTTGGTAAGCAAGAACACGAAGGTCCTGGTCCAGGGCATCACCGGCTCAGCCGGCTCCTTTCACGCCAAACAGTGTCTGGCCTACGGCACGCAGGTCGTGGCTGGTTGTACGCCGAATCGTGGTGGCGAAACCTTCACTGCCGACGGTCCCGGTGGTAGGCCTGTGAGCATTCCGGTGTTCGACACCGTCGTGGATGCCGTCAAACAAACCGGTGCCGACACCAGTTGCATCTTCGTGCCCGCGCTGAGCGCGGGCGACGCGATCCTCGAAGCCGTGGACGCAGGCTGCAAGCTGGTGATCTGCATCACCGAAGGCATCCCAGTAACCGACATGATCCGTGTACGCCGCGCGATCGAGGGTAAACCAGTGCGGCTCGTCGGTCCCAACTGCCCCGGCGTAATCACGCCCGGTGAGTGCAAGATCGGCATCATGCCCGGTCACATTCACCGCCAAGGCAAGGTCGGCGTGGTGTCGCGCTCCGGCACCCTGACCTACGAGGCGGTCGGGCAGCTGAGCGCGCTCGGCCTGGGCCAATCGACCTGCGTCGGCATCGGCGGGGATCCGGTGGCGGGCCTCGACTTCGTCGATGTGCTCAAGCTGTTCAACGAAGACGAAAACACCGCCGCGGTGATGATGATGGGTGAGATCGGCGGCAACGCCGAGGAACGCGCCGCCGACTACGTCAAGAGTCACATGAAGAAGCCGGTGGCCGGCTTCATCGCGGGCGCTACCGCACCACCGGGCAAGCGCATGGGTCACGCTGGCGCGATCATTTCCGGCGGCAAAGGCACGGCCAAGGACAAGATCGCCGCGCTGACGGCGGCGGGTGTGCGCATGGCGCCATCACCGGCCGAAATGGGTGCAACTCTCAAGAGCCTGCTGTAAGCGACAAGACATGTGAGTCTTGCAAGGAAAGATCACGATCGGCGAGCGCAGGAACTCCCCACGAGACCCAAACCGGCGAGGCCGGCGCCGGTTGCGGGTCAACCTGCGACGGACGCAGGAGCCATCTGACGACCTGCTCGGAACACCCAACCTGGCAGCCAACCTCGACTGAACCGTCATGCAAACCGGCCCTCAAGGAAATCTAGCGTGCCCCGCTTCGATACGCGTCTCGCGTTGATGCGGGCCGCGGAGCAGCTATTCGCCCAGCAAGGTGTCGATCGCGTTTCGCTGCGCGAGATCGCGATCGCGGCCGGTCAACGCAACGTATCGGCTGCCACCTATCACTTCGGCAGTAAGCGGGAGCTGATCGAAGCTATCCTGGAGCGTCACTCGCGACCGATCCAGAACGACTGGGTCAATGCGCTGAAGGCAGAGAGCCCCGAGCACAAGCTGATGCTGCCGGAGCTGGCAGAGCTATTGGTCCGGCCGATCGTGGCCAAGATCGACGATGCGGACGGCGGCCGCTGCTACCTGGAGATTTGCGGGGAGCTGGTCGCGAGTCGTTCGTTTCCGCTGATCGGTATGCGCGTCGCATCCACGCCCGGCGCGGCGGAGCTCGCCATGCGCGTGGCCCAGCACGGCCCGAAACTACCGGCGATGCTCACCGTGCTTCGGGCGACACGGATGGCCGGGCTGCTCTACTGCTCGATCGGCGACTACCTGCGCCTCACCGCCAATGGCGTCGAAATACCGCGCGACCTGTTCGTGGCCGATCTGGTCAGGACGCTGGTGGCCGTGGTGCAGGCCGAGGCCCCGTCCCAGGCTACTGACTAATCGTTCAGTGCCGCCGAAAGTCGGCGTAAATGCAGCGCGTTCGGTGAGCTGTGCTAAGAGCGGCGGCGGAAAAAACCACCATGGCCAGCGAGCGAACTCTTTGCATCATCAAGCCCGACGCAGTCGAGAAGCGCAAGGCGGGTGCCATCCTGCAGCGACTGCTGGATGAAGGCTTCACCGTCCTGGGTATGCGCCAGCTGCAACTGTCACCGCGCCAAGCCCAGGGCTTCTATGCGGTGCATCGTGAGCGCCCATTCTTCAAGGATTTGTGCGCCTTCATGACGCGCAGCCCCGTGGTCGTGTTGGCGCTGGAGCGCGATAACGCCGTGCAACATCTGCGCGGCGTTATCGGTGCGACCGATCCCGCGAAAGCGGAGGCCGGCACAATCCGCAAGCTTTACGGAGACAGCGTCGGAGAAAACGCCGTGCACGGCTCCGACTCGGTCGACAATGGCCGTGCCGAGTGCAGCTACTACTTTCAGGGTTCGGAACTAGGTTAGTTTGGGGCTGGGGCCCCAAACATCACGAGACCGAGCTCGGAGCTGGGATAAATCGAATCGACGCGCCGTTCGTGGAAATTCTTGGAGTTTTGGGGGTCGGGGCCCAAACCCCTGAGGGTGGGGCCCAGGAATTCATTTCTTGGGCGGGAGCTGGGCTTCCGGCGACAGGACCGCGGGCGACTGGTAGACTCTGACCGAGGTCAATGAAGAGCGGTCTCCCGCCCTCGTCGCACGCGTTCGTCCGCGGCACGGCTGCCCTGGATATCGAGCGCGGCAATTTGCGCGAAAGCCTGGCAGGGTTGCGCAATTTGGCGCAGCTGCTGCATTCGCTGCGTGTGGGCGCGCGTCCGCTCAGCACGGTCTTGCCCGCCGCGCGCGACGCCTGCGATCCCCTGCGTCACGCCATGGGAGAGATCTTGGCTGCAGCGCGCAGCGAGCTGGGCGACAGCGACGCGGCGGATCGGCTGCACGAGTACGTGGCGCCACGCCTGCAAGAGCTGGAGACCGCGCTCACCAACGCCAGCGAGCGCCAGCTCAGCGTGAAGCTGCGCTTATCCCTCGAAGAGCCCGTGACGCGCCTGTCTCAGGAGCTGGACGTGGCGCGCGGTCTGTTCGATCTGCTGGTGGATTCGATCGCTGGCAGGCCGGTGCGCCTCGACGTGCTGGAGCTCTCACGCCAGAGCTTCGCCGGGCCGACCAGCGGCGCTTCCTGGCCGCGCGAGACGCTCGTCGCGACGCTGAGCGGAGACGCCGGCGGCGCCGAGGTCGAAGTGAACCCACGCGCCGTCACCTCGCTCATCGCCTTCGGCGTCGAGCTCGTGGCCAATCCCAAGGACGCCACGCACGTCCCGCACATCAACGTGAGCGCGGCGCCGGAAGGAGGCTGCAACATCCTGATCGAGCACAATCCTGGCCGGCCGGGTGTGGATCTGGCGCTCCTGCGCCGCGGCATCATCGTGCCCACCCTGCCCTGCGCGGTGGCGGCCGCTCGCGCCAACGGTGCGGTGCTGGAGTTCGACGCGGGCGCGAGTCGCTTCTCGCTGTCTTTCGGCAAGGCCTTCCCCGGGCTCCTGACTGGCCAAGCAGGCTAGAGCCCATCTCATGACTGAGATGGGTTCTCTGCTACCTGTCCCGCGGGGAGGCACGCGCCTCCCCGCCCCGCTGAAGTGAATTCAGCGGGGCCCCACCCCACGCGGCTCGTCGCTGCCGCTCCTCGCGTATCGAGGTGGGCTAGGGACCCACCGACCCACGAAACAGCGAGGCACGCGCCTCCCCGCCCCGCTGAAGTGAATTCAGCGGGGCCCCACCCCACGCGGCTCGTCGCTGCCGCTCCTCGCGTGTTCGGAGCTTGCTCCGGCTAAAAACCCTAATTAACCAGGCGGGATGGAATACGCCGATCTGAAAGCGTTGGTCGAAGCGGCCTTCGCGGACCGCGCGCTGCTCGCGAATGCCGACAGCAAGCAAGCCGTGCTCGACACCGTGGCGCTTCTCGATCAGGGCAAGCTGCGCGTGGCCACCTGCGACGCGCCCGGTCAATGGACGACGCACGCCTGGATCAAACAGGCGGTGCTGCTCTACTTCGCCGTGATGCCGATGGAGAAGTTGATGGTCGGCCCCTTCGAGTTCTACGACAAGGTCCCGCTCAAGAAGAACCTAGACGAGCTCGGCGTGCGCGTGGTTCCGCCGGGCACGGTGCGTTACGGCTCGTTCCTCGAGAAAGGGGCGATCGTGATGCCGGGCTACGTCAATATCGGAGCGTATGTCGGCAGCGGCACCATGGTCGACACCTGGGCCACCGTCGGCTCCTGCGCGCAGATCGGTAAGGACTGTCACTTGTCGGGCGGCGTCGGCGTCGGCGGCGTGCTCGAACCGCCCGGCGCCCAGCCGGTAATCATCGAGGACGGCTGCTTCATCGGCTCGCGCGCCATCATCGTGGAGGGCATGCTGATCGAACGCGAGGCGGTGATCGGCGCGGGCGTGGCCCTGACTGCCTCGACCCTGATCCTCGACGTGACCGGCGACGCGCCGGTGGAGATCCGCGGCCGCATTCCCGCGCGTAGCGTGGTGATTCCGGGCACACGCGCGCGCAAGTTCCCGGCGGGCGAGTTTCAAATTCCTTGCGCGCTCATCATCGGACAGCGAAGGCAGAGCACCGACCAAAAAACCAGCCTGAACACGACTCTGCGGGACTTCGGCGTTTCGGTCTGAGCGCGCTGCATGGGCCTCGCTCAGGATCTTCTCTGGCTGTGCTCGATTCCCTCGCCGATCGGGGAAGAACAGGCGCTGTGCGATGCGGTAGAAGCACGGCTGATGGTGCGGCGCCTGGCCGCGCCCATCCGCCGCTACGGCGACTCGATCGTGGTGCCGGTGCTGCGCGGCAGCGGTGGTCCGCACGTCGTGCTGGGCGGTCACTTCGACGTGGTTCGGACGGAGCACGACGCGCCGCCGCGTATCGAAGGTGACAGGCTGTACGCGCCCGGTGCAGCCGACATGAAGAGCGGACTTTGCCTGATGCTGGCGCTGGTCGAAGGCCCCATGCCGTGGAAAGTGGACCTGACGCTGGTGTTCTACGCGCGCGAGGAAGGGCCTTTCGCGGAGAACGAGCTCGGCCCGGTGCTGGCTACCGACCCCGAGCTGGCAGGCGCCAGCATCGCGCTGATGCTCGAGCCGAGCGACAACAAGCTGCAGCTCGGCTGCGGTGGCTCGCTGCACGCGGTAGCGCGCTTTCAGGGTAAGACCGCGCACAGCGCGCGGCCCTGGCAGGGTGAGAATGCCATCCACAAGAGCGCGGCTCTGCTGGCGCGCCTGGCCGAGCTCCAGCCGGTACCCGACCAGCGCGACGGGCTGGTCTGGCAGAGCGTGATCAGCGCCACCACCGCGAGCGGGGGCCGCGCGCGCAACATCATTCCCGATCGCTTCGAGCTGAACCTGAACCACCGCTTCGGCCCCAGCACCAGCGTCGAGCAAGCCAAGCAGCGGCTGCTGTTGCTGGTCGCGGGCGAGGCAGAAGTGGAGTTCGTCGACGTCTCGCCGGCCGCTCCGCCCCTGCGCGGCCACCCGCTGGTGGCCGCCCTGGCCGAGAGCGGGGTGCTGGCTGTCGAGCCCAAACAGGCCTGGACCGACGTGGCACGCTTCGCAAGTATGGGCATCGTAGCGGTCAACTTCGGACCGGGTGTGCAGGCCCAAGCCCATCAAAGGAACGAATGGACGCTGCTGCCGCAGCTCGACACCGGGCTGAGGGTTCTCCAAAACTGGCTCGAGCGTGTCGGGGGACAGAGCGCATGAGACGCGCGGCGCAACTGGCTTTGCTGCTGGCTCTGGCCTGCAACCAGCAGAAGTCGCGCGGCAATCACACGCGCAGCGAGGCCGTGTCGAGTACCAGCCAGGAGATGAGCGGACCTTCGCTGTTTTCAGCTGGCCTTTTGACACCAGCCTTCAATGCGCTCCGCGGCAAGGCAGACGGCAAGTGGCTGCGCGTCGAGATCCGGCCACGCGAGATCGTGCTGCAGGCCGAGGATAGCTCGAACCCCGGCTCAGTCCTCGAATACCACTACCGTGACGGCAAGGTGGGTGAGGCCGAGCAGGCCACGCTGCGCGGCAAGGGACAGCTTGCCGACAACGTGTTCGACATCAGTGAGGTGAAGCTCGAAGCGATTCCAGCGCTGACGCGTGAGGCGCTGCGGCGCGTGGATCTGGAGCACGGCAGCGTGGAGCTGGTGCTAGTGCGCCGAAATCTGCCTGAGAGCCAGGAGGTGCGGCTGCGCGTGTATGTGTCGAGCCCACGTTTCAGCGGTTACGTAGAAGCCGATCGCGCCGGCCAGCCTCTGTAGCCAACTGTCCGCTCTGATTGGCCTTTCTGGCAGACGCCCGACGCCCCTGTAAGGCGCCGCCGGGCCGCGCGTTTTCAAAGCAACTCGCACTTTGGAAAGGCCCGCCATGACCCGCATCGCAAGCTTCCCCCGCACCGTCCTCCCCTTCCTGGCTCTCACCGCGCTCCTCGCGATCGCGTGTGGTGGCGGGCAGTCCACGCCCGCGGCGGTCTCGCCCGACGCCAGCAGCGGCAGGATGAGCAGCGGCCCCATGACGCCAGGAAGCGCGGCGAGCGAGGAAGGCTACGCCTACGCCGAAAAGTCGGCGTCCGCGCCGCCGCCCGCTGCGGCACCGCGCAGCGAAGCAGCCGGCGCCGCCGCCGATCGCGCCTACGAGCCCACGCCCGAGAAGGAGCGCCCCGGCCTCGGCACCGAGTGGGGTGAGACGCGCGAGAGCCGTGTGTCCTCGGCACCATTCGAGCGTCAGGATTGGAACACTCCGCTCACGACCACGAGCTTTCTCTACAACGACGAAGCAGGCGTGCGCGCCATGCTCGGTGCCGCCTATTGGGACCGCCGCACCGACGGCATCAGCGCGGCGCGCGGCGCTGTCACGATTCGAGTCGTCGACGAGTCCGGCTCGCCCCTGCCCACGTTTTCGGCCGGCGGTCGTAGTTACGTGATGGGCAACGACGGCGCCCGCTACGCCATCCGGATCCAGAATCAGACGGGCGCGCGCTTCGAGGCGGTAGCCACCGTCGACGGCCTGGACGTGATCGACGGCCAAGCCGGGTCGTTCGAGAAGCGCGGCTACCTGGTGGCTCCCTGGTCCACGGTCGAGATCGACGGCTTCCGCCGCAGCGACGATGTGGTGGCAGCCTTCCGCTTCGGCCGCGTGCAGGACTCCTATGCCGCCAAGCGTGGTAACGATCGCAACGTCGGCGTGATCGGCGTCGCGATCTTCCACGAGCGCGGCGCGAGCTGGCCGTGGACCCAGCGTGAGATCGACCGCCGCAATTCGGCTGACGCGTTCCCGGGTCGCTTCGCCCCGCCGCCGCCCTACTGAACGAGAATCGGAGAATCGCCAAGGCCGCCAAGGAGCCGCCAAGGGCGCCAAGATTTGGGGGGTCAGCGGGTTAGGCTGAGACGGAGTGGTGCTAGCATCGCGGCCGTGCTGCGCAGGGAATTACTCCAGGGTTTGCTGTTAACGACGTTGCCGGTGGCCTGTAAGAAGGCTGAGAGCACGGGAGCGTCAGGATCGGGAGCTCCACCGAGCGGTGACAAACCGCTGCGCATCGCAGTCGTTCCGAAGGGCACGACGCACGAGTTCTGGAAGGCAGTCCATGCCGGGGCAGCCAAGGCGGCGAAGGAGCTCAAGGTCGAGATCGTCTGGAAGGGGCCGCTGAAGGAAGACGACCTGAAGTCCCAGGTGGATCTGGTCCAGAGCTTCACCGCGCAGGGCGTCGCCGGCATGGTGCTCGCCCCGCTGAACGACTTCGCGCTGCAGCTGCCGGTGAAAGCGGCGGTGCGCTCCGGAGTGCCGGTCGTGGTCTTCGACAGTGACCTGAAAGGCAACGAGCACGTAAGTTTCGTCGCCACCGACAACAAAGCCGCCGGCCGTCTGGCAGGCGAGAAGCTGGGCACGCTCTTGGGCGGCAAGGGCAACGTGGTCCTGCTGCGCTACCAGGAAGGCTCGGCCAGCACGCATAACCGCGAGGAAGGCTTCCTGGAGGGCATTCGCAAGTTTCCCGAGATCAAGCTGGCGTCCGACAACCAGTACGCGGGGGCCACGACCGAAACCGCCTTTTCGGCGAGCGAGAATCTGCTCTTGGCGCATAACGCCGGCAAGGGGCAGGTGCAGGGCGTCTTTTGCCCGAACGAGTCGAGCACCTTCGGCATGCTGTTGGCGCTCGAGAAGGCAGGGCTTGCCGGCAAGCTGCGCTTCGTCGGCTTCGATTCGTCGAGCAAGCTGATCGAAGGTGTGCGCTCGGGCAAGATCGACGGCCTGGTGCTGCAGAACCCTTTCAACATCGGCTACCTGGCCGTCAAGACGATGGTGCAGCACCTGAAGCAGGAGAAGGTCGGGACCCGCATCGATACGGGCTCGTCTTTCATCGACAAGGCCAACATGGACCAGCCGGACATGAAGGCGCTGCTCTCACCACCGCTCGCGGAGTGGCTCGGCTCCGCGCAGTGATGCCGAAGGTGTGGCGCGACTGGCTCAAGCGGCCCTGGCTGGCGCCCCTGATGGCGCTGCTCTGTGTCTACGCATTGTTCTCGATCCTGACGCCGGACACGTTCCTGCGCAGCTTGAACCTCGTGACGATGCTGCGCCAGACCGTGGTGGTATCGATCGCGGCCGTGGGGATGGCGCTGATCATCGTGCACGGCGGCATCGATCTCTCGGTCGGGTCGACGGTCGCGCTGACGACGGTCGTCGTCGCCAAGTGTTTGCAGGCCGGTGCGAGTCCCGCCGCGACCGTATGCGTGGCGCTGACGCTGGGCGCCGTAGCAGGCTTACTCAACGGTTCGCTGGTGGTAGGACTGCGCATCACGCCCTTCATCGCGACGCTCGGCAGCATGAGCGCGCTGCGCGGCCTAGCCAAGGGTCTGGCCGACGAGCAGAAAATCGACGCGCCGGCGCGCGGCATCGATGACTTGATGGCAATCCTACCTGGCGAGCGGCTGGTGCCTCATGGTGTCTGGCTGGGGCTGCTCGCCAGCGTGGCCTGTGCGGTGCTGCTCGGCTACACGCAGCTCGGCCGCCACGCCATCGCGGTCGGCTCGAACGAGCTGACGGCCCGGCTCTGCGGCGTGCCGGTGGGCCGCACGCGCCTGACCATCTACATGCTAGGCGGGATTTTGGCGGGCCTGGCCGGCGTGCTCGAATTCTCGACCTTGACGGTGGGCGATCCCACCGACTCGGTGGGGCTCGAGCTCGAGGCCATCGCGGCGGTGGTGATCGGCGGCGGCTCGCTCTCGGGCGGTCAAAGCTCGGTCGCCGGAACCTTGCTCGGCGCGCTGCTGCTCACCGTGATCAAGGCTGGCTGCACGCACGTCGGCATGCCCAACTGGATTCAGGAGATCCTGACGGGCGCTATCATCGTGGTGGCCATGACGCTGGATCGCCTGCGCCAGCGCACGAAAGGCTGAGGGCCCGTGCGCGCCCCTTACTTGCGCACGCCGGGGCTCGGTTCCGCGCTGCCGAGATACTTGCCAATCTCTTCGCGCTTGGCCTGCACCGAGTCGAGCAGCGCCAGCGCGTGCGCGACGCGCTCGCGAGCTTGCGGATCCGGATGAGCGAGGCGCACCTTGTCCCAGCGCAGCTTGAGTGTGTTCTGCAGCTCGCGCAGATCGTGGACCGCGCGCTGGTGCGGATTCTTCGTGGTGCCAGACGGCCAGGCGGCGTCCACCGCGATGGCCAGCGCCCCCAAGCTACCGAGCACGATGGCCACCTTGGTCAGCGTGAAGTTCGCCGAGACCGCGGCTCCCGATGAGCACAGGAAGGCGATGCCACGCAGCACCCAGAAGCGCATCTTCTCCCGACGATCACGCGACAGGTTGGCCAGGGCCCACCGCTCCAGATCGGCGATCTGATCGTTGATCGCGCTCTCGGGCGCGAAACCGCCGGCCGCACGAGCCTCGTAGTCCGCGCTCGCCACCGCGTCGAAGCGCGGCACGTCGGGCGGCACGAAGCCCGAGCGCGGCACTTCGCTCACGCTAGTCGTGCGCATCGGCGGGGCGCTGAGGGGCGGGAGGGGACGAGCGGAGTCGGAGACAGCCATGCACTTCGAGTAACCCTTTCTCGCACCTCAATTCAACCCGCTTGCGTCAGACCCGCTACTTTCGACATCGCCCCTGCAAGAGCGACAAGAGCAAAGCTTTCCGCCGAGACCAAACCCGCTGCTCCAGCGGCGCGCTACTGAATGCGATTTTCAGAAGCCATATCACGCATCTAAGCCCCTCGCCCAGGGTCGGGGGCCGCGGCCTGCACGCGCTCAGTGGCGCCCAGAATCAGGGACACTCGCCCGCGAATTCGGGGGGACAGCAATATCGAATCGCGCTGGTCCCAGCGTCCTGGCACTCCTGATTGAACAGCTCGTAGTCGAACCCGACGTTACAGACCCACGTCACTTGATTCTGGCCGCAAAATTGGCCGGCATTCTTCATGGTGCAGTGCTCGGTGCAAGCGCCGCCCGCGCCTGCTGCCGCCTCGACTGCGCCACCACTTCCACCCTCAGGCGCGACCGAAACCATTCCGCCCGCGCCAC
>DATEDZ010000352.1:0-15075 GCA_035281385.1 Polyangiaceae bacterium
GGCGGCGTGCGCGCGCCGGAGCAATAGCGTCCGCGCCCCCGCGCGCGACAGCTCACGGATCACCAGCTCCAGCGTCCGGTGGTGATCCGCATGCGACGGCAGCCAGCTCTTGACGGTCGGATCGCCTCGCTTGACGAGCAAACTGGCCCGCGGATCGCCCTCCTCCTCGACGAACCGCTGATACGCAGTGCGCTTGGCGACGACGATGACTCTAGGGCCAGTCATTACAGCTTCGAAATAGTCAGCCTAGCTGGGGCAGGGGCCCCAGCCCGACGAGACATGTGAGTCTTGGGAAGAAAGATCACGATCGGCGAGAGTAGGAGCCACCCACGAGACCAAAACCGGCGAGGCCGGCGAACGTTTGAGGTCAGGTCGCAAGGGTCGCATGGCCTACCTGAAAACCTGCTCGGACCCGACAGCTCAGCAAAACTTGACTCATCTGTCACGGACGACGCTTCTCAAGGACCCTAGGGGGCGCCCCCATCTCCCCGTCTCCCTGTTTGCTCGCTGGTTAGGAGGTGAGCAGAGTTTCGACCGATTCTTTGACGGGGGCGCGGCCTTCGATGAAGTCGCTGACGCGCTGGTCGTCCGAGGTTCGGAACTCTTCCACGGTGCCGCAAGCGATGACCCGCGCGCTGTGTACCATCGCGATGCGGTCGCTGATCGTGAAGGCGCTCTTCATGTCGTGAGTTACCACGATGCTGGTGATGTTCAGCCTTTCCTGAAGCCCCGTAATCAGGTGATTGACGCGCGCGGTGTTGATTGGATCCAGGCCCGTGGTCGGCTCGTCGTACAAGAGCACCTCGGGCCTTACCGCAATCGCGCGTGCCAAACCGACGCGTTTGCGCATACCGCCGGACAGATCCGACGGCTGCATCTCCTCGATACCCGGCAGGCCCACTAGCCCGAGCGCCCAGGCGACGCGCTCGTTACGCTCGGCAGGTTTCATCTTGTGTTGGAAATGCTCGTCGAGCCCGTAGCCGACGTTGTCGCCCACGCTGAGCGAGTCGAACAGCGCCGCGCTCTGAAACAACATCGCGATGCGCTGCCGCACGACGGCCAGGTCCCGCTCCGCCATCTCGGTGACCTCCTTGCCGTCGAACACGATGCTACCCTTATCCGCCCTCAGCAGGCCGATCAGCATCTTGAGCATCACGCTCTTGCCTACGCCGGAGCCGCCACAAATCGTCAGCACCTCCCCCCTATTGATCGACAGATCCAGCCCCGCGTAGATGACCTTCGGCCCGAACGCCTTGCGCACGCCCTTGAAACGGATCAGCGGCTGGGGCTCGGCTGCGGCCATCGGAGCCACTTTACCAAATCTTGTCGAGCTTCAGCTCGATAGCGCTCCCGCCGCGGTAACGGTCGGGGCGCAGCTTGCCCGAGACGGCCACTTCGGTCGCCTGCGTCAGCGCCTCGGCGCGGCTGCCCATGCCGACTCCGAATGCGCTCAGCCGCTCACCGCTCTCGAGCAGCAGCTCGAGCTTCAGATGCCCGCCCGTCACCTCACGCGCCGCGACGACTCGACCCATCAGGGCCAGGGCGGGCGTCGGGTTGCTCTCGCCGCACGGCTCGAGCAGCGCCAGATCTGCCAAAACTCGCGCCAAGTTATCGCCGGGTGCCAAGCGGGTGCGCGGCACGTCATCGTACATCCGAAGCGGAGCCTGCGCTTCGCATGCGGCTTCGAAAGCCCGGCGCAACGTGCCCAGCTGCTCGAGCTCCACCTCGAGACCCGCGGCCGCCTGGTGCCCGCCGAAACGCCGCAGCAGTGGGGCACAGGCCGCGAGCGCATCGTGCAAGCGCGACCCCTTCGGCCCGCGTACCGAGCCGCGACCGATCCCGCGCTCGAAGCCGATGACCGCCACCGGCCTCTGCAGCTCGGAGGCCAGCCTTCCCGCCACGATGCCGACGATACCGTGATTCCAGCCTTCACGGCCGAGCACGAGCGCGGGGCGCTCGCGAAAGCCCTCGCGCTCCACTTCGGCCAGCGCATCGTCCAGCATCTGCTGCTGCACCGCTCTGCGCTCGAGCTGGCGCTGCTCGATCTCTGCGGCAAACGCGCGCGCGGCGTCGAGAGACTGGCTGAGCAGCAGCTCGACTGCGATGTCGGGGGCGCCGAGCCGTCCCGGTGCGTTCAGGCGCGGCGCAAGCCGGAACGCCACGTCTTCCGCCCGGAGCGGCGGGCCCGGCGCAATCTCGGCGAGCTCCAGCAGCGCGCGCACGCCCGGTCGCCGAGCCTCACCGAGCACCTTCAGGCCCGCCCGCACCAGCGCGCGATTGTCGCCATCGAGCGGCGCCACATCCGCGATAGTGCCGATCGCTACGAGATCGAGCAGCGGCCTCAAATCGAGCGCCCGCCCGAGCTCCGCCCGCACCGCCGCCAAAACCGAGAGCGCCAGGCCACACGACGCCAGCCCCTTGTACGGAAAACCGCAGCCCGAGCGGTGCGGATTCAGGAAAGCGAGCGCGGGCAGCGGCTGCTCGGGGACCAGGTGGTGATCGACCACCACGACGTCGACGCCGCGCGGCCCGAGCTGCGCCAGGGAGGCGTGATCCGACGAGCCGCAATCGCAGGTCACGAGCAGCTTCGGTGCGTGGGACAGCACACGCTCGAGGGCCGCCTGCGAAAGCCCGTAACCGCCATCGAAGCGACTGGCCAGCACCGGCGTCGCGTTGCCGCCGAGGGCCCGTAGGGCCTCGGTGAAGATAGCGGCGCTGGTCATGCCGTCGCAGTCGTAGTCGCCGAACACGACGATGCGCTCGGCATCGCGAACCGCGCGGGCGATGCGCTGGGCGGCGGCCTTGCGATCCAACATCGCATCCGGCGCGGTGAGCTCTGCCAGGCGCGGATTCAGGTAGCGCCGGGTGGCTTCCGGCTCGAGGTGACCCCGCTGATCCAGCCAGCCCGCCAGCGTCACGCTCATGCCCAATGCTCGGCTCAGCGCCTCGGCGCGCAGCGAAGCCGGTGGCGGAAATCCGTCAAGCGTCTGCTCGATCTCGGAGGCGCGCGCGCTTTCCAACGCAGCCCTTCGACCATGCTTGAAGAATTTCGTCCACCACCAAGATCTCATGTATTACGTGAGGTTTGTTCGGCCGTACTCAGACGTTAGTTGCGTGTTTCCACACTCGAAGTGCCGTTGCGAAGCTCGCGAGCGCGCTCGCGCGCGAGCTGGATCACCCTCAACCATACCTTGGCACGAGCAGATCACGATCGAGAGGGAGAGGCGGGGGAGACAAGCTCGGCGAGGCCGGGCGCCTATCACGCGTCAGGTCGGAAGTGTCGCGAAGGGGACCATGCGGAGTGCGGAGGAGAACAAAGACCGGCCCCGCCCGGCCCCGCCCCAAGACCCTAGTTCAAAGAACCCGGATCAACCTCATGCGGCTCTACCGGCCTGGCGATGAAGACCCAGCGCGGCTTGTTGTCCGGACCTTTGATGCGCACGTGATCTTCGGGCGTCGCGCGTAGTGAGAAGACCGGGCCAGTATCCGATGCTTCGACCGACACGAGCGCCATCGTATCGAGCAGGCGCAGCGCGGAGAGCACCTCGTCGGCGTCGTCGCCGCTCCTCTCCACCAAATCTTCGAGGCTCTGCGTTGCATCAGGATCTGGCACGAAGCTGTCGAGCAGGTGATCCGCCCGTAGAAAGAGCGCCTGCTGCGTGGGCGTGAGCGAATCCCAGAGCTCTTGATTCAGAGCCAGCGGCAGCCTTGCGGGCGCGGGAGCCGAAAAATCAGACGTAGCCACGGAAGGAAGCGTAAGCACCGTTTCCGCCCTGTCAACGGCCGGTGTAGACGGAGGTCCGGCGGGCTTGGGGCGCCGCGCCACACAGCCGCGCCAGGTCGGGCGAATCCTGCGGCGGAACATGGCTTCAGACGGCCGGCGCCACGTTGCGCGAAGAGGGCGGCGCCTTCCTCTTCGTACCCATCTTCGAGAAAAAGCGAGCCTCGAACCACTCGGTGAGCGGCAACGCCACGTAGATTGACGAGTACATGCCGAGGATCACACCAATCGTCAGCGCGAGCGCGAAGTCCTTGAGGTCACCGGTGCCCCAGACGAACAGACCCATCAAACTGAATAGCACCGTAAACGCCGTGAGGATCGTACGGCCGAGCATTTCGGACGTGCTGACGTTGATCAGCCGGATGAAGCTGGCGCCCCGCAGCCTTCCCAAGTTCTCACGCATACGATCATAGACGACCACCGTGTCGTTCACCGAGAACCCGATGACGGTCAGCGCCGCCGCCACCGTGGTCAGGTTAATCTCTTTACCCAGCAGCACGAAAATGCCAATCGTGCCGACGCCATCGTGGACCAGTGCCACGACGCAGCCCGGGGCGAACCGCAGATCGAAGCGGAACGCGATGTAGGCCATGATCAGCACGATCGAGATCGCGACGCTCTTCACGGCGGCGTCGCGCAACTGCGCGCCCGCGCGAGGACCGATCCATTCGGTTCGCAGCGCGGTCTCCGGCACTGCGGAGGCACCGAGTGACTTGCGCAGGCCTGCCATCAGCTGATCGCCCTTGCTCATCAGCTGGATCTCGACCTTGTTGTCGCGCTCGCTCTGCAGTATGGGATTGTTGTCCCCAGCTCGCAGGGCGATCTGCTTGACGCCCGAAATGCGTTCCTTCACGAACGCGAGGTCGGGGCTCTCGGTGTAGCGCAGCGCAATCTTGTCGCCGCCCGGGCTGAACTTGATCTCCGTCGGTTTGCGCGCGGACGTGCAGGCCGGGTCCGCGCCCGCGACGCACAGAGCCTTTTCGATCTCGCGCTGCTTTTCGGGCGCGATCGTCGAAACCTCGTGGACACGGATCAGGTAACGGTGCGGATTTTTGGCATCATCGACCTTGATCACGGTCGGGGTCGAAAACCCTGCACGCTCCACGGCGGAGCGAATCGAAGCCGGTTCGACCGATTTCTGGAACGCGATCTCGACCTCGGTACCACCGACGAAGTCGGTGCCGAGCTTGGGCTTACCGAACAGCAGCAGCGCGATCGAGCCGAACGTCAACGTTAGACTGATGATGATCCAGTATTTCCGGACCGCCATGAAATCATAGACTTTGTCGCCCTTGAACAGCCGCATCGCGCTACCCCATATCCAGTTGGCCGGTTCGGCCGATCCAGCGCACCCACAGATCGAACATCAAGCGGGTGACCACGACGCCCGTGAACATGTTGCAGAGTAGGCCCACCATCAGCGTCACGGCGAAGCCCTTGAGCGGACCGGTGCCGTACTGGAACAGCACGATGCCGGCGATGAACGTGGTGATGTGGCCGTCCACGATGGCGGCCAGCGCGCGCCGGTAGCCGACCTCGACTGCGGCCCGCATGCTCTTACCGAGCGCAATTTCCTCGCGTATTCGCTCGTTGATCAGGACGTTGTTGTCGACCGACATACCGACCGTCAGCGTGAGGCCGGCGATACCGGGCAGTGTCATGGAAGCGCCGAACGAGGCCAGCACCGCCAGCTGCAGAAACAGATTGAGCCCGACTGCCAGGTCCGCGATCAGGCCCGCGCGGTGGTAGTAGATGAGCATGAACAGCAGCACCAGCGACGTGCCGCCCAGCGCGCCCTGCACCGCCAGCGTGATCGAATCGCGGCCCAGAGAGGGCCCGATGCGCTGCTCGTTCGAGGGCGAGATGGGTGCCGGCAGGGCGCCGGAACGCAGCACCAGCTCCAGCTTGCGCGCGTCGCGAAGCTGAACCTCGGGGTCGCCCGAGCCCATCGTGATCTGAGCGTGACCACCGGTGATCGCGGTCTGAATGACCGGCGCGCTCTCGATGCGGCCGTCGAGGATGATGGCGAAACGGCGCTTGACGTTGGCGGTGGTGATCTTGCCGAAGGCCTTGCCACCCGCGTCGGTAAAGGTCAGCGCCACGTGCCATCCGCCCAGGCCCTGACCCGTCCCCTGATCGGACTGCGCGGCCGCGTCGCGTACCTGGTCGCCGGTGACCTCGGCGCGAGCCTTCAGGTAAAAGGTCCGGTAACCGACTTCCTCTTCCTTCAACGTGATCTCGTCGACCGTCCGGCGTACGATTTCGAAGCCGATTTCACGGTCGGCCGGCACTTCCAGCGTCGCGGTCCACTCCCGGAAACGCTGCAGATTTTGGGCCGAGCTCTCGTCTTTCTTCTTCTCGAGCTGCGCGTAGGTCACCGTGCGCTGGCGCACGTCGCCGTCGGGGTCCTTACCGGCCGAGACCGTCTCCTGATAGAAGGTCAGACCCTCGGGTAGCGACTCCGGTGCAAGCTTCTGGCGCAAGGCGCCGAAAAAGTCGGTGTCGTCGTCGAGCATCTTGAACTCGAGGCGCGCCGTTTGACTGATGGTCTCGCGAATCGACGAAAAGCTCTTCTCGTCCTCGCCCGGCACCTCGATGATGATGTCTTCGTCGCGCGTCGATAGCGCCGCCTCTCGCAGGCCGAGCACGTCGATGCGCCGTCCGATGATCTCTTTAGCCTGACCCACCGCCCGCTCACGAATCTCGGACTCGATCGAAGTCTTGATCTTGAACTCGAGGCTGCGCTGGTCGGGGCTACGCGTGAAACCCAGCTCGTTGCGGAAGCGATCCAGGAAGCGCTCGTCCAGCTTGCTCGGGTCGCTGGCGGGCTTGACGTTGACACGAATCACGTTGCCCGGCGCGCGCGGGGCCTCGATCTCCACCTTCTCACGCAGCTTGGCGTAGATCTCGTCGGTCGGTACCTCGTCACCCTCGTGCAGGCCGTAGAGCTTGGCCGCCTCGCGACGCATGTCCTCGTAGTAGCTGTCGCGCTTGTCCTTGATGGCCTCGTCGACGTCCACGGTGTAGACGAGGCGCATGCCGCCGCGCAAATCCAGGCCGGCAACCAGGCGGAACGCGACCTTGTCTTGAATGTACTGGGGACAGGGAATCTTGCCGCTCGTAAGGCCCGGCAAGGTCGGCCAAAGCGCCAAGAGCCCGAGGCCCGCGATGGATGTCGCGATCGAGAAGCGCAGGCGCCAGCTCAAGTCGACGACCTCGATGGCAACGAATGCACACGTGAGCGCCACCATGGCCAAGACGACCATGGCCCAGAACACGCCGTGATATGCGGCGAAGGCGGCGGCTCCCGCCGCGAGCGCGCCGGTCCAGGTCGAGGCGCGTCGCGCCCTACTGACCAGGCCCGAAAGCAGCAGGATCAGCGCCAGCGCGCCGAGCACAGCGGTGAGTACTCGCTCGATCCCCACTTGCTACCTCTTCTTCTCGGCCTGAGCTGCGGTTTCCGGCGTGTCCTTGCCGAGAAGCGCGTTCTTGAGCACGTCGACTTTCACACCAGGGGATAGCTCGACCTTGGCGTAGCGATCCCCCACCTCGACCAGCTTGCCGATCATGCCGCCCTGCAGCAGCACCCTATCGCCCTTGGCGAGCGCGGCGACAGCTGCGGCCTGCTTCTTCGACTGCGAGCGCTGTGAGAGCAAGAGCGGGATCATCAAGGCGATGATCAAAAATGGCAGGTACGCCATGATGCCCGGATCCTGCGGCGGCGGGGCAGGCGCGCTCGGCGCGGACTGCACGGCCTCAGACCCCTTTTGGCCTGGAGCAGGCGGAATATTTTGAAGGGAAAACATGGCGGGGGCGGGTCGCCTCGGGCCGCGGCTATACCCATTATCCGGCACCCGCGCAAACCAAGACTCACATGGCGAAAACGCCGCCCTCCACCCGACGGGGGGGATGAGCCCGGGTGCGGGTTAAAGTTAGGTTCGAGGGAGAGTTTGAGGTGAGGGGCGAGGGCGAGCACAGAACTGCCCCGCACCCCCCGCCCACCCCTCCCACACCCTCGAACTTTAACCTTAACTCGGACCCGGGCCCCTCCTTGACACCCCTTGGATCGGGTTGTAGTGGGAGTCCCCTGATTCTTGGCGAGAAACAGTCTGCTTGCGGGCTCGAGCCCGCGACCCCACAGGCGCGTAGCTCAGTGGTAGAGCATTACCTTGACACGGTAGGGGTCGGCAGTTCAATCCTGCCCGCGCCTACAACGATCTCGCATCGCGGGGCCTCCGCCCTGCTGGCTACTGTTTTAACGCCGAAGACCGCCCTCGGGCACTCGACTCGGTTGACGACCGTGTGACCATGTCGGGGCCCGAGCGCTTAACGCCCGGCCAGCTTCTCGAGAGACAAGGAGAGCCGGCGCCGGATGTCGTGGCCGTGAAGGTCGACGGCAAGCTCTGCGATCTGCACACGCCGATCGGCGCGGATAGCCAGGTAACGCCCGTCCGGCAGAGTGATCCGGCCGCGCTGGAAGTGATCCGGCACTCTGCCGCTCACGTCATGGCGGACGCGGTGCAGCGCCTGTTTCCGGGGACACAGGTCACGATCGGCCCGGCCATCGATTCCGGCTTTTACTACGACTTTTACCGTCCCGAGGGGCCCTTCACCGACAAGGACCTGGCCAGCATCGAGAAGGAGATGCGTCGGATCATCAAGGAGAAGCGCCCGTTCTTGCGCGAAGAGGTCACGCGCGAGCAGGCGCACGCCCTCTTCGACAAAATGGGCGAGAAGTTCAAGCTGGAGATCATCGACGCGATTCCCGCGGGCGAGACGATTTCGCTCTACAGGCACGGCTTGGCAACTCCAGGGCCGGACGGGGCCCGAGCGCCATCCGGCGCAAGCAAGACGAGCGGTACATGGGTCGACGTGTGCCGCGGCCCTCACGTGCGCCACACCGGCCAGATCGGCGCGGTCAAGCTGATGAGCGTGGCCGGTGCTTACTGGCGCGGCGACGAGCGCAATCCGATGCTGCAGCGCATCTACGGGACGGCCTTCCCGACCGAAGAGCAGCTCAGCGAGCACTTGAAGCTGCTCGAAGAAGCCAAGGCGCGCGATCACCGCAAGCTCGGCAAGGAGCTCGAGCTTTTCATGTTCCACGAGTACGCACCGGCCATGCCGTTTTTCTTGCCGCGCGGCGCGGGCATCTACAATCGGCTGGTGGACTACATCCGTAGTCTTTACGTGGACTACGGCTACGAAGAGGTCATCACGCCGCAGATCTTCGACAAGCGGCTGTTCGAGACCTCCGGTCACCTCGCAAACTTCTTGGAGAACATGTACTTGCCGGTGACGTCCGACGATCTCACGGGCGAGAACGCCGCAAGGCCACGCAAGGACATGGATTGGGTGGCGGCCAAACCAATGAACTGCCCCAGCCACTGCTTGATCTTCGGGCAGCGGCGCAGGAGCTACCGTGAGCTGCCCTGGCGCGTCGCTGACTTCGGGCGCCTGCACCGCTACGAGCGCGCCGGCGTGGTCCACGGTTTGGCCCGGGTACGCAGCTTCTGTCAGGACGACGCGCACATTTTCTGCACGCCGGACCAGCTCGAAGTCGAGATCCTCGCCTTCAATCGGCTGCTATTCGAGGTTTACGCCGCTTTCGACTTTACGAACATCAGCGTGAAGCTGGCGCTGCGGCCCGAGCACCGGCTGGGGACGGACGAGCTATGGGACAAGGCCGAAGGCGCCCTGGAGCGGGCACTCATCGAGAGCAAGGTGCCGTTCGAGAAGCTGCCGGGTGAAGGTGCGTTCTACGGGCCGAAGCTCGAGTTTCACGTCGTGGACGCGCTGAAGCGCAGCTGGCAGCTCGGGACGATTCAGCTCGACTACGCCATGCCAGAGCGCTTCGGGCTCGAGTTCGTGGGCTCGGACGGCGCGGGCCAGCGCCCAGTCATGCTCCACCGCGCGATTTTGGGTTCGGTCGAGCGCTTCTTCGGCATCTACATCGAGCATTGCGCCGGAAAATTCCCGGTCTGGCTGGCTCCCGAGCAGGCGACGCTGGTGACCGTGAGCGAAAAGCAGACGGAATACGCGCTCAAGGTTACGGCAGAGCTGAAGTCTCGCGGCTTGCGCGTTGCGGCCGATGTAGGTGCCGACAAGCTCGGCGCCAAAATCAGAAACGCACGAAACATGCGTACGCCCTACATCGCCGTGATCGGCGACAATGAGGCCGACGCCGGCACCGTGTCGGTGCGCTCGCGCGAAGCCGGTGATCTGCCGGCCATGAGCGTGGCGCAGTTCGCGGAGCAGCTGAGCC
The DNA here is from genome assembly GCA_035281385.1 of Polyangiaceae bacterium. Classification (GTDB taxonomy): domain Bacteria; phylum Myxococcota_A; class Polyangia; order Polyangiales; family Polyangiaceae; genus PMG-095. The sequence continues at coordinate 10,044 of DATEDZ010000352.1, forward strand.
GAGAAGCGCAGCCTCCGCGTGTCACGCGAACGCAAAACTAAGCTGCTAAGGCAGCATTACCTAGAGGAGAGACGAACAACTTGGCACTACCTGGCGGCGGCGGAAGACGATTCTCGAGAGACACACGTGGTCCCCAGATCCGGATCAACCATCGCATCCGCGTACCAGAGGTACGGGTGGTGGCGGAAGACGGCTCGAACCTCGGTGTGCTGCCCACCGATCAGGCGCTCAAGCGCGCCCAGGAGGTGGGGCTCGATCTGGTGGAGGTGAACCCCAAGGGCACGCCGCCGGTCTGCAAGATCCTCGACTTCGGCAAGTACAAGTACGAGGAGAAGAAGAAGCAGCGCGAGGCCAAGCGCAAACAGACGGTGGTGGAGGTCAAGGAAGTGAAGATCCGTCCCAAGACGGACGAGCACGACCTGAACGTCAAAATCCGCGCCATCCGCCGCTTCATCGAATCGGGCAACAAGGTCAAGGTAGTGTGCCGCTTCCGCGGCCGCGAAATGATGCACCCGCAGGTCGCTGCCCAGCAGCTGCAGGACATCCAAAAAGCCATCGAGGACCTGGTGAACATCGAGCAGCGACCGATGATGGAGCAGCGCACCATGGCTATGCTGGTGTCGCCCAAGCCGGTCGTGTTCCAGCGACTGGCACAGCTTCAGCGCGATCGCGACAAGGCCCGTGAAAAGGCGGGGGGCAGCCACCACCACGATCGGCCCACGCAGGACCTCAATGTCGAGGAGCTGCACGAGCCTGATGACGACGATGATGACGACGAGGACGACGAGGACGACGACGAAAACGAAAACGAAAACGAAAACGAAAACGAAAAGGAGAGCTGAAGTCGTGCGGAGTCAGCGCTCGTGAAGCCGGAGTATTGGCTCGAGCGCTGGCAGGAGGGCCGCATCGGCTTTCATCGCGCGGGCGTCAATCCGGCGCTCGTCGCGCACCACGAGCGCGTGCTGGGTCAGTGCGTGAAGCTGCTGGTGCCGCTATGTGGCAAGTCAGTGGATCTCGAGTGGTTGGTGGTGCAGGGCCACGAAGTCTGGGGCATCGAGCTGAGCGAGCTGGCGGCGCAGGCGTTCTTCGCCGAGCGCGGCATGAACCCCGAGCGACATGAAGCGGATGGGCTACTGCAGCTTCGACATGGCTCGGTCACGATCGTGGTGGGTGACTTCTTTGCGGTCACGCCCGACGCGATCGGCTTTTTCGACGGCGCTTACGATCGCGCAGCCTTGATCGCGCTCCCCCCAGAAATGCGCCAAAAATACGTCGCGCACCTGCGCACGCTGCTGGCGCCCAAATCCAAAGTGCTGCTGCTCACGCTCGACTTCGACGCCGAAGGCGGGCCACCGTTCTCGGTCGGATCGCCGGAGGTGGAAAGCGCTTACGGAGCGCAGAACGTGACGCTGCTCGAGACGACGGACGCGCGCGCCGACGCACCCGGACCAGTCGAACGCGGCGCAAGCTTCGTGCGCGAGAACGTCTACGCGATTAGGGTGGATGGGTGAGCGAGGAGCTCGGACGCGGATCCGAGTGTTGGGACCAAGAAGTGCACGCGGTGCCTGGAGCACCGAGACCGCCGCACGGCGCAGCTGTTTATGACGGTGACGGCGGACGCGTTCGCGGTCTTGGCGACCCTGGTACTTTGACAGTCAAAGTACCAGGGTCTACGATTTTGACTTCGATGAGCGATGATGTCCCCACGTGGCCTGAGCATTTCCCGTCGGGATGCCCTTCACCGTCGGAACCTGGGGCGCAGGGAGAAGTCTATCGTCTCGTGAAGACCGACCCGCCTCAACTAAGTGACTTTGAAAGCTGGCTAGAGCTCGGACGCGGCAAAGGTAAGGACTGCCAACGAGCGGCCCTCTCGTGCGTTAACGCTCTCTCTCACGCGATCGAACAACGGAAGGCCTACCCGACGCATCGGGATAAGCTCATTGCGAGCGCAACCCTGACCGAAGATCACGGCTGCCTGGCACAAACCGGTTCCCAGCCTCATCACTACTCCCTTTGGCTCCGCCGAGAATGGTTGGCTCGAGCCACTTCGCTTTTCAAGGTGGTCGCGTGAAGCTTGACACCAATGCTCTCAGGAGAGTCGACGTTCCTATGCTCCTCCACGAGGAGGTGCTTGACGAGCTCGATGGCCCACAGCTGATCACTATCGAGGATCAAGGCGGGAAGCGCTTCCTCGGGATTCTGATCGACACCGACGACAACGGCACGCTCTGGCTCTTGGGTCGCCTTCCAGAGCACAGTTGGCGTGCCCTGGTTGAAGGGCGAGCGTCTCTACGGGCTGTTGTGCTTGCTCCAGGGTCGCTCATCGTCGGACGCGACTGGAACAACGACGCAGTGGCGGCTTGGGTCGCACCGCTTCCGACCAAGGAACACGAGGATGGTGGATTAGGTGAGGCCTTTCTGCCAGAGAAGGGAGCACTGCTACCAACAGCAACACGCGAACGCTTGGTTAGGGCGCTGCGGCCAACTCCTGAGCCACCGGCACTAGACGATCGAATAGTCGAAGAGGGCTCAAAGGACTTCGTTCGCGTTCCCACTACTGAGCACGAGCGGGCGGCATAGAGAATGTACCTCACTGCGCAACACGTCCGCTCTCCACGTGGAAGGCATGGGGTCAACAGCTACATTTACGGCCATGGCCCATACTTTTGGCTTGGGTGGCCCCCTTTTCTGCCCGAGGAGAATCCCGGTACTCTCTACGACCAGCTGCTTGAAGTCATTCCTCCTGAAGGTAACAGGATCCTTTCCTACCTCGATATTCTTGCTCCAGATGCTTCGTCATCACCGAACGAGATCCGCGGGGCGTTCGAGACGCTGGTGGCGCTCTATCCTCACGTGGGAATTCAGTTTCCAGGTGGAGTTGAAGTGGGGGACGCTTGGTTTCGGTATGCTGCTGCCGATCCTGTGCTTGAGAGAGACGCTGAAAGCGAGCTTCACGATCTGTTTGCACACGCGTTCCACCTCCTTCAGCTGAGGACACCCGCCTAGGTGTGCAAACGAGAACGCCTACGCGATTACTGTGGATGGGTGAGGTCGCGAGGAGCTGCGCGACGAGCCGCGTGGGGTGGGCCCCCGCTGAATTCACTTCAGCGGGGCGGGGAGGCGCGTGCCTCCCCGCAGGAAAGATACTAAAGACCCATCCCGGCAACGGGATGGGCTTTAGTGCGGAATGAGGCCGCCGAAGTAGGCGCCGGCGCCGGCGGCGAGCAGCACGAAAACGACCAGGGCTGCCACGATGCCGCCCTTGCCGGAGCTCCTCATGTCGGGCACGGCCTCCCCGGGCGCGAGCGACGACAGCTGACCCGGCGGCGGTAGCGAGCTGGTCGGAGGGGGCTCGGAGTCGTCGCTGCTACTGGGCGGCGTCGAGGAGCTGCGCCGGACGCGGCCGGACAGCGGATCATCCTCGAGCGCGGCCAGATTGCCGATCTCGAAGCCATCGCCGGATTGCTCGCGCTTGCGCGACGCAGCGAGGCCGAGATTGCCCAGATCCTCCCCCCAGTCGTTGGGGGCGTTGAAGCCGCCGATCTCGAGCGGCAACGAGCCCACGACCGAAGCGCCGGTGGAAGACTTGCGGTCGCCGCTGCTGTCGATCGAAGTGAACTCGAGCATGGCCTCGTCGATCAACGTGCCGATGATCGACTGGCGCTTCTGAAGCCTGCGCTTGTGCTCACGCTCCTTGCGGATTGGATCGACCAGCTCCGCGATGTCGAACGACGACACGCTGCGACCGAGCTTGAAGAGCAGCTCGTTGAGCGCCGAGCCGAAGTCGCGGGCGCGCGGATAGCGTTGGTCGGGTTCCTCGGTCAGCGCCTTCATCAGGACGCGCTCGAGCTCCACCGGCACCTTGGGGTTGATTTGCCGGATCGAAGGCACCCGCGCCGATTGCACCATACGCACGGTCTCGAGATCGCTTTCGCCCATGAACAGGCGACGACCGGCGAGCAGCTCCCAGAGGATGATGCCCACCGCGAAGATATCGGTGCGGGCATCGACCGCGCCGCCCTTGGCGGCTTCTGGCGAAAGGTAGCTGAACTTGCCCTTGATGATACCGGGCTCACTGCGTTCCAGCTGGCTGTTGGCTTTGGCCAGACCGAAGTCCACGATCTTGACCTCACCAAAGCGCGTGATCAGCACGTTGGGCGGCGACATATCGCGGTGCACGATGTGTAGGTTCTCACCCTTGCTATCGACGAGCTCGTGTGCATAGGCCAGGCCCTCGCAAATGCGCACGCAAATCAGGCACGCTTCCTCGATCGGGAAGGGCTGATTGTGCTTGCGACGATGCTCGATGACGCCCTTGAGGTCCGAGCCGTCCACGTACTCCATGACGATGAAGTAAGTGTTGTCGCCCACACCGATATCGAACACCTGCACGCAGTTGGAGTGCGAGAGGTGGGCGCTGACGCGCGCCTCATCCAAGAACATGCCGATGAACTGCTTCTTCTCAGAGAGGTGCGGCAGAACGCGCTTGATCGCGACGATCTTCTTGAACCCCTCGAGACCCGCGCTCTCGGCTCGATAGACCTCAGCCATTCCCCCGGCAGCGACCTTCTCGAGAACCTTGTAGCGCTGTTGGGGAGTAGCCATCGGCAGGCTACGGCGGCCTTTGGAAAACGCGCCGTACGTGCCTGAGCCTAAGGCCCCCGCCCGAGAGGGGTCAAGCGACCCATCCAGGCCGGTATGGCGGCAAAGTCACGAATCTGGCCGCGATCAGCTTGACCTCCGCTAGAAAACCGAAAATAAAGCGCGACCATGAGCGCCCACGCCAATCACGATGCGGAGCACGCGGAAGGCGAGCACGACGATCACGACGACGACCATCACGCGGCAACGCCGCTCGATGAGCCCGCCACGCCCATGTGGTTGACGCTGCTCGGGGTCGGACTGTTCCTGGTTGCCGGAATCGTGTTCGTCGCAACCCGTGAGGATGGCAAGACGACCGCCGAGCTCACCTCAGTGCCGAGCGCGGAAGCCGCGCCGGCCGCAAGCGCCGCGCCTGCGCCCAGCCCCGGCG
>DATEDZ010000353.1:0-25916 GCA_035281385.1 Polyangiaceae bacterium
CGTTTCGCAAGATCGGGTGCGCCAGGCCTACCGTAAGGCCCATCCGAGAGCTTAGCGTTCCGCGGCGCTTGAATGGACGCGGGGCACTAGTATTGTGGGCGGGTAGTGTCGTTCACGTTAGTCGAGCCTCGCGCCAAAGAAGTACCGATCGTGGTCGAGGTGCCGCATGCCGGGCTCGAGCTGGACGCGGAAACGCTTTCGACGCTGGTAGCCCCGGCGCAGGCCATCGGCCGCGACGCGGACCTCTACGTGGACGAGCTCTACGCGGATGCGCCCGACTGTGGCGCCACCCTGCTCAGCGCGCGCATGAGTCGCTACGTCTGCGATCTCAATCGCTCCGAGCACGATGTTGACCGCGACACCGTACAGACCGCGACGGGCCGCACCAGCCCGCACGGCCTGATCTGGCGCTCGACGACCGACAATCGCGCGGCCATCGCGCGACCGCTCGCGAAGACAGAGCTGGAGCGGCGGCTCGTCAGCTACTACCGGCCGTACCACGACAAGCTCGACGAGCTGGTACGCGACCGCCTCGATCGCTACGGCTTCGTGATTGTGGTCTCGGGCCACTCCATGCCCAGCCGTGGCCGCGACGGTCACGATGATCCGGGCCGGGAGCGCGCGGACGTCGTCCCGGGCACGCGCCAGCGCACCACCGCCGCTGGCGTCGTGATCGACGTGGTTGAGGACGTGGCGGCACGCTTTCACTTCGGCGTGGCCCATGACGACCCGTACCGAGGCGGCCATACCACGCTGCACTATGGCCGCCCCGCCGCGGGCATGCATGCCATCCAGATCGAGCTCAACCGAAAGCTCTATATGGATGAGCTACTTCTAACAAAAAAGCCCAATGAATTCGGCTTAATACGTAGCTTTTGCAAGGCCATCGTAGAAGGTTTCGCAGCGCTCGGCGCGCTGCCGCTGGCCCGGGCCGGTCGAGGCTGATGGCTTGACTTGAGCCGCCCTTCTACTACGTTCCGCGGCCTTCCCATGGCCCGCAGCGAAATCACCGGCAAGCGCCGCATGGCAGCCCAGAACGTCTCGCACTCGAACATCAAGACCAAGCGCTGGCAGAACGTGAACGTGCAGCGCCGTAGGCTCTGGGTGCCCGAGCTGGGCCGTCACGTCACGTTGAAGCTGACGACCGGTGATCTGCGTTCGATCGACAAGGTCGGGCTGCTCGCCTACGCCAAGAAGCACGGCATCAAGTTGGCCTGAACGGAGCGCCTGGCCTCGGTCAGGCGTCCACGGCTTCGACGGTGCGTGTGGTGCTTTGGCGCCGAATGCCGAAGCCGTGCGCGCCGGGCTGTGCGTTCATCGGCGTGCACCACACCGCGGCGGGGGCGCCGCTGGCGTCGAGCTCGATCGCGATGGGTGCTGCGCTCGGCAGCGGCGTTCCCGGAGCGACGCGCGGCACGCCGCGCAGCGTCGGAGAAGCCACCAGCGGCGCCACCAGCTCCAGCTCTTCGACTGGTATGCCCGCTGGCTCGGCTTCGAGAACCGCGGCAGCGAACAAGCCGCTTACGTCGACCGCGCAGACTGCCACGCCACGCTGCAAGCTACTCGATGCGGTCGCGGCCCAAGGCGCCACCAGCAGCAACGTGCGCTCGCGCTCGAGGCGCTGAGCCGCGACGTCCAGCCCCGCGGGCGCCGCAAAGTCGGAAGGAGTGATCGCGCCGCCATGAGGCGCTCCAAAGGCCCGCACCAAAGCCAGCGAGAGCTCCGGTTCCGAAAGCGCCAGCGCCCCCACCTCACCGACGCGCGTAAGCACCCGTGCGCGCCGCTCTGCCCCGCGCTCTTTGGCCAGCGTCACGCCCGGCTGAACCAGCCGAGCCAGCGTCGACTGCGCGCCGTAACCGAGCGCGACGGCCAGCGCGGGCACCGAGCACGGTACGCCGACGCGGGCTGCCTGAGGCGGCGTCTGGCCCTGCAAGCTGCCCCGCGGGCGCTTGGCGTTGCGACCCGGCTGGCGCACGCGTCCGTCGAAAGCGCGGTCGCCCGAGCCGACACCGCCGAGCAGCAGAGTCACGGGCCCAAGCAGCACGCCCGGATAGGCACCGGCCGCTGCGAAGTAGCCGGACAGCACGGCGTCGATGGCCGACCCGCCGCGCGCCAGCTCGGCAGCAGCAGCAGCGTCACAATGGGGGTCGTTCGACCGCGACAGCGCGCGCAGCCGCACGCTCACGAGTCTTCGTCCTCGAAGTCGTCGTCTTCATCGTCGAGGTCCTCCTCGTCGTCGAAGTCCTGTTCGTCCTCGGTGTCGTTGTCCCCAGCGGCAGCACCGCGCTCCACACCGAGCAGTCCGCGCAGATCCTTGGCCGCGCGCAGGGCATTGTCCCCCTCCAGCACCACGTAAGCCTCTTCGAAGCCGGCTAGGCGATCCGCCGCGCGCTGCAAAGCAGAGCTTCTTACTCGGCCTCCCGCGCCCAGAGACTGAATGCGCCCATATGCGATGGGACCTTCGGGCAGATCATCGCGCGCCGGATCGCGCGCCAGGATCACGCCAAGTGACGCCGCCTGCGCTTCCGCGTCGGCCTCGGCGAGAAGGCCGCTCGGCTCCCAGGCGATGGGCACGCCCGCGGGCTTGAGCTGCGTGATGAGCTGCGCCAGACGCTCGCGTGTGCGCGAGCCAGGACGCGCGCTCGACGGGGTGCGCAGCACCAGCCAGCGCGCTGACAGCGAGCGCGCGGTCTCGATCACATTGGTGACCAGCGCGGGACCCTCCCCTTCCGACGGGTCCTGCTCGAGCGCCGCGAGCCGCTTCGGCACCAGCACCGCGAACACCAGATCGGCGGGCGACTCGCTCTTCATGGCTTCCAGGGTGCGGCGGCGAGGCGCGCCGTTATCGAGTCGCACCTCGAGCAGATCCAGGTGTTTGCCATACCGCGCGATGGCGAGTGCAGAGGGGCTTTGACCGACTCGGAGCAGCATGGGCCGCGCGTCATAGCGTATCCCGGTAGCTCGGGCCAGGGCGCGGCCTCGTGCCCAACCTGGCTACGGCATCAGCGCGCTTGAAAGTGAAACCACTGGGTCGGGCTTTGCTGCACGAAACCCTGCATGGCGTCGGCGGCGCTCTGCGCCGCCGCCTGCAGCTCGTCGGCCTTGGGACGGCGCCCGAGCCCGATCGGCTCGGCGACCGCCAGCTCGTATTCGAAGAAGCCGGTGCGCCGCGAAAACACCGGTACCACCTGAGCCGCGCTCAGCGCGGCGAGCCGGAACGGTCCCTCCGGCACCTCGAACGGCTCCCCGAACAACGTCACCGAAAGCACCCGCCCGCTCGGCGGCAGCCGATCCATCTGCAGCGCCACGACGCCACCCTGCTTGAGATGTGCGATGAGCGGCAGTGCGTCGGTCGGGTGGGCGCCGATGTGCAGCATACGTAGCCCGCGTTCGCTACGCCAGCGATCCTGGAGCTCACCTGCCGCGGCGTTCGGCTCCGGCTCCATCACCAGCACCACGTCCGCCGAAAGCTCCTGACCGAGCAGCTGCGCGGTCATCTCCCAGGGCCCGACATGGGCGGTGACGAGCACCACACCGCCTCGACCGAGCGCCTCGCGGAGCAAGCTCTCACCGGTCACCTTCACCCGAGGAGCCGCGCCTTCGCGCGAAGCGGCCATGGCCTCCGCAAAACAAGCTGCGTAGTTGGCGAGCGTGCTCAGCGCATCGAGCTGCTCGCGCAGCGCGCCGCGCCGGCCGTGCACCCGGCGCAGGTTGGAAACGATGCGGCGCCGCACATCCGGCAGTGCCAGGCCGAAGGCCGCGCCGATGGGTCTGGGACCGAAGCGCAGCAGCGCCTGCGGTCCTTCGAGCGCCCCCCAATGGGCCAAGCGCCGCAACAAGGCGCTCTGCTCGCGCCGCGGCAGCGCTTTCTCGTTCATCCCGGCTGTCAGTGTCACGGCTGGCGGAGCTTGGCAAGCGTCCCGCTCGCCGGCACAGTCTCGCACGTGCCTGCCCCGACCGGGACCACCAGCGACGAGCTCTTGGGCGGTCGACTGCGCCTGCTGCAGCCGCGCTCCGGCTATCGCATCAACGTGGACTCGCTGCTCCTGGTCGGCTTCGCGGGCGAGCGCCGCGTCGAGCGCGTGATTGACCTGGGCGCGGGCGTCGGAGCTCTCGGCCTGCTCGCTATGGCGCGCGGCATCGCCAAGCGCGCGCTGTTGGTCGAAGCCGACGAACGACTCGCCGAGCTGGCACGCCTGAATCTGCAGCGCTCGAGCCTTCCGGGTGAGGTCAAACAGCTCGACGTCGCGACTCAGAAGCTGCGCGAGACGGGCGCCGCCCTGGTGCTCTGTAACCCTCCCTATTACCCGGCACGCAGTCACCGCCCAGCCAAGAACGCGGCCCGCGCGGTGGCCCGCAGCGGGGAGCTCTTGCCCTTCTTGAAGACTGCCGCCGGCGCGCTCGCTCGCAAGAGTGGCCGCGCTCTGTTTTGCTACCCTGCGCCGCAGTTGACCGAGCTGTTTGCGCTGGCAACAGCGGCCGGGCTCGTTCCCAAGCGCTTGCGTCTGGTGCAGGCGCGAGTCAGCGAGCCTGCTCGGCTCGCGCTGGTCGAGCTTCGGGCGGCTCGCCCGGGCGGGCTGGTGATCGAGCCGCCGCTCATCGAGTGGCTGGGCCGGCGCCGCGCGCCCGAAATCCTGGCGCTCAGCGCGGACCCAGCAGCCGATCGAAAATGATCGCCGCAGCGGCGCGCACGCTCAGGTGATTGAAGCCGTCCTCGCGTGGTGAGCGGATGGGCGCCAGCATCTGCGTCGCGCGCTGCATCACCTCGTCCGCCAAGCCCCATCCGGTACCGAATACGATCAGCACCGGCGGCCCATCCTGCTTCAGACATGCGCGCGCCTCGCCGTGCCCCAAGCACTGACCGGAAGCGTTGGCGCTCGTCACCCATAGCTCGGTGCCGGGCCCCGAGTCGGCCAGAGCATCGTCGAGCGAGCTGACAATCCGCAGATCGCGCATCGGCGGCACCCTATCGGGAATGCGTCGCGAGCCGGAGCCAGTGAGCCAGTGCTCTCGAACCCGCGCCGCCAGCTCGCGCTGCGCCGCGATGGGATGAGCGATGTAGTAGGCCGAAAGCCCATAGGTGTGCGCGCTGCGGCTGATGTCGTGCAGGTCCAGATTGGTGATCGCGCCGGTCACGACCGCGCGCTCGCGATCCAGGATCGGATGGTGGATCAGCACCGCCGAGACGCGCCTCATCGACCAGCCTTGCGCGAGCGCGGCTCGGGAGCGCGCTCGGCCACCAGATCCGGCCGGCGCTCGGCACTGCGCAGCCGCGCCTGCTCCTCACGGTACTGCCGGATACGCGCGTGATCGCCGCTGCGCAGCACCTCGGGCACCTCCAGGCCGCGAAACGACAGTGGCCGCGTGTATTGCGGATACTCGAGCAAACCTTGACATGCCTCGCTGAACGACTCCTCGCGAGCAGAATCGTCATTGCCGAGCACGCCGGGCAAGAGCCGGATCACCGCCTCGAGCAGGCACATGGCCGGCACCTCGCCGCCCGTGACCACGAAATCGCCGAGCGACAGCTCCTCGTCGACGAACGGCCGCACCCGCTCGTCGAAGCCCTCGTAACGCCCGCAGACCAGGCACAGCTGCGGCAGCTCGGCCAAGCGTCGCGCGTCAGCCTGAGCGAAGCGCTTGCCCTGCGGCGTGAGCAGGATGCGCCGGACCGGCTGCGCGGACGCCAGGGCCGCGCACGCGGCATCCATGGCGGCCACCGTGCAATCGGCGCGCATGACCATCCCGGAGCCGCCCCCATAAGGCGTATCATCGACGCTCAAGTGCTTGCCCAGACCGTGCGGGCGCAGATCCTCGTAGTGCAGCTTGACCACGCCGCTCTCGACCGCACGCCCCATCAAGCTGGTCGCGAAAAAAGGCGCGAACAGCTCCGGAAATAACGTGACGATGGCGATCTGCATCGACGGTGGGCCCTAGCCTATCAGGCCTTCCAGAGACGAAAGCTCCACCAGCCGCTCCTCTACCGAAACACGCTTGATCCAATCGGGCACCAGCGGTTGCTCGAGCATGCGCCCGTCTGGCGTGCGGATCACGAGCACGTCCACGCTGGGATGGGTCACCACCTCGCTCACGGTGCCGACCTCGACCTCCGGACCAACCACGCGCGCACCGATCAGATCCACCAGGTAGTATTCGGACGGATCGGCCGCAGGCAGCGCGGCGCGTGCCACCCACACCGCCTTGCCGCGCAGGGCGTCCGCGCCATTGCGCTCGCTCACCCCTTCGAGCTTCACCAAATACGCCTTCGGCACGGCTCGCGCCCATGCGATGGGATGGCAGACCGCGCCGGCTGTGTCCTCGGCGCGCTCCGACAGCCACAGCTCCGAAACGTGCTCCAGCGCGTCGCTGCCGGCGAAATGGAGCTCGATGCGCAGCGCGCCTTGCAAGCCGTGCGCGCGCGCCACGCGACCGATCAAGAGCAAGTCGCCGGCCGCGGCGGACGCGGTCAATCGATGATGTCGAGGTGGGCGCGGCGGCCGATCTTGATCGACGCCGCAGACACGATGGTGCGGAGCGACTGTGCGGTGCGGCCGTCTTTGCCGATCACCTTGCCGATGTCGTTCTTCGCGACACGCAGCTCGAGGACGATGTTGTTGTCACCCTCGATCTCCGCCACCTCCACGCTCGCGGGGTCGTCCACGAGCGCTTCAGCCAAGGTCTGAACCAGTTGCTTGAGCGCCATGACTTGCTCGGCCGAGCCGGAGGGCTCAGCTCGCCGCCGGCTGAGCCGGATGCTTCTTCAGCAGCTGGGTCAGCGTATGCGAGGGCTGTGCGCCGCGCTGGGTCCAGAACTCGAGGCGGACCCGGTCCAAGGTCAGCGGTCCCTTCGGATCGAACGTGCCGATGCTCTCGATGTGACGCCCGTCACGCGGGGCGCGGTGATCGGTCACGACGATGCGATAGAACGGCGCCTTGTTGGTGCCGTAGCGGGAGAGACGAATGTGAACAGCCATGAATCCTCTAAAAGCGGCGCGGAAGTTAGCACGACCAAGTCGCCTGACCAGCCCCAAAAATCAGGCCCGGCCGGCGGTCCCAGCTAGAACGCCGGCTTGGCCGCTCGGCGTTCTAGCCCCTTCCTGGTGGGGCGGCACGCGCCTCATGATTCGTCACATCGTGCCGCCGCCCCGGTAGGCACGCGAGCACGCGTATTAGCTAACATTAGTTAATACTTTCCGTGCAACCCCAGGATTCGTGCCGGTTCGAGGAGGGCCCGGTGCCGCACCATCTGGCTTGGGGTGCGAGCATCGAACTCCAATGACCCAGGTTTTTCAGCCCTCGCGTGCCGAATATTAGTCAATATTAGCTAATATCCAGCGAGCTGTAGGGGTCCCGCTGCGTTCTCTCGTCAGCGCAATGTGACGAATCCTAGTGCCTTGTCCTCCTAGGAAGCTTTCGGCCCGGTCGAGCCGCGTGTTAGCGTCGAATATTCCCTGATGGCGACTCCCAAGGACGAGCTCGTCCGCGTGGTCCGAGAGGTCCTTCTGCCCCTGGTGACGGCCGACGGAGGAGAGCTCTACCTGGTTTCCGCGGACGATTCGGGGATTTTCCTGCACCTTTCGGGTCGCTTTTCGGGCTGTCCGGGCAACACGCTGGCCCGGCGCCGCGTGCTGGAGCCCCTGATCGCCGCGACCGTGCCCGGTGCGTACCTCACGGTCACCACCGGGCCACTCGTTCCCAGCGGGGCCCAGCGCGTGACCTCCTGAACGGTAGCGCTGAAGCGAGGCTGGGCCCGAGCGACACGAAAACCGGCGCGTTACTTCTTCGGCTTTTGCTTCGCTTTCTCGTCCTTGGGTGGACCCGACACCTGAGTCGGAGGATTGGCGGTCGCGTTCTTCACGTCCTTGTCGAGCGCGTGCTGATCCTCGAGCTGCCGCGTGCGGTACTTGGCAAGATTATCTTGGACGTTCTTGTCCACGAAGACCATGCCCAGCGTGTCGCCGCGGTCGATGGCGCGAATCACCTTCTCCCCGTCGCGCCACACCGCCTCGTCGAAGCTCTGACCCTTCTTGAAATCAGCACGCACCTTCTGCGGGGGACCGCCGAAGACCTTGGTCAGCTTAGCCACGGCCCGTTCGAAGTTCTCACCCAGGTTCGACTGGGGACCGAGCTTGTACTCCTCGTACACCTTCCACAGCTTGTCGCCGAAGAAGAAGAAGTTGCGCGCCGGCAGCTCCTTGCCGTCCTCGCGCGTGCGAGCAAGCATGCGGGCCAAGCTCTCCTGGTTGCCGTAGGTGTATTCGCCCTTGAGCGCGGATTGGTCAATGCCGGTCGGGGTATCGAGGAACTCGATGCGGCTGCGACGGAAGACAGCCTTCTTGTCGCGCACCTCATTCTCGATGGCGAGCGTCTGCGTGGGACTCGCGGCCAGGAACCTCCCCTTGTACTCGGCGTCGATGTCTTTGTCGTTGAGCTTGGCGATCTGCTCGAGGCTCATCCCGAACTTGAGACCCGGGAAAACGGGCATCGGAATGCCCTTGGATACCGCTGCTCCCTTGGCAACCGTGGCGCCCTTGTCGTCCTTTGCCTTGTCGTCCTTTGCCTTGTCGTCACCACTACTCCGCGACGGCTCGTCGTCCTTCGGCCGCCCAGACGCGTCCTTTTCTGCGGCGTCCCCTTGCGTGAGCGGATCGCCCGAGCTGGCAGACGAGCTATCGCCTGAGCTATCACTCGAGCCAGCACCGTCACCGGACGGGACTTCGGGTTCGGCCTCCGCTCCTTCGTGGGCTTTGCACGAAAGAGCTGCAAGGCTGGTGACAGCAAGCATGGCGATGAGTTTGAGCTTCATGATTTCTCCGGATCCCGCGAGAGCCGGCAACGTAACATCCGAGCTTTGACGGGCTCAAGGCTCTCTCGGGCCTGGGGCCGCGCTCGTGTAGGTAGCGGGACCCCGACCCCGCTGTCTCGTGGGGTCGCGGGGCCCAGTCCCCGCTTGTGGCAGCTCGGCCTCTAATAAGGTAGGGAGAGCACGAGCAGGAGAGCCCCACGAGCAATGGATATGTACTCTCGTAACCGGTCCGTGGAGATCAAGGGCGAGCGTGAGATTGCGCTCATGCGCGAAGTGGGGCGCATGGCGGCCGGCACCCTCGAACGGGTCGGCCCTATGCTGCGGCCCGGCGTCACGACCCAAGAAATCAACGATTTCGTCCACGCCGACACCCTACGGCTCGGTGCCCGTCCGGCGCCCCTCAACTACCGGGGTTTCCCCAAGAGCGTCTGCACCTCGATCAACGAGGTGGTCTGCCATGGTATCCCGAGCCCGAATCGGGTGCTCCAAGACGGCGACATCATCAACGTGGACGTAACGCACCTCTACAAAGGCTTCCACGGCGACACGTCCGCGACGTTCTACATTGGCGAGCCCAGCGCCGAGGCCAAAAAGGTCGTCGAGGTGGCGCGCAGGTCGCTGGAGCTCGGTGTTGCCCAGGTCAAGCCGGGTGCTCGGCTGGGAGATATCGGCGCGGCAATCCAGGAATTTGCCGAGAGACAGGGCTGTTCGGTCGTGCGCGACTTCGTCGGCCACGGCATCGGTCGCAAGTTCCACGACGAGCCGCAAGTGAAGCACTATGGCCAATGGGGCAAGGGCAATCGGCTCAAGCCCGGGATGACCTTCACGATCGAGCCCATGATCAACATCGGCGAGCACGAGGTCGAGGTGCTCGACGACGACTGGACCGCGGTCACCAAAGACGGCTCGCTTTCCGCCCAGTTCGAGCACACCGTGCTCGTCACGAGCGGCGGCGTCGAGATCCTCACGCAGCGTGGCGCCCCCCTGGTCGGGAGCGAACGCTACCCTGCCTATTGGACCCTGCTGACTCCTCACTGACTCCCCCAACAAGGCCAGAGCTGCGGCTCGAGCCCCCGGCTTTGCGAAAGACGGACTGGCCCGCTGGCCCATTTCAGTCTGAGCGGCCGACCCGGCTCATGTCCGGCTTGACTCAATTGGTGGCGCGCGACTAGGTTGCGCAGGGCTTAAAAGCCCCGGGACCCCGGTCCTGCTGCCACACCTCCCCACTTCGGGTTATGGCGAGACCGGACACGTAGAGGTTTGTGCCTGACGCGCATCTCGGGCGGGGTTCGTCTCATCTTTCGGCTGGAAATGTCGCTTCGATCCAAATCGCGCCCCCAAAAAAAGGGCAAAAAGAGCTCTAAAGGCCGGCCTGCTAAGCGAAAGGCGCAAGCCAAGCAGAGGAAAAAGGGCAAGAAGCAGGGTTCCCACCCGTCGCCCGCCAAGCGTTCGGCCAAGGCCTCCAAGCGCAAGCTGAAGAGCTCCCCCGCTTTGGCCAAGACCAAGTCGAAAGCCAAGTCCGGTAAGGACAGGGCCCTGAGCGCCAAGCAAGCCCAGCTCAAGAAGAAGCAGGCCGCCCAAAAGGCGCGACTTCAGAAGGAGCGCAAGGCAGCGAACCGGGCCAAAGAGGCGGCGCGACGCGAGCGCGAGCGCGAAGCCGCCGCCAAAGCCAAAGAGCGCGCCCGGGACAAGAAGGAGCGCGAGCGCGAAGCGGTAGCGAAGGCCAAGGCCAAGGAGCGCGACAGGAAGGAGAAGGCCCGCGAGGCCGCGCGCCAGGCGAAGGAGCGCGAAGCCGAAAAGACGCGCCAAGCAAAGCAGCGCGAGGCCGTCCGCGTCGCCAAGGAAAAGGAGCGCATCGCCGAGCGCGACCGCAAGAAGCGCGAAAAAGAAGCTGAGCGCGCGCGCAAGATCGCCGAGCGCGAGGCAGAGCGTGAAGCGGCTCGCCGGCTCAAGGAGGAGGAGCGCGCCAAGCGCGAAGCCGAGCGCGAAGCCTACCGGCGCGCCAAGGAAGCGGAGCGCGAGCGCATCCGCGCCGAGAAGGAAGCAGCCAGGCGAGCACTGGAGGGCAAGGTGGCGCGCGCCTCGAAGCGCGCTGCGCGCGACTTGAGCCGCGGCGCCAGCACGCGCGTCTACCGACCTGACGCCATCCCCAATCAGTCGGGCACCACGCGCCGGCTCGACACGCCCAGCGGTCAGCAGAAGCTGGTCGGCGTTCGTTCGCTCGAGCCCGGGCAGATCCCACCGGAACCGGAACCGGCGCGGACGGTCGCGCCGCCCCCAACCCCGATCGCGCCCAGCCTACCTATCGAGGAGCGTTACGCGAAGATCCTGGTGCGGCTCGGCAATACCGACGCGGAGTTCCGCCGCGAGTATCGCGAGAGCTTCGACATGTCTTGGGTGTATCACGACAGCGCGCTGGAAGGCGTCGTCTACACCTATCAGGAGCTCAAGACTGCCACCGATCCCTCGGTGGGCACCGTGCCCGACGGCATGCAGCCGGTGTGCGAGGAGATTCGTCGGCATCGCCAGGCCATCGAGTACGTGCGCGAGCTGGCCGAGCGCAAGCGCATCCCGATCACCGTCGATACGATCAAGAAGCTGTACGTGATCCTGCACCCCGACGAGGGTGACGTGAAGTCGGTCAAGTACCGCAAGGACATCCCGCAACATCGGCTGTACTTCCATGAGTACGCTGCGCCCGACAAGATCGCCTACCGCGTCAGGCAGGTGATCGATTGGCTGAATGGGCCCGAGCCCAAAAAGCTCAAGAGCCCGATCCGCATCGCGTCGCGTGTGCATTACGACTTGGTGCGCGTTTTTCCGTTCCCGAACGACAGCGGCAAGGTGGCGCGCTTGCTCATGAACGCCCTGCTCATGCGCGCTGGTTACCCGCCGGCCATCATTCATTCCACTGAGCGCCAGCGCTACTACGAGGCGCTCAAGGGACAGCTTCCGATCATCTTGCAGATGGTCAGCGATTCGATCCTCAATGCGCTGCTCAGCATCGAAAAGCGCTTCGACGAGTACGAACAAACTCGGCCCAGCAGCGCTCCGGCGGCGGAATCAGCGCCGGCTCCGACTCAGAGCACGCTCGTCTCGCGTGGCGCAGCCGCCAATCACGAGCTCGACGATTTGACTGATTTGGCCGAGGAGTCGTCGGGCTCGGACGACGAGGGCGAGTCGGAAAGCGACGAAGCGGCGTCGAACGACGATTAGGTCTTGTTCTCCTCCGCGCTCCGCCCAGTGCGTCTCGCGACCTTCTCGACATGAAACGCGATCGGCGCCCGGCCGGTAGGGGTTTGTTCTCCTCCGCCCTTCGCATATTGCGTTCGCCGTCCCTCGCAACCTGATCCGCGATCGGCGCCCAGCCTCGCCGGGTTTGTTCAAACCTCTCCTCCATTTCGATCGTGATCTGATCGTGCCAAGGTCGGTTGAGGTGATCGTGGCTCGCGCTGTGCGCGAGCTCGCATTGAGCAGCCAATGTACGACGCCTCGTCCCTTGACCCCTCAACCCCTTGACCCCTCACTTGCTCGACGCCACCGCCTCCCAACCCGTAACCTGTGCGAGCTTGCCAACGGCGATGTTGTAGTCGAATGTCGCCGACATCACCGCAAAGCGCTTGAGCGCCCACTCCTTGGCCGGGTCGACGATGTCCTCTTCGTCGTTCGTACCGACATCGACGCCCTGTTGCACCAGGATCAGCCACTTCTTCGCGTAGCCAGCAGCTTCCGAATAGGCGACCAGCCGGCGTTCGGCGTCCTCCGCCTCCCGATAGGCGCTCTCGACTTCGACCGCGACGCCACCGAGCGCGTAGCGTTCGGTGGCGCGAAGCTCCTCGAGCTGCGCCTGCGCTTGCGCGACGCGCGCCGACTGCGGCAAGAAGTCGAGCTTGTAGCGCAGCACCAGCGCCGCCCCGTACGACAGAGCGTTGATGGTGTCGCGCACGAACGGATTGGTTTGATCGGTGATGCCCGGCGCCTTGGCCCAGCGTGCCGACAGTCCCAAGCCGATGTCCGGAAAGTAGCGAGCCCGCTCCAAACGCACTTGAGCCTCGCGCGCCTGAAGACCAGCGCGCGCCATGTTGATCTCCGGGCGGTGCAGCCGCGCGGCGCCCAAATACGTCGCGAGTGGCCCGAGCCCATGCCGCACGCGGGTCAGCGGCTGCTCCGGGAGCTGCATCTTTCCCTGCACACCGGTCAAGAACCTGAGGCTAGCCAGGGCTACCGCTTCTTTCTGGCGGGCCTCGCTGTGACGCGCGGTCAGCTCCGCGCGGTTGATCTGCAGCTTGTAGAGCGTGACCTGATCGCCGTCGCCACTCTGAACCTTCTTTTCGACGCTGCGCAGGTACTTGTCGACCTGGGTTTCGGCGTCTCGCATCAGCGCGATGGCGTCGCGCGCCAGCTGCACGCCGTAATAAGCGCGCCGCACATCGAGCGTGATGGCGTTTTTTTCCTTTTCGACGTCTTGCTCCGCGACCCGGACCTGAGCCGCCGAGGCGTCCCACAGATTGGTGATCTTGCCGAAGGTCCAGAGCGGCACCACGCCGTCGATGCCGATGTTCCAGGCCAGACCCGTGAACTGGTTTGCCCTACTGAACTCGGTGTCGCTATCCGGGCTGTACAGCGTGGTTCCGTGCACTTCCGGCACCAGCGCCAAACCACCGGTCACGGTGAGCTCGCTGTACGGCTGTGTCCACGATTGGATCTGCTGCTCGCGCCGATACTGCAGTCGCGCTCGGGCTTCGTGGACGCGCGGGTAGTTCTTCAGCGTGAGCGCGATGCAGCGCTCCAGAGAGTAGCCGGTCAGGTTGGTCGAAGTCAGCGGGCGCCGTGGCTCCGGGTCGGTCGCCGCGCTCGGCATCGCCTCCTCCGCAGCGCTCGACGCAGCTGGCGCCTCGGCTGCCACCGGCACTTGAGCGCTGGCCACGCCACACACCAAAAGGCCGGCGAGCGCGCTCGGGCGCCCCGAGGCGCTCGCCACGGGGCGTCCGGAGAAACGAACCCTTTCGGACATCGGCTCAGTCGTCGTCTCGAGTTTTTAACCCCGCCCGCTTCACCGCGCGCCTAAAATTCGACCGATCTAGGCCGGCCTTGCGGGCTGCCTCCGAAACATTGCCCCCCGTCTGCTGCAAAAGTGCCGAAAAATAGGCGTGCTCGAAAGCGGTCAGGGCCTGCTCTTTAGCATCGCGGTAAGGCAAGTCGAGCCCTTCCAGCATCAGGACCGGAGAGCTCCCACCCTCGTGGTAGCCACCGTTGCGGCCCCGCGCGAAGGGCAGGTCGCCGGGCTGGAGCGTGTCGTCCTTGCAGAATACGATGGCGTGCTCAATCGCGTTTTCGAGCTCGCGCACGTTGCCCTTCCAGCTCTGCGCTTGCAGGAGGCGCATCGCCTCACTCGAGATCTTACTTACGCCACTATTGCTGCGCGCGGCGTACTTCTTCAAGAAATGGTGGGCCAGCAGTGGGATGTCCTCGCGCCGCTCGCGCAGCGCGGGCAGCGAGATCGGCACGACATTCAGACGATAGTAGAGATCTTCGCGAAACTTGCCGGCAGTGATGCGACTGGTGAGGTCCACGTTGGTGGCCGCGACCACTCGTACGTCCACCGTCTTGGTGTCGTTGGAGCCGACGCGCTTGACCTCGCCCTCTTGCAGCGCGCGCAGCAACTTGACCTGCGCCAGTGGCGGGAGGTCGCCGACCTCGTCCAGGAACAACGTACCGCGATCCGCAGTTTCGAAGAGCCCTGCGCGCGTCGCCGTGGCCCCCGTGAAGGCGCCGCGCACGTGACCGAACAGCTCGCTTTCCACGAGCTCCACCGGGATGGCCGAGCAGTTGACGGCCACGAAGGGCTGCGCCTGTCGCGGCGAATGCTGGTGGATAGCGCGCGCCGTGAGCTCCTTACCGGTACCGGACTCGCCGAGGATCAGCACCGTCGACGAAGTGGGCGCCACGCCGACGGCCAACCGATACACCTCCTGCATGCTGGACGAGTTGCCGATCAGCTCACCGAAGCGTTCGATCTGCATCAGCCGCTCTTCGAGAGCCGCGGCGCGATCCACCAGCCGGCGCCTTTCGGCCGCCTTGGTGACGGTCAGCACCACTTCGTCGTTCGAGCGGAAAGGCTTGGTCAGGAAGTGGTAGGCGCCAGCGCGCACGGCTTTGACCGCGGTCTCGACGTCCCCGAACGCGGTCATCATCACCACCTCGACGCCGTCGTGCTTGTCGCGCACGTGCTCGAGCAATTCCAGACCGCCCACCTTGGGCATCATCAGGTCGACCAGCGCCACGTCGATGTGCTCGCGCTCCAAAAGCGTGATGGCCTGCTCGCCGTCGTCGGCGGTCAAAACCGCACAGCCACGGCTCTGCAGCAGCCGAGAAAGGCTGCGGCGCAAGGTCGGCTCATCGTCCACCACCAGGACCTTGGGCGGCCCCGCGTCCACCTTCACCGCGGTCAGCTCACCCGAACGCGACGCGGACAGTGTCGTCATGAGCCGCTCCTCTTCGGCGGCCCCCCATCACCCTTCCCTTCGGAACGAGGTGGTGACTCCGGCGCAGCGCTGCCCGGACGATCGGAGCGCGTGCGACTCGGGCGACTCGAGCCCCGGCCGTCACTGGCAACCGGCGTGTACATCTGATTCTGCTGCTGGAAGACGCAGATACGTCCCCCACCCTCGCGCTTGGCCGCCGAAAGCGCGCTGTCGGCGGCGCGCAGCAGCGCATCCTTCGTGCGCACGTCGCGCGAGGGGTAGAGCGCCACCCCTATCGAAAGCGAGATGCGCGTGCTGCGCCCCGACTCACCGGTGAACGGCCGCTCGACCACGTCCCGAAAAATACGCTCTGCAACCGTGACCGAGCCCGCAAAATGCGTGCTGGGCAGGACCACCAGGAACTCGTCGCCGCCGAAGCGCGCCACCACGTCCACCTCGCGCACACTGCGCCGGATGGCGTCCGCCACGAAGCGCAGGATGGCATCGCCCTGCGTGCGGCCGTGGGCTTCATTGTGGGTTTGCAGGCGGTCGACGTCGATCACCATGCAGGCCAAAGGATCGTGATAGCGCTCGGCGCGCTTGAATTCTTCGGTCAGGCGGGTGTGCAAGTACCGATAGTTGTAAAGCGAGGTCAGCGTGTCGTGCACGCTGAGTTGCTCGAGCCTGGCGCGCGCCTCGACCACGTGATCATGCAGCCGCTTGATGCGCAGCATGGCTTCGACGCGTGCCGTCAGCTCGCGTTCGTCGAAGGGCTTGGAGACATAGTCGTCCGCGCCGATCTTCAGACCTTCGACGCGGCTGGCGGTGTCGGTCTTCACCGTCACCAGCAGCACGGGAAGGAAAGTATCCTGAGTCATGCCCTTCAGCAGACGACACGCCTCGAGCCCCGACAGGCGTGGCATCAGCACGTCCAGCAGCACCAGGTCGACCCCACCCCGCGCCACACGCTCAACGGCGGCCTGACCGTCAGCCACCGCCTCCACTACGAAGCCGTGCGCCCGGAGCGTCTCGGCGAGTAGCTCGCGAGTGAGGCGATCGTCATCCGCCACGACGATCGTGGAGCCCTGGAGCTGTCGCATGCCTTGCGGCTGAGAGCGCGGAGGATCGCTATCCGGCACGGCCCGCCAGCGTACCAGCGGCGCCCGGAAAGCCGCAACCGGACGCAGCTGGGAGGCTGGTGTGACACCAGCTGTCCAAATCGGCGGAGCCGCCGCGTGGAGGGGGAGGCGCTCAAAAAGCTTTGCTTTTTGAGGGGAGGAGGCACGTGCCTCTTCCCCTTCCCAATAGGCAAATGTTCTAAGACTCGAAGCAGGTTCTCACGAAGCTGCAGGCGCGCTATCGTTCCGGTTTAGCGTCGACTCGTGTGACGCTCCAATGCAGCAATGGGTTGGGTCATGCCGCATGAAGTCTTTCTGAGCTACAGCCATCGTGACAATGGGTTTCCTCATCGCTGGGTGGAGACACTCCACGAGCGATTGGAAGCGGCGGCCGGGGTGAAGGACCCGGACGCCGCGTTCCGGGTGTTCAGAGACCCCGCCATTCGCAAATGCGAAACCTTCGATGATCGCATCAAGAGCGAGCTGAAAGCGGCCCAGGTGCTGCTCTGCATCTCCAGCCCGGCTTACAACCGGTCGCGCTACTGCGGACAGGAGCTCGAGTTCTTCGTCCAACATCGCGGCTTCGGCCAGACCGGCCTGGTCAACGTACAGAAAGAACCGATGAGCGTGCTCGACCAGCCGGAGCCGCTGCAAACCATGCTGGGGCACAAGTTTCACGACCCGGTCACGAAGGAGGTGTTCGACGCAGCCGATCCCCGCTTCGAACGCGCCGTCGCTCCGCTCGCGGAAGAGCTCTTGGCGCTCGTCAAGGCCGGTCAGGCGCCGAAGCCGCGCGTTTTACTGCTCGCCTCGGACAGTCGAGAAGACGAGCGCGAACGACTCTGCAACGACCTGCAAGCAGCAGGCATCGAGGTGGTGCCTTCCGCGCACTCGCCCTTGCCGAGGAGCCAGCGCAGCCGAGACGACGCCATCAAAGTTTGGGCTGTTGGCGCGCCGGGCGGCGCTGCCAATGATCGCGCTCTTTTCACGGTATTGCTGCTGGGCAGCGACTATTCGAGCAGCGTCGACACTGCCTTCACCGCGCTCGACGGCAAGTGGCAGCGGGGGCCACGGCGTTGTCTGCTCGGCATGCCGCCCGTGGGTGTGCCTTTGGACGCCGCTCAGCAAGGCTTCGCGTCCCGCGTCAACTCGTCGGGAGAGGTCTTCGACTTCTGTGACGGTCCGGAGCATCTCTTGCCGGAGACACTGCGTTTCCTCAAGGCGCTACGTGACGATGCTCAACGCGTACCGACGCTCTTTCTGAGCTACCTGAAAACAAGTCGCAACCACGCGACCACCTTGCGCAAGGAGATTGCCGCGCTCTGCGCGCCGCCCGCAGACGGCGCTGCGAATAGCGGCGTCGATCGCGCGCTCCGCGTGCTGGACCCATACGGCGACGGCGACGGCACGCAGCTCCGCACCCAAACCCAAACCCGAGACAAGGTGCTTGCGGCGGCGCACGGCGCCATCCTGATCGTCGACCGCGAGGGCAGCTCGATCCACGATCTGCTCGCCGATGCGGACGGGCCGATCCCTTCAAGGTACATCGCCATCTATGCGCCGAACCCTGCCGCCAGGCTCGCGTCGAGCGTGCTCGAGCCTTACCGGTTCTTGCAGCCGGCTGGCAGCGGCCGATATCCGTGGCTAGCGCCGCAAATCCAGCTGGCTTCACTTTCGATCTTCCTCGCCGACGTGGGCGCGAGGGCACGCGGATGAGCGAAGCGGCTTTGAACGAGCCGGCGGAGCTGCCTCGCAGCGCGGAGGCGATCAAGCCAGTCGAAGAGCTGGCCTGTCCGTATCCCGGGCTACGCCCGTTCACCGAGCAGGAAGAGCGCTGGTATTTCGGGCGTGAAGCGCAGCGCGACGGGTGCGTTCAGCGGCTCCAACAACACCGCTTCCTGGCCGTGGTCGGCTCCTCGGGCTCTGGCAAGTCCTCGCTGGTGCGCGCAGGCCTGATGCCGGATTTGGCTCGAGGCCTGCTCAAAGGGGCAGACGAGCGTTGGCAGCAGACGCTGCTGCGACCGGGCTCGGACCCCATCAATGCACTGGCGCACGCGGTTCAGAAATTGGGTAACGGCATCGGCCTCGACGAGATTCTGAAAACGCTGCGGGGCTCGAAGCATGGCCTGGTGGACGCCATCAAGAAGGTCTCCGCCAGCGGCGAGTCCAACGTACTCTTGGTGGTCGATCAGTTCGAAGAGCTATTTCGACTGGGCAAGGAGGAGCAGACGCCCGAGCGCTGGCACCGAGAGCGCGTCAGCTTCGTCGAGCTCGTGCTCGAGGCGCGTGAAGCGCTGCTGCCGATCTACGTCGTTATCACGATGCGCACCGACTTCTTGGAAGATTGCACGGTCTTTCCCAACCTTCCGGAAGCGCTCAACGCAGGCCAATACCTGGTGCCAAACTTGACGCGCGCGCAGCTCGAGCGGGCGATCACGACACCCGCCGGGCGGCTGGGTATTCGCTTCAGCGGTGTCCTGGTGCGCCAGATCCTGACTGACGCAGCTCAGCTGCGCGACGCGCTCCCGGTGGTTCAGCACGCCATCATGCGGACCTGGAAGCACTGGCAGGACGCGGTGCGCACAGGCGAGGCCGACCGCGAGACCATCGAGGTCGAGCACTACCAAGCGATCGGCACGGCCCGCGGAGCGCTCGATCGGCACGGCGACGAAATCCTGGAAAGCCTAGGCCAGACGGACGAAGCAACGGTCAAGTTGATCTTCCAGCGTCTGACTCTGACCAACGCCGACGGTAAGGTCACGCGCTCGCCAACTTCGTTCGAGAACCTGGTGCAGTTGGCCAAAGCTACCGGGATCACAGAACCTTTCGAGGCCGCCACGCGCGTCATCAACGCCTATCGAGCCGACAGCTGTCGCTTCCTGATGCCGCCAGCCGACGAAGCACTACAGTCCGCGGACATCGACATCTCGCACGAAGCCGTGTTCCGCATCTGGCGCAAGTTGGCGGGCGACGGCTCTGGGCAGCTCGGCTGGATCGAGGAAGAGCACCTCAATCGACGGCGCTACGTCCGCTTGATGGATGCGGCGCTGCTCGAGCAACGCAAAGAGGGGCAGCTGCTGGACGATCATCTGCTGGCCGATACAGCGTCGTGGTGGAACAAGTTCGGGCCCAAGCTCGAATGGGTAAGCCGTTTCCACGTGCTCGACAAGGCTGCCGAAGCCATCGTGGAAGCCGCCAAGGCCCGCTTCCACCAGCTCGAACGCGAGAAGCGGGATGACGAGGCGGCTCGCGACTCGGTGCTGCAAGAGTATCGACGGGAGCTGGCCGTTTGGCACCAGCAGCAATTCGAGATCGCCGCGGAATACCTCGAGCGCAGCATCGAGACCAAAGAGGCGGAGTTACGTGAGACGGAGCGTCTGAAGCTCGCCAAGGCGCGAGCCGAGCGCAAGAAATGGATCTGGAGCGCGGCCGCCGTGGGACTGGTGATTCTGGCTTTCGTGATCTTTCAGTTGCTGAAAATCAACATCTTGCAGGCCGAGGCTGCAGCGGCGATCAAAGCGCAAAACGAGGCGGACGCGGCTTCGGATCTGGCCATCCGGAAGGCGAAGGAGGCCGAGCAGCAGTTCAACGGACTTCAGCAAAAGGTCAGCGACGCGCAAGACAAGCTGCGCAGCGCGGAAATGCTCGCGGACGAGGCGCGCAGGGCGGAGCAGCAGGCCAAAGAGAACGTGATGGAGCTCGAAACCAAGCTGCGCGAGGTCACCAAGTACCTCGAAGCCAAGGCCACCGCCGCCGAGACACTACGCCGGCAGAACCTGGCGAGCCAGGCAGAGCTCAAGCGCACGGAGGCGCAGCGGGCGGCGCTCGACGCGGACCGTCAGAAATTGGATCGCGAGCTCAGCGATGCGCAACGCAAGCTGGACATGAACAACAAGTGCATCGCAAACTGCGTGCTCAATCCGTTCGAACGGTGAGGCATGGTCCGAGGGGCTCGCTCAGATCCCGCCGAACAGATTGACGATGCCCTTCACCCACAGGTTCGCGGCGGCAGTGGGCAGCAAGGCCGAGCAGGTCGCCCGCGCCTTGGAGCCGTCGAGCTGCTCGATGCGGTAGCGGAGCGGAGCTGCAGGCGTGCTGCGCTCCGGTGCCTTGGCCAGCGCGAGCAATGATTTCAGCGAGCGCTCGCGAGCGTAGCTCGATTCGTAGTTGAGTCCCAGCGCCGTAAACAACTCCGGGCGAGCGAAGCCGGCGCCCGCCAGTGCCGCGCCATCGGAGCGCTGGAAATAGCTGCTGTAGACGCTGGTCTTCTGATGCTTGACGGCGCCCCGCGCCGCCGCCCGTGCCGAGTCCACAGCGCGCGACACCACGATCAACGCCGCACCTCCGACTGGCACCAGGTACGCGTGGAGCTCTTCGGGGTCGTCACCCCGGCTCACCACGTGCATGCTACCCCCCGGCAAGGCGTCCACGCGGGTCAGTGGGACGCTCTCCAGTGCCGGCTTCCGCTTCGGCCCGGGCTTGACCTGCTCCACGGCTATCGGTTTCTTGACCATCTTGCCCGCGCCAGGCACGAGCTCGCCCAGGTGGCTCCGCAGTTTATCGAGCGACTCTGCCACGCGATACACGACCCAATCGTGCACCGGCTCGAACTGACCTGGAGGCGCAGCGCCGCCGCTCTTGGCGTCTGCCAGGACCCAATCTTGGAGCCGCTTCTGTGCGGCGGTCAGATCCAAACCGTAAGCGACGCCCATGGGCCCGAGATCCGAAAGAACGGCCAATAGCGCAGCCGGATTGCCGAAGGTTTCGTGCGGTGTGAGCTCCGGCCTCGCTCCTGCATCCTGCTTGGCACTTTCGTCCCGCTTGGCGGTCGGCTCGGCCCCGGCGAGCGAGATGGCCACGAGCGTGTCGGGCGGGAGCTCGCGAAAGTCAGGGGCTCCGGGCTTGCTGGCGCGGCGAGGAGCGGCCATCAAGCGAGAAAGCGGCGCGTGCGTTTCCCCGAACGTAAAGGTCTGATCGACGTTCAAACCGCTCGCCGACAAGGCGACGGCCCAGGACATCGACTCCAAACCAGCACCGAGGCTGCTCGTGACGAGCGACCAAGCCGGCTCGTCCGCGAATGTTTTATGCAAGAACCCTTCGCGCATCTCGACATAGAGCGCCGGAAGCTGGCCTGCGCTGCCTGCGGCGCCGGCTACGAAGTCCCCGAAAGCATCGAGGCCCGCTCGATCGGGAGCGCACACGAGCAAGCCGTGTGGCGGCGGCCTGCGGTGCACCTCGCACGCCGCCCTCTCACCAATCCAGGTGTGCGCCTGTCCGTCGCGCAGTATCAGGTTCTCGACACCTGGCCGCTTCGCAGTCAGCTGCAGACTCGTTGGCAACGCCGCGCCGAAATTCGCGCGCGCCAGCGCGACCGAGAACGCGACGCGCTCGTCGGCGTCCGAACCCGTCGCCAGGAACGCAGGCCGTGACAGATCCACCTCGGAGCCAATCCCGGGTCCCAGCGCACCTCGAAAGACGCGAACGATGTCAGTGGCATCCGTCGCGACGACCGGCGCCAGCTTGGCGAGGCGCAACAAATCGGTTTCCGGGGCGGCGAACGTCGCCCACAAACCGAGATCCGCCGGAGGTGCGACGGGCAGTGAAACGCTCGGCAGCAGCGTGGGAACTGGCGGTGTCGAAGCGCTGGCTGAAGGATTCGACGAACCATTTGGAGGTTTGGGTCGCGGTCCACAAGCGGACAGCGCCATGACCGCCGACGCCAACCAGATGGCGGCTCGCAGCGTTGTGCCGTCCAGCCGCGTTGCTCGCATTGCCGCTACCAAGGATGCCCGATTCGGGCCGCCGAAGCATCACACGGAGAGCTCGATCCACCCGGCCCACCAGCCAGCGCGTGAACGCTGACTAAGCAGGTGGCGGGAGCGGAAGCGTCACCGATCCCGCGCCAGCCTCGCCTGCGGGCGAGGCCCGGGGAAATAAGATCCCCCCCACCCCGGTAACCTCGCACGCACTACCGACCGACATTCCTGCCACCGCGCACCTGAAGAGTTAGTCGTCCGCGGCCGGTTGGCTGAGCGGTACAGGCCTCACATTTCTTGGAGGTCCTGACGTAGTGCCTTCCTCGAGCCCGCGCTCGGTCATGCAGAACGAGCCATCACACGCGTTCGGCGCGTAGGCGCTCCAGGACCTCCAATAGTGGAGGATAGCTCGCGATTACCTCGTGGAATTCGGATGCGGGCAGCATCAGTGCGAACCCCGGTTCGACGCAGCGCACGTCGGCAATGGCACCGACACGTCCGAGCAGCGAGATCTCGCCGAACATGCCACCGCGCTCGAGAGATGCGATCCAGGTTTCTCGCTCGCCTTGGGAACGGGTCACGTCGACGGCGCCGCTCAACAGGACGAACAGCCCCGGGGAGGGCGTACCCTGCTCTATCAGCAGCGCGCCTTCGGTTACTTCGATGAACTCGAATCTGCGGCTGAGGGCGCGGCGCTGGGCGGTATCGAAACTCACAAAGAGTGGGCTGGTACGCAGCAATTGCTCGATCATGCGTCCGCGCAAAAAGCGCAGCAGAATCGGCACGAAGGTCGGATGATGAGAGATGCAATAACGCATCGCCTGGCGATCGAACGCGATCAGATCGCACGCTTCGGCGGCCTGCACGGTTGCGGGACGAGGCTCGTTGCTGATCAGCGCGTCTTCGCCGAAAAACTCGTTCTCGCCGAGACGGTAGAGCTCCATGTCCGACGCGGCGTGGTCGATCACGGCCACGCTTCCGTTGACGACCACGTAGAGGCACTCGGGCGTGTCGTCTTGCCTGTAAACGAGCTCGCCCGCGCCCAGGTGTATCAGGCGGCCCTGCCGGATCAATTCTTCGAGACTGCTAGGATCGATCTCGGAAAATAGCGGAATGGCAGGCAACACCTCGCGCGCCTGGCGCAGTGTCTGCTCTCCTCGCGCCTGCGCGGGGTCGATGGCGAGCCGAAACAGCGCGGATGGGGTACCTGTGCCGCCAGGCAAAGAACGCGAGCTTGGCACCAAACTGCGCAGCTCGGCAGCGATGGACAGCGGCGGCAGCGACGAGATGACGGGAGCCGGGGCCGACGCTTCGGGCCCGAGCAGATCGGCATCGTCGACTACTTGCCAGTCGCCACTGGTTCGCGACGCGCGCTCGAGCGCAGGCTGGGGAGGAGCTTGGACGCTAGGCTCCATCTCTCGCCGCTGCGTGCGTTTGGTCTTTCGTGCGATAGCGCGAGCCACCGCCACGAGCCCTTGAGCTGCCACTAGCTTCCGCCCGACACTTGCCCTGGAGCCGGTCGCAGCTTCAGGGTTTGTTACCGTCGCCGGGCCTGCTTGGGACGTTCGAACGATTGGCAGCGGACGACACGGAGGCGGCGCGACTGGCATGCCGAGGGGCCGCTGCAGCTTGCTCATCCAGTCGAGCGCGCCTGGGTGCTGTGGATCGATGGCCAACATCATCTTGCAGATGGCCATGGCTTTCACCACCATACCCGCGCTCACATAACCGTCGGCAGCCCGTGCCAAGGCGTTCATGCATTCCGCGCGCTCGCCGAGCAACCGATGACATTCTGCAGCGCGGCGTGGCCAATCCGGCTCCTTGGGATCTAGCGACTCGAGCTTCGCGAGCTTCTCCAAGGCTTGCCGGGACTTGCCTTTCTGAGCAAGCGCGAGAGCTTCGGACCGCAGCTGCTTGATCTTGTTTGCGGCAAGGCTCACGGCGAAGTCTCCGGGCTCAAGCCGATACGGCCGATCGACAAGCGGACTTGATACCCCCCGGCGCGGCGTAGCGGCTCGGCGGTTGATCCGACGCTGCTGGCGGCTAACCTGTTGTTAACATATGAAAATTACGCGCCAAATGCGGCCAATCAATACTCCATGAAGACGTTGCCCAAGATGACGATCAGCACGTCACTGATAGCGTAGACCAAACCGTTTCTGCCGAGCCCCCCTCTCCGGACGAGAACGATGCCCGCCGCCAGGGTCCCAAAAGCGATCCCAGCCAAGATCCACGCGCCGTTGGACCAGCCGTGTCGCAACGCGGACATCATGAAGAAGGCTACGGGCACGACCGCTCCAAGCCAGATCAGCACTGCTGATAGAACTGGATGGCCCTTCATGTCGTACTCAGAATGGTGCGCTTACCGGGATTCTCGGTGCTCGCTTGAAAGTATCGCGCAGTTGCAACTCAACGCTTGAGCCGTTCCGGGTCGAGCGCCCCGAGCGTCGGTGGCGGCGTCCCCTCCGCCAGCGCCATTAGCTTACTGAACGCGGCGTTGGGCACCACTGCCGGTCCGCGCCAGGCAAGTTCATTGAAGCTTGCGACCAAAAGGCCCACGACCGTCACTCCAGTCTGCTCGAGTGAGTAGACCAGCGTTGTGCGGATTTCCTCGATAGTCGCCTCGGGGACGACCCACACGCCCATGAACGTGCCCGGCGGCAGGTAGACGTTGCTGGCCGCGCGACGCAGACCTAGCTCACCAAGCAGGCGGTTGGCGCGCCCCACGACCTCCGGCGTGCCCTCCAGGGCGGAGACGACGATGATTTCCATCTTAGTCGTCCTCCAGCTTTCCCCGCTTGAGCGTCCCCATCACGAAGACTGTGACCAGTGCGCACAGGTCGATGCCGCCGATGATGCTGGCGGTGACCGGATGATCGTTGAGGCCCAACACGCACGCGGCAAGCAGCCCCGCCAACCCGATGAGCAGCCCCGCGTTGACGCCCTGCCGCCGGAGCGCCCACTCGTTGTCGCTATCCCGCTCGATCTGCGCTTGGTCCCGCCGCGTGGTGTTGTGGCGGTGCTTGATTTCGCGCTTCCAAGCGGCCAGCATCTCTTTGGGGAACGTCGGGTCCAGCTCCGCATACTGGCGCAGCATCTCAGGGGGAGGTAGCGGCCCCGAGTAGGTCGCCTGTAGCACTGCCAACCCGCCCCCCGGCGGCACCATGAGGATCCCTTTCTGCTCAGCCTGGCGCGCCGCTTCCAGCAGCTCGCGCTGCTTTTCAGCCACGAGAGGCGTCGTTTCCACGCGCTCGATCGCCGCAGCGTCTGCCGCACTCTTGCTCATGTCCGCAGCTGCCGGCGAGCCCGGAGCGGGCTTATCCGGCGCGTCGTCGCTCACGGGAGACAACCCGACCTAGATCGCTCTCGATACGGAAAACGTCGCCCCGCAGTACGCGATCGATGGGCAGATCGATGCGCATGGGCGCGTGGCGCTTGAAGGACGCGGTGCCTCCAACGTCCAAGGTGACGCACATTCCCTCGCGGAAGACGCGGATCTTCTTGCGGATCGTGTTGCGCATCGGTCTAGTCCTAAGACTGGGGCTGCCCCGCTCCTTTGGCAAGATGGGCCCAAGCTTGGGCCCGTTTATGCCGGTTTCTGCGCGCCTGGTCAACAAGCCGGGGCGTCAGAGCAGTCTTGATCCGTGGAAGTGGCCCCGCGCGAGCGCGGCCCCGGGGAAGGGTTCGGTCGAGGGAGCGGGAGCGGGCTCGGTCGTGGCTTCGGGCAAGGCAAAGGCGGGGCCGCGCTCGCGCAGGGCCTGGGCTCGGACTC
>DATEDZ010000354.1:0-6658 GCA_035281385.1 Polyangiaceae bacterium
GAGACCGGCTCGCTGCCCGAGTCTTGCGGTCGGGGCGGCTTTGCGGGAAGTGACGACGCCGTTCCGGGGGCCTCACTGGGTCTTGGGAGGGTAGTGGCGACGGCCATCTTGGCCCACCCCCGCTTAAATTGCCTACGTGCCGCTAAGACAAATAACCATGCGGATACCCGCCTGTGGGGCTTGTCTGGCCAAACGGAGCTGAGGCATATTCGCTGGCTGTTGCGACGAGGGTGTCAGCGTGTCGATATCTCCGCACAGGCAAAAGCCCTGCCCCTGCGGCAGCGGATTGCCGTTCGGTGCGTGCCACGGCGCAGATGCCACGCAGGCTTCGGAAGAAAACGAGCCGAGACACTCTCTGATCGTCTCGCGCGCCGACAAGCCAGCCGCACGCCTTGGCAGCGCGGGCTGCATCATTTTCATTAGCTACGCGAGGCAAGACGCGGACATCGCGCGAAGTCTACGCGCGTGGCTGGCCACGTGCGGGCATCATTCCGTCTTCCTGGATGCCGACCCTGACGTCGGCATCGCCGCTGGCGCCGAATGGGAACAGACGCTGCACAATCGCCTCCGGGCGGCGAGTGCGGTGATCGTCCTGTGGAGCGCTGCCGCATCGCGCTCCCATTGGGTTTTTGCCGAGATCGCCATAGCGCGTAACCGATACAAGCCGCTGATCCCGCTCTGTCTGGACGAGACGCCACTGCCCAGCATCTTGGGCGGATTGCAGGCAATCCAAGTCCGTCGGAACTCCGCCGACTTCCATGAATTGATGCATGGTCTCGAGCGCGTTGGGATCGCACCGCGGTCCGCGGCCTTCGGGCAGGCACCCTACCCGGGCCTGCTTCCGTTCGAGGAGGCCAATGCTGGCCTCTTCTTTGGACGAGACGAGGAAATCCAGCGCGCTGTCGAGGCGGTGACGCGAGCCGCGCAGTTCGGGGACCCTCGACTGGTCGTACTTTTTGGTCCATCCGGCGTTGGAAAATCGTCGCTGCTCCGAGCGGGGCTCTTGCCCCGACTGCGGCAGGACTCACGCTTGGTTCTGGTCGAGCCGTTCCGTCCTGGCTCCATGCCCCTGCACGCGCTGTCTGCGGCTCTCGCCGAAAGCTTGTCGAGCGTCGGCCTTCCGTCCGACAGACGCGAGCTGCTTGCGAACTTCGAGAGTGAAGTCGAAGGGAGCTCCGCGACGCAAGGCAGTGCTGGCTCTTGGTCGCGCTGCGCTGACGATCTGAGAAATGCTGCCGGGCGTCGTGAAGCCACGCTCGTCGTGCTGATCGATCAGTTGGAGGATCTGTTCGCGACCCGGCCCAACGACCCCGAAGCATCGGAAGTCGGCGCGACGCAGACCGACGCGGCCAATCGGTTCTTGTCCTTGCTACGCAACGTGGTCCAGGATGAGCCGCCCACCGTCATCGTGGTCACGCTACGAGTGGACTTCTTGGATGCGCTCCAATCGAGCGCGCCGTTTCGCGATTTGCCGCACCTCGCCGAGAGCTTGTTCTCACTTTCGGCCATTTCGAGCCAGCAGCTCCGAGAGACCATCGAATTCCCGGCTCAGCTCGCCGAAGGCTCGGTCGAGCCGCAGCTCGTCGACGCTTTGGTTCAGGACTCCGACACCGAGTTCGGTCTCCCGTTGCTGGCGGATACCCTAAGCGAGCTGTGGAACTCGAGCTCGACGAAGACGCTCGAATTGCGCGACTACCAATCCTTGGGACGGCTGGACGGCATCATCGCCCGCGCGGCAGACGAACTACTCAGGAAACACGCTCCGTCAGAGGCGGCGCTGCGGCGCGCGTTTCTCAGCATGGTGGCCGTGGACGGCCAGGGCAGGATGACTCGGCGATCCATCTTCGAAACGGATCATACCGAGGCGGCCCCTGTCCTCAAGGCGTTCGAGCGACGGCGACTCGTCGTCGTGGGCGAGCAGGAGGGTCAGCGCACGTTCGACGTTGCGCACGAGGCGCTATTTCGAGCATGGAAGCGCCTTGCCCGCTGGCTCGAGGAGGAGCGCGCTTTTCTGAGCTGGCGCTCATGGCTGCGCGAGACGATGGCCCGCGCGAGTCAAACCAAGAGTAAACCGAGCCAGCTGCTTCATGGATTCGAGCTCACCGAAGCCAAGGGCTGGCTCGAGCGGGCCGGAACTCTCTTGATCGAACGCGAGCGCGAGTTTGTGCGGAGCGCGGCGGACGACGCATTGCAAGCGGAACGGCGGCGAAAGCGAAATGTGGTGCTGGTGATAGGCGCCCTAGCTTGTTCTCTTCTGCTGGCTATTTTCCAGTGGCGAGCAGCAGAGGCTGCTCGCGTGGAAGCCACGGCGCAAGGCAACCGCGCGCGCTCCGAACGCGACGCGGCAGAGAAAGCCAGGAGCGCCGCAGAAAAGGCGAAGTCGGCGGCCGAAGCAAGAGCGTGGGACGAAAGGACCACTCAATCCGCTACGGCCAAGGCGACTCGAATCGCCATCGATGGAAAAGCCGAGCAGGTGCTGTGTGACACGAACTACTGTTGGGTCGTGCTCGAGCCCGAGCTCGGTAAGGTCGCGCGATTCGCCCCAAGCCGTCCCGACGCCATCGAGTATTTTCAGACTGGCCCCGTCAACGACGTGGTTCTTACCGACGGCAGACTGTTTTGCCTGGACAAGGGCTCGCCGCGCGAAACGCGCGCTCCGCGGATTACCGTCCTGTCGGCCGCGCGCCAGCCCGAACGGTTTCCAATGGAGGGTGACCCCGTCGGCATGGCGGCGGATGGGTCGGGCGTGGTCGTACTCAAAGGCAGAAAGGAACCGGGAAAGGTATCCGTCGATTTGACGGGCCTTGCCTGGGGGGGAGCTCCGGACGGCGTACTGCAAGGGACGAGTAGCCTGTTCATCACGAGCAATGACGATATGCCCGATTGGAAAGGGTCGCACCTGATCCGCGTTCTCGACGAAGTCTGGGTGGGATCGCGCCGATGGCCGCATCTACTCCGCGTCAGGCGCGATGGCGACTCCGGGGCGCGCAAGGTCAAGATGACCAGCGTCGAGCTGCCAGTCGGCGCCGCTCAGCTTGCCTATGACGGGGGATCTATCTGGGCGGTGCAGCACCTCGAAAGCCAGTTCAATCTAATCGAGCCCAGCTCGGAAAAAGTGGAAACGCGAGACGCCGGCGTGCCCGTCGACTCCGTATTTTACGATGGTCGCGCGGTATGGCTTTTCTCCAAGGTGACGGGGCGGCTCCTCGCGTATGACCGTCGCGAATCCACACTGACGCCGAGGACGATCCTACTGCCGACCTCGGACATCGTGACCCGGCCGCTTGTTGCCGATGACAAGAAATCCTTGTCCATGCGCTTCTTTCCCGGGCAGCTCGCCGCCGATATGAGTCCGCCCCGCCGCCTGGCCGCGGACGGGGTCTTCCTCTACGTCGTGCTGCAAGATGGTCAGCTCTACCGGGTACCACTGCTGAGCTTCCCGAGTAACGGAAGTCCTTCCGCCGTCCTCGGCACTCGCGATCACCTCTGGATAGCCAACCGCGATGCGGGACAAGTGACTCGCGCGACGTACGGAGGGCGCTATGCCGGTGCGTTCAAGGTGGGAAAATGGCCAGCAGCACTCGCGTACTACGACAAGAGCGTCTGGGTTGCGAATCAGGGAGACGGGACGGTGTCGCGCCTTGATGAAACGACGGGCCAGCATCAGAAAACGTACGGAGTCGGGGGCCGTCCCCTCGCGCTCGCAGCCACGCTGGAGGGAGTCTGGGTCGCCGATCACGCAGGTGGCGCAAGCCTGGTTTTTATCTCCAGAACGACCTCGGATATCCAGCACGTGAAGCTCTCGGGGAAGGGCGCGCTTGCGGGTGTTCAGGGGGTCGAGCAGCCAAGCTTTCTGGCGTGGGATGGTGAGCTCTTGTGGAGCACGTTCGAGGAAGGGCCGAAGGGGTTGATCGGATTCCGACCGTCGACGAGGCAGGCCGATTGGGCTCTCTCCTACGAATTCGAAAAGCCCGCATCGAAGAAGCCGTCGCAGCGGCAAGGGAAGAGCGGCCCCCCCGACGTCGTCATCGAGCCAGAGCCGGCAACGGCCCCAGCCTGGACCATGCCGGGAGGGGCAAGTGTGTATGACCGCCGTTCCGGCTGCTTGTGGACGCTCGTCAAGAGCACGTCGTTGTCGTGTCTGCGTACGGGCCCAAACCCAACGCAAGGACCGCAGTTGGCCGTCGGCAGCGGATTCCAAGTGGGATTCGAAAACTCATGGAGCCTGCAACCCGGTGGCAGCTCGGTATGGTTCGGCAACGCTCACACGGGAACTGTAACTCCTATCCTGGGCTCGGAAAGGGGCAGCGAGAAGCTCGTCGCGGGACCGTCCATCGCCTATCCGACCAACGTGACGCTCGGGTTCAAGACGAGCGGCATCTTCACCGGCCTTGCCTGGGGCGAGGGGGACCTCTGGGCGGTGCACGGCGGAGACGAGAGCGTGATGCGGATCATGCTGTCTTCGGTCGGCAATCCCGTGCTCCCAGTCGGCGGCTGTACGGACGACGGTGAGGAACAGTGGTGGCGAATCCAGTGGGACCACGTAGGTAGTGCTCGCTTTGCACGCCGGATCGACCTCGGGCCGCAGCCGCTCGATCTCAGTCGACAAGCGTCGAGGCGACTCGTGCTCACGCTGAAGTACGACGGCACCGAACCGCGGCGCAAAGTGCTGACGAGGGTTCGAGACGCGACGGGCCAAACGTTCGACAAGGCAGTGGAATTGGAAAGCTGCACCAAGCGACAGCTCACCATTACGGAGGTGGAATTGTCACGAGGAAAGCTGGATCCGCGCCGGCTTACGGCGTTGGAATTCGACATCGCAGAAGTTCAAAAGAACGAACGAGGTCTGATCTACGTGTGGGGCGTGCCCAAGGGTGCCACCGCCGGCAAGTAGCGCTGGCTACGGCCGTTGGCACGCAGTTTTCATGAGCCCCTCGGGTGGGGCTTGCCGCAACTGCGCTCGACGCTCGACACACCGGCGGCTACGAGCGCCGTCGCCCAGAAACGACGACGCTCTATGCGGTCGTGCGCGACAACGTCGAGACGCTGTACGCGGCGGTGGCGGCGGGCTTCGAGGGAGCGGCGCTGCCACCGTTCGTGCGCCGTGAGCTCGAGGGCTACCTCGACTGCGGCCTGCTCTGCCGCGGCTTCGCCCGCCTCAAGTGCGAATCGTGCCCCGAGCAGCATTTGGTAGCCTTTGTCTGCAAAGGACGTGGCATCTGTCCCTCGTGCCTGGGCCGCAAGATGTGCCAGACCGCCCTCAATCTCACCGAGCACGTGCTGCCGCCGGTGCCGCTCCGGCAGTGGGTCTTCACGCTGCCGCACCCACTTCGCGCGCGATTGGCTTACGACGCCCCGCTGCTTGGCGCGGTCACGCACCTGTTCGTAGACTCCGTACTCGGCTGGTACCAGCGCCACTTGCGCACCAGCACGCGCGAGTTCGCACAGAGCGGCGCGGTCGTGGCCGTGCAGCGCGCGTCCTCCGACTTGAAACTCAACCCGCACCTGCATGCGGTCTTCCTCGACGGCGTGTACGTTCCTGGCCCGGACGGCACGCCCGAGTTCCGCGCGCTGCCTCGTCTGTCGACCACCGATGCGGCCGACGCCCTTCAAGTCGCTCGCGCCCGCATCCTGCGTTACCTCGAGCGCAGGGGCGTCATCACCCTCGACTCGGAGGCTGACAGCGACGTGCTGTGTGTCTCCGAAGAGCTCGTCGAGCGCGACCCGGCTTTGGCGCAGCTCGCCGCCGCAGCAGTCTCCGGCCTCGCGCCTGCTGGCCCCGAGCTACGCCGCAAGCCGCTCGAAATCGCCTTCGCCGGCCGTCCCGGCGTGGTCATCGACGCGCCACTTTCGGTGCGCGAAGCCGGCTTCAGCTTGCACGCCGCGACACGCGCCGGACCGGCCGACGAGCAGGGACGGGAAGCGCTGCTGAAGTACATTTTGCGCCCGCCGCTGGCGAGCGAGCGGCTCCTACCCGGCCCCGATGGGCTCGTGCGCATCGCTCTGAAGAAGCCGTTCAGTGACGGCACCGTCGCGGTCGACCTTGACCCGCTGTCGCTGCTCTGCCGCCTGGTCGCGCTCGTGCCAGCGCCCCGGTTTCACACGGTGCGCTACTTCGGCGTGCTCGCCCCCGCCGCCAAGTGGCGGCCCCTCATCGTGCCCAAGCCACAGTCGAGCGAGGCGACCGTCGACGCCACGGCACCTGACGCGGCTTCGGCGTGCAGCTCCCAACCTCCCAGCGCTTGCGGCTCGCACTATCGCCCCTGGGCTGAGCTGCTCCGGAAAACCTTCGCGGTCGACGTCGAGACCTGTCCCCGCTGCGGCGGTCGCATGCGCCTGTTGGCGCTCATCACCGAGCCGCAGAGCGTGGCCAGGTTCCTGCACCACCGAGGCGAGCCTACCGAGCCACCCGCTCGTGCTCCGCCGCGTGACCCGCCCTACTTCGAGACCCTCGTTGTCCGACGCCGACCGATCACCGAGAGCTCCCAGCAGGGGGAGCTGTTCGAGGAGCACTGAACCCTGAGACTCCGCAACGGCACTGGCAACGTGCCTCCGCGCCGAGCCTCGCGCTGAGACCGGCTCGCTGCCCGAGTCTTGCGGTCGGGGCGGCTTTGCGGGAAGTGACGACGCCGTTCCGGGGGCCTCACTGGGTCTTGGG
>DATEDZ010000355.1:0-2440 GCA_035281385.1 Polyangiaceae bacterium
GACAAACTTCTCACATTTCTGGAGGGCCTATGATTATCCCGCGTCCAGGTCTCCGAGCGCGTTGGTCCACTCCGCCGGTCCACGTCTTTGGCGGCTCAGTGATCGCCAACGCGGGATAATCCGGTGCGCGGGATAATGCCGGAGGTCGTGGAACGACCAGCCGTCGAGCTTGGCGCGCTCCATGGCGCGCGTGAAGGCCTGGTTCAGGCCGAACTCGCCCCAGGGCTTGCCGCGAGCCGTGATGGCCACCGGAGCCCACGGGTTCGCTTTCTTGGGCGCGGCCGCCTCGAGCGTGGTGCGCATCCGTTGCCCGATCGGTATCACCCTCTGGTGGTGCGATTTCGGCGTCACCTCGACGCCGAGCGTGAGGCCACGTCGGACCGTGATGATTCCGACCTTCAGATCCACGTCGGACCACCGCAGGCCCCGAACCTCACTGGCGCGCAGTCCGACAAAACCGGCCAGCTCGAAGGCCAACCTGCCCTCGGCATTCGCGGCCGTGAGGATGGTTTCGAGGTCCATGCGTCGCATGGGACGCGGAACCTTTCGACCAACCTTTGGCAGCGCCGGCAACGTGGGCATGACCTGGAGCATGCCCGCGCGAACCGACGCGCGAAGAACAG
The DNA here is from genome assembly GCA_035281385.1 of Polyangiaceae bacterium. Taxonomy (GTDB): domain Bacteria; phylum Myxococcota_A; class Polyangia; order Polyangiales; family Polyangiaceae; genus PMG-095. Next base: position 624 of record DATEDZ010000355.1, read on the forward strand.
AACGGAGAACCGTCTGAATCTTTGCTCGCGTCGACGGCGCCAGCTGGTCTGCGACCAGTTCAACGTCGAGCTTTGTGAGTGCGTTGCCGTCGATCTGGTCCAACGGCATGCTACCGAAGCGTGGCACGAGCAGGACGTCGATCCGATTCTCGTAGCCGGCGCGAGTTGACGGTTTCAAGCCATTCTTGAGGTGGGTCGCGCGGAAGTGCCGAACGGCGTCTTCAAACGTGTACACCTCAGGCTCGCCTTCGGTCGCGTCGCCCGCTTGTCTCAGCGTGCCCGTCTGAGCAAGCTCGACGAGCAAACGCCGGTGCTCGGCTGCGGCGCCGCCTTTGGTTTGCACTTGGGCGTCGTGGCGGAAGCGCTCTCGCTCGCCGCTTGCTGTCTTGTACGGGATGTCAATGACCCAGCGGGACTTGCCGTCCCGTTCTACTTTCCGAATAGTCACGGTGGGGGAACTCCCCAACGGTGCCCATCGGCTGCTTGGCCCTGCGAGGGTATCACGGCGTCGAGGTCCGTCGCATCCGGGCCTACTCGGTCCACGGCTGGCCGAAGGAAACTCGCCAACGATTCGCGAACTTGCGCCTGCGGACGCCGTCGACTTGCGCTTCAACGCCTCCGTCGGCGGCCCGCTGCGTCCGTCGCTCCAGTTGCTTGCGCAGCGCCCCTGGCGAGATCGAGAGAATTTCGGCGGCGTCGCGCAACGCGTACCAACGCAGCGGGCCGGCTGTCTTTCGAATGTGTTCGTGCATCGTCACTGTCTCCAATGCGCGACCAGCGGGTGCGAGCAGGCCAGACTGCGGGGCCGCGCGGGCCGCACAACAAGCATGGTGCGCACGCCGGGCGAGCCACTGGCGCTACCGTATCGGAAGGAGCCCCAAATCCCCAACGAACGCCCCCCGTATATTGTTAGTCGTAGCCGGCGATCACCGAAAATTTGGCTGCCAAATTTTCACAGCCCGAGACAATACTTTTTCGTCGGGAGGTGGCGCGGCGGACTGCTGCGCGTGCCATGGCGTCCATTCGGAGTGGGGCGTCCGCAAAGGGTCCCGCTTTGGCACGGCCATGGCCGCGCCGGTCGGCAGTAGCGCGAGCATCGACGCGCCGGGCTGAGGTGCTTGCGGTGCCAGTCGCGCCATCGGGGCCCGCTTGCTCGTCGGCAGTGCCGTCTGGCACGTGTTTGGCGCGTGTGTTGGCACTCTGGGCGCGATGTTCGGCTGTAGCCATCGTCGACCTCAGTGGAACCAGCTTCGGAGTCCGATTGCGTAACGAATCCTGCTCGCCCAAGCGCCGGACTGGCCGCCGGCTGCCAGCTCGCGCAGGCCGACACCCCGCAAACGAGCAGCAATTGGGCAAAGGCCCTTGGCACGCGGCTTTCATGAGCCATCGGGGTGGGGCTCGCCGCAACTGCTCTCGACGCTCGGCGGACGGGCAGCTACGAGCGCCATCGGCCAGAAACGACGACGCTCTATGCGGTCGTACGCGACAACGTCGAGACGCTGTACGCGGCGGTGGCGGCGGGCTTTGGGGGAGCGGCGCTGCCACCGTTCGTGCGGCGTGAGCTGGAGGGCTACCTCGACTGTGGCTTGCTCTGCCGCGGCTTCGCCCGCCTCAAGTGCGAGTCGTGCAGCGAGCAACACCTGGTGGCGTTCGCTTGCAAGGGCCGCGGCATCTGTCCCTGAGACTCCGCAACGGCACTGGCAACGTGCCTCCGCGCCGAGCCTCGCGCTGAGACCGGCTCGCTGCCCGAGTCTTGCGGTCGGGGCGGCTTTGCGGGAAGTGACGACGCCGTTCCGGGGGCCTCACTGGGTCTTGGG
>DATEDZ010000356.1:0-21648 GCA_035281385.1 Polyangiaceae bacterium
CCATGGCGTTGGCCTTGATGATGCCGTGTCCGCAGAAGATGATCGGGCGCTTGGCGGCCTTGATCATGTCGACCGCGCGCTCGATGTCGCTGGGCAGCGGATGGCGCTCCGGCCGATAGCCGGGCAAGCGCACCGGCGAGCTGTCATAGCGATATTCGGCCTTGGCCTGCTGCGCGTCCTTGGTGATGTCGACCAGCACCGGACCGGGGCGACCAGAGGCGGCGATGTAGAACGCCTTGCGAATGGTCGGACCGATGTCTTCGACGCGGTTCACCAAGAAGTTGTGCTTGGTGATCGGCAGCGTGATGCCGGTGATGTCGACCTCCTGGAAGGCGTCGCTGCCGATCAGGTGCGAGGGCACCTGGCCGGTGATGGCCACCATCGGGATCGAATCCATCATCGCGTTGGCAATGCCGGTCACCAGGTTGGTGGCGCCTGGACCGGAAGTGGCGACGCAAACGCCGACCTTGCCGGACGCGCGCGCGAAGCCGTCGGCCATGTGCGCCGCGCCCTGCTCGTGACGCACCAGGATGTGGCGCAGGTGCGGGTAGTCGGTCAGTGCGTCGTAGGCGGGCATGATCGCGCCGCCCGGGTAGCCGAAGACGACCTTGACCCCTTCATTGACGAGCGCCTCCCAGATGACCTGGGAGCCGGTCAGCGTCTTGGGACCGGTTTGAGTCGGTTGGGGGTCTGTGATGCTGTGCAGCGGTGCGGCCACGGCGCGTCTCCTGGTTTTGCTGAAAGCTCGGTGTGCGTTGAAGAGAAGAGAAAGCGAAAAAGCCCCCGGACCTCGGAGGGTGCGGGGGCTGCTTGGAGGAACCGTCGTTCCGTCAGCTAGCCGCCGCACCCGAGCTAAGGAGCTCGAGCGCAATGGTAACGACGACAACGACGCTGACCACTTCTTGACCAATCGACGACGCCGGCTTCGAAAAGCCCGTCGCGGCGCTGGCGGAAGAAGAAGCGGACATGAGAGAGAGCCGTAGGGTGCGCCGCGAGCCTGACTCCGTCAAGGACGATTTCGGCTTCGTTCGCCGGCCGGTTTCTATAAGTAGCTGAAATAGCGGTGCAGTTTTGGTTGAACCAGCCCGGGCAGGCCCCCGCGCTGGCGCCACCTGGAGCCGCTACTCGCAAAGAGCGCGTCCATCCGCACTTCGGCGTCGACCAGCTCCGTGGCGTACGCGTTCGGTGCAACTCCGTACGACGTAACGAAGACCAAGTGCACCGCCTGTCGCAACTTGGTCTGGCTTCGGAACGTGGCCAGCTTGCGATGTAGCTCGTCCGAGTACTTGCGCGTGATGACGAACGGTTCGTTCGTGAACTTGATTTCCACCACCGACACGACGTCATCGGCGCGCTCGATGAGCATGTCGATTTGTGCGTCAGCGTGGAGCCACGCCGAGACGTTGGTTTGAAAAGATCACGAGCTTCTTTTTCTTCTTGTGCGCAGTGATGGCCGAACGGAGAAGCTGGAAGGCCTCGTGCCAGTTGGCAGGGGGCGCCAGCTTGGCACCTTGGTGAAACGCAGCAGACAGCGCCTCGCTGAAGATCTGGAGCTGCACTTCGAGCGCGCCACCGAATCGGCCCACCATCTCGAAGTAGGTGACCGGCTGGTCCTGACAGAAACGCCGAACCAAAAAGGTCTTGCCAACCCGGCGCCGGCCGTAGATCGCCAAGAACTCGGCCTTCTTCGAATTCACCAGACGTAGAAGGATTTCGCGCTCCTCCCGGCGCCCGCTCAGTGGTCGAGTAATGCTCGCCATAACTGCCGGATAAGGGTACTTATGGCGGGCAATAGGTCAACCATTCGCCGCCACAACTACCCAGCTAAAGGCAGTTGTGGCGAGCAATGATTCTGCTGGACGAGGGACTCCAGGTCACTAACCGGCGCGCCGAAGAGGTGGCGCAAAGCCCCCAGGAGATAGTAGCCAGGCAAAAGTACCGGTGCATCGCCGATTCACTACTGGTACGCTGGGTGTGGCTGGCCCGCACAGTGTGCAGGCCTTTGCGCGGTCTGCTGCACGAAAGTCCGCGATACGAAGCGCATCAGGGCCGGCACGATCCTTGATGGAGCTCTCCCCATGGCCACATCCAAAATGCGCATCGCTCTTTGCACCACGATCGTGCTCGCAATTAGCGCTTGCGGCGGCGACAGCGGAGAGAAGTTCACGCCTGCGCCGCCGTTCGACAAGGCCGAGGACGTTTCGGTCTGGGCCACCAACGCGAGCGCGGTCGGCGTTTATCAGCACGTCTACCAGCCTATCGCCATGGCTGACGGAGAGCAGAGTTTTGCCGACCCAGCGTGCCCGGTGGTCGAGGACGACGGCACGACCTGGACGGCGAGCGGCGACTGCACCGCCAGCGACGGCGAGGAGCTCACGGGCACGGTCACGATCGTGCGCGATGGCGCGAGTCGCAGCCTGACTTTCGACGCTTTTCAGGGAAACGACGGCAGCTTCGAGCTGCGAGAGGTGGAAGCAGGGCGCTACGAGTTCGATGCGGATCTCGACATCGGTGGTTTCACGTTCATCGAGTACATGGGCAGCGTGCAGGGCGGGTACGACCAGCGCACGCTGTGGAACGGCAGCGGCACCGTCAAGCGCGACGGTTTCTTTGCGCCGAACGGCGAGGTCGAGGCGTCGACCATCGACGAAGTCGTCGACAACGATATTTGTGCCGGGCAGCCCGTCAGCGGTCGCACCACGCTCGAGTCCGGCGAAGACACGGCGGTCATCACCTACGACGGCGAGACCGACTGTGATGACGAGAAGAAAGCGATCCTCACCGTCAACGACGAGGATCGCGGATTCGTGAGCGACATCAACTGCAGCTTGCGCCAGCGCCCGGGCGGTGGGGCAGGTGGGCTAGCTATCGCGCTGATCGTTCTCGGCTTGGGAGTAGTGCGCGTCAGGGCACGCCAGCTCGCGCGGGCTTCGACTCGATGACTTCGACGCACTAGCTGAACAGCCCCCGCTCACTTTTCCGGCTCTGCGGGAGCGATGCGGCGCAGGTCTTCCCACGCCAACGCCTTCGAGTGGGGCGTCAAGACCGGGACGGGCGGACGCACGCTGAACCAGGCGGTGGCCTTGCCGGGGCGGACGACGTGGATGCTCTCGGCGGGGCTCCGAGCCTGTCCAAGCAGGGCGACGCGCTCGCCGCTGGGTTTCTCGGCGATGTCGAGCACCACCGCGACGTGACCTGGCGACTGGCTCTGCAGAAAGAAGTCGCCGGCGACGAGCTCTTTGGGATCGGCGACGGGCGTCGAGCGCTGCATCAGGGACGTGCTGTTCGCCCAGTTGAAGACGGTCGCCAGATACTTCCGAAACTCGGGGTGGTCGACCTCGGCGGGTTTGCCCTTCTTGACCCAGCCCACGTTGGGCCCATTGGGGAGCAGGCGCTGCCCCTTCTCCCAGCGCGACAGCGGCATGTTGAGCTTGGTGGCGCTCAGGTAGCTGATCTTGTCCCGCTCGCCGCGTGACCAGAGGTACTCGGCATGAAGGCGAATGATGACGTCCGTGCTCTGCTGCAGATCCGCGTCGCCGGTGTCGATGGCGACCACGCCCGCCAGGTAGTCGTTGTCTGCGGCTAGCGTCTCCTTGTCGTCGAAGCTCTTGGCCGGCGTGCCTTCGGGCGCCATCGGTAGACCGCGCAGCCATTCGGCGAAGCTACCGGGCTCGACCTTGACGCGCACGTAGCCGGGCGGCGTCGCGAAGCGGGCTTCGAGGCTCGCGTCGGCCGTGGGTGCACCCTCGTCGCCCAGCCAGGCGTAGCGCTTGGCGTCGGGTTGGAAGGGACCGGCCCCGGCAGCCGGCGCTGCGCTGGGGGCGAGAGCGGCGGAAGGGGCGGCCGCAGCGCTTTCGACCGGCGCGGCTACGGCACTGGGCGCTGCCCTGGCGGCCAAGGCTGCCGCCACGCTCGCCGCCACAGGGTCGGCGCTGGTCGGCGCGGTAGTGCTGCTCGGATCATCCTTTCCTTTGCAGGAAAGCAGCACCAAGAGCAGGCCGGCGGCGCAGGGCACGCGGGTCACGAGCGGAAGTGTACAGCGTTCTCCCAGAGACCCCGCATTTCTGACGCTTCGGTGTCGGAACGCCCAACCTATTGAAGTTATAGGGTCTTATTCTGGTTTCCCGGCAACAGCTCACCCGTGGTGTATACAAACCCTCCCGAATGCCTCAGGCCTCCCCGGTCGACAAGGTGCAAGAGCTCGAGCGCGTGCTCACGGGCGCGACCGACAAGCCGCACGTGATCCTGCTCGGCGGGCACCCCGATCCCGACAGCATCGGCAGTGCCCTGGCGCACCGCCGGCTGTGCGAGCGGTTGGGCGTCTCCGCGACCATCGCTCACGTGCTGCCCATCTCGCGCGCCGAGAACCGCGCCATGGTCAAGCTGCTCAACGTCCCGATGGTCAAGGTGACCGAGACGGAGGAGCTCGAGAGCTTCGGCTACCTGGCGCTGGTGGACGCCAGCCAGAGTGAGCAAGCCATTCGGCTGCCCGACAGCCTGCACCTGCTGACGGTGGTGGACCATCACCGCCCGCCGGCCGTGCCGAAGGCGCCGTTCGTCGACATTCGGCACGACGTGGGCGCGACCGCGACCATCTATTCCGAATACAGCGAGCGCGGGCTCGGGCCGTTCGGGGCCAACGGCAACGACGACAGCGTGGTCGCGACCGCCATGTTCTTCGGCATCCAGACCGATACCGACGATTTTGCGTTTGCGACGCCCAACGACTTTCGCGCTGCAGCTTACCTGAAGCAGTTCTGCGATTCCGAGACGCTCAGCCGCGTCGGCCGGCGTAGCCTGACGGCCGAGGCCATGGAGGCGGTCGGGCGGGCGCTGCGCGACTTGGAGGTCGTGCGCGACTTCGCCATCGCCGGTGTGGGCCGGGTTTCGGCCATCAACCGCGATGCGATTCCGATGGCCGCCGATTACATCCTGCGGCGCGAGGATATCGATACTGTCGTGGTGTACGGCATCATCGAGGATCGCATCGACGGCAGCTTGCGCACCCGACGCGCCTCGGTGGATCCCGCTGCATTCATGCAGAACGCTTTCGGCGACGACAGTCACGGTCGTCCCTACGGTGGTGGTCGCGCCGACATGGGCGGCTTTCGCATCCCGCTCGGTCTGATCGGCGAGAGTGAGGACGAAGAGACGCTGTGGACGCTGGTCAAGGACGTGGTCCGGCAGCGCGTCGCGCGCGTGGTGCCGGATCTCGAGCGCGCCGACAAGCGCAAGGGCGACTAGCGCCGCCGGCGCTGGCTGGGATCGCGGCCTTCGAGCCGCGCCTCGAGCGCTTCAGCGGCGGCTTCCAGCTCGGCTTCGATGCGGGCCTCGATCGACTGCGCAGTGGCTTCGGGCTCGGGCTCGATGTCGGGCTCGTCGGCGATGCGCACGCGCTTGTTGGCGCGCTGCTCGGCCAGCTCGGGGGGCTCCGCGCCACCCAAGAACTGATAGCGGATGTGTTGGGCGGCACGATCCAGCCCGCTCTGACCGGCCTGGCCGATCTCGATCATGCGCCGACCGCGCTGGTACATGGCGCGACCGGCGACCACCGTGAGCAGCGTGAACAGGATCGGAAGCAGCACCTGGAACAGCGCGAACGTCGCCAGCTTGGCGACTTGGAATGCGATCAGGATGAACGCGGCCAGGAACATACCGGGCAAGACGGGGCGACCCGGCCGATGCCAACCGTGGTGCTCGTGCTGGCGGGCGCGGCGCTCCGCCCGTCGCGAGGCTTTCATCGCCTTCTTGACTTCGCGCTCGGCGCGCCGGCGCGCTTCGCGCTCGTGATGCCGTTCGACGCGACTCTGGCGACTCCAGCTGCTCTCGTTCGAGTCACGCCCCCAGCCTTCGGCTTCCAGGCGGGCCTTGCGGGCTTGTTTGGTGGCCTGGGCCGGACTCGCTTTGCCGCCGACCTGCGCCGCGGGGCCGAGCCCATGCTGCAACATCGCGGCTTCGATCGATGAGGCGCGTCGATCCGGATCTGGCTCGAGCATGACCTTGAGCACGGCAATCAGCCGCCGATCCACCTGACCACGCAGCGCGGCTTCCACGTCGATGCCCAGGCCCTTGTGCGGCAGGTCCTCTGGCTCGCTAGCGGTGAGCAGACTGAGCGCGGTGGCGCCGACCGCGTAAACGTCGCTGCAGGGTGCGGCGCGGCCCTGGAACTGCTCGGGCGCCATGAAGCCGAACGTGCCGACGACGGTGCTGCCACCTTCTGGTTTCAGGCGGTCGCGCACCGAGCCGAAGTCGACCAGGCAGTACGAGCCATCCGGTCGCAGGATGACGTTGCCTGGCTTGATGTCGCGATGGACGATGGGCGGCGCGTGTCCGTGCAGGTAGCGCAGGCTGGCGGCGGTCTCCCGCAGGAAACGCAATATTTGCTCCTGGCTCAGCGGCGCGCCGCGCTTGCGTCGGGAAGCCAGCGTTTCCCCCTCGATCTTTTCCATCACCAGGTAGAGTGCGCCGCCCTCTTCGAAATGCTCGATGTAGCGCGGCAGGCTCGGGTGGCTGAGCGCCGCCAACACCGTGGCTTCGCGCTCGGCCAGCTCCACGTCCTTCCACGACTTGGCGCCGCGGATCATGAAGCGCTTGATCGCCACCAGAAGCCCCGCCTGCTTGTCCACTGCCTCCAAGGTCTCACCCTGGGAACCGCTGCCGAGCAGCCCCACGACCGCGTAGCGGCCCTGGCGGATTTCCTGAGCGCCGGGTCCGGCGGACGGTTCCGATGAAATGGCCGAATTTTCAGGGCTCGGGGTCACTGTTCCCGCCCGGGCGCGTCAACCGGTGTTTCGCATGCCCTGCGCAATGCCATTCAACGTGGTCCCGAGGGCCTGATCCAGCAAGGGCCGATCGGTATGATCGTCCGGCAAAGTGCGCTTTTTCTTCAGCAGGCTGACCTGCAGCAGGCTGAGCGGGTCCACGTAGGGATTGCGAAGCCCCAAAGATCCTTGAAGGAATCGGTGGTCGGCGAGCAAGTCGCGGCCGCGGATGGTATTCAGGCAGCGCACGGTTCTGATGAAGTCCTGCTCGATCTCCGCCGTCACCTGGGCATTCCCGCCCAGCTCCCGAACGTAAAGTTTTGCAATCTCCAGGTCGGCCTTGGCACACACCATCTCCAGCTTGTCGAGCAGGTCGCCAAAAAACGGCCAGGAGCGCGCCATGTCCTTGAGCAGCTGCTCGCCGCCCGGCTCGTGCATCATCTGCTCGAGCGCGGAGCCGGCGCCGAGCCAGGCCGATACCATCAGGCGCATCTGGGTCCAGCCGAAATTCCAGGGAATGGCGCGAATGCCGGCCATGGTGCCGGCGCCGCGCTCGCGGTATGCAGGCCGCGAGCCGAAGTGCACGTGGGTCAGCTCGCGCACCGGAGTCGCGGTCAGGAACAGCTCGAAGACCGCGGTTTGATCATGCACGAGCCGCCGGAATGCCACGCGCGATCGTTCACTCAGCCGCTCCAGCGCGGCGCGGAAGCGCTCCTCGGTGCCGGCCGGTAGTCCCTCTCGCCAGTCGGAAAAATGCGCCATGATGCTGCCGGTCAGCATCACTTCCAGGCTGCGCTCGGCGATTGAAGGTAGCCCAAACTTCTGCGAGATGATCTCGCCCTGCTCGGTGATCTTGATCTTGCCCGACAGCGTGTGAGGCGGGAGGGCCGTCAGCGCGCGGTACACCGGTGACCCGCCACCGCGGCCCACGGTGCCGCCGCGGCCGTGAAACAAGCTGAGCGAGACTCCATGCTCGCGTCCGACGGCCGCTAGCAGCTCCTGCGAGCGGTAGAGCTCCCACGAGGCCGCCACCACGCCAACGTCCTTGGCCGAGTCGGAGTAGCCGAGCATGATTTCTTGATGCATGCCGCGCGCGCGCAGCTGGCGGGCGTAGACGGGGTCGCTCACCAGCTCCCCCAGCACTTTGGGCGCGTTGGCCAGATCCGCCTGCGTCTCGAAGAGCGGCACCACGTCCAGACGCGAGAAGGGAGGATCCGCTGCCAGATCGCACAATCCGACCTCGCGCGCGAGCAGCAGCACTCGCAGCAGGTCTTCCGCCCTGCGGCACATCGAGATGATGTACGTGCCAGCGGCGCGCTGCCCGAACTCGTCCTGCACCTGGCGCATGGTGCGAAACACGCTGACGACTTTGGTCGCCTCCTCGTCGAGCACGGTGTGCGGCGAAAGCAGGGGACGTTTGCCGAGCAGCTCGCGGCGCAGGCCCTGTTCGTCGAGCTTGCCGACGTCCACGCTCGCCGCGATGGCGTCGACCGTGCGGGTGTGGGTCTCCGAGTCGTCACGCAGGTCCAGGTAATAGCCGGCGAAACCGAGCGTCTCGACCTGAGCCACTAGCGGCTCGATCAGACTACGCACGGCGTGCTCCGCACCGCCCGCCCGCACCGCGCTCTCGACCACCTTCAGATCTGCCAGCAGCTGCTCCGCGTTTTCGTAGGCGCCTTCGACCTGCTCCGGGCGGTTAGCGTCGCGCGAGGCGACCTCCTGACGGGTCGCCTCCAGCCTGCCCACGATGAAGGTCAGCTTGAGGCGCAGGCTCTCGCTTTCGTTTCTGCGCTTGTTCTTTTCCCAGGCTTCGGTGAGCAGCGGCTTGTCGCGCTCCAGCGAAGCCAGCAGCTCGGGTAAGGGGGTTGCGATGCGGTCGGAGATCGAGAGACGGCTGACCAGGCCCCCGACCTTCTTGGCGTAGTGACCAAGGATGGCGTGCGCGTTACGGCGCGCCGCGGCCAGCGTGATCTCGGGCGTGACGAACGGATTACCATCGCGATCACCAGCCACCCAGCTGCCGAGCGGCAGGTGCAGCGTGACCCCGAGCTCCTCCCCGAAGACTTCACGGAACGCGTTGCTGGCCGCCTCGCCGACTTCCGCCGAAGCGTCCAGCAGCCGGTCTTCGAGGTACCAGATGACCTGGCTCACCTCATCGAGCACGCTGGGCCGATTGCGGCGCACCTCGTCGGTGAGCCAGAGCAGCTCGATCTCACCTTCTACATGCTCTTCCAGACGGCGCAGCTCGCCCGAGGACGCGCGCTCGCGCGCCAGCAGCGCTTCGGCGACGCGCGCCTGCAGCTCGAGCAGCGTGCGGCGCGTGGCCTCGGTCGGATGTGCCGTGAGCACCGGGCGCACCTCGAGCTCACGAATGTAGGCGCGCAGCTCGGCGGCGGTCTTGCCGCGGCGCTTCAGCTCCTCGAAGGCCCACAGCGCGCTGGCCGGCTGCGCCGAGTTCGGCGACGTGCCCTCGGCCGTGGCGTAGCTTTGACGGCGCCTCACGCGGTGCACCTGCTCGGCGGTGTTGATCAAGAAGAAGAAGACCGTGAAGGCGCGCGCTACGGGCGCCGCGATCGAGAGCGGGAGCGTGTCGACCTTCGACAGTAGCTCCTGCAACGACGGAGCAGTCGGGTCGCCGCGACGCCTGGCGCGACTGGCGACGCGCAGCTCTTCGACGGCGCGGAACACGGCTTCACCCTGCAGGCGCTGGATCACGCGACCGAGCAGGCTGGCCAGCCAGCGCATGTCGTCTTGCAGCGCGCGATCCTCAGGGCGAGCTTCGGCGGGTTTCACGAGGTCTGGTGTGACACAGAGTGTATTGCGGCAGCAAGGCCCTTGGACTTCGCCCGCTGCCAGTAGTACATCAAGCGCGGATGACGCGGCCGCTCGTGACGCTGCACTTCGCCCAGTCGCTGGACGGGCGCATCGGGCTCGGGCCAGGCCAAGAGCGCGCGATTCTGAGCAGTGAGGAGGGCGTGCGGTCCGCGCACCGCGCCCGCAGTCAGCACGATGCGGTGTTGATCGGCGTAGAAACGCTATTGTCCGATGACCCGCTGCTCACGGCGCGCGACGCCGCTCCGGCTCGGCCGCTGCGCGTGGTGCTGGATTCGGAGCTGCGGATGCCGCTCACCGCGCGCCTGCTCCAGCCGGACGTCCAGGCCGGGGCGGTCTTGATTTTCGGCTGCGCCAAACGCGCCGCGGTCGAGCGCCAGCGTGAGCTCGAGCAGCGTGGCGCGCACGTGCACCTGACTGGCGCGGATCACCTCGGGCGCGTCGCACTGCCGGAGGTGCTCGACGTGCTGGAAGGGCGCGGTGTGCGGCGATTGCTCGTCGAAGGCGGCGCCACGGTGATCACGTCCTTCCTGCAAGGGCGGCTGGCGGCGCGAGCCGAAGTGGAGGTGTCGCCGCTGCTGCTCGGTGCACCCGCGACACCGGCGCTGCGGGAGCTCGGCATCGACAGCCTGGCCACGGCATTGCGGCTCGAGCACGTCGAGGTGGAGCGGCTCGGACAGAGCGTGTTGATGCGCGGAGACATCGGTTATCCAGCGCGGAGCGGTTGATGCGATACCGCGAGCTTTGGTTCATGGGGCCGCACGCCGTGGAGCTGCGTGAGGCGTCGGGGCCGGCGCCGCTCGCGCCGGGGCAAGTGCGGCTGCGGGCGCTGGCGTCGGGCATCAGTCAGGGCACCGAGCTCTTGCTTTACCGTGGTGAAGGGCCGACTCCGTTCGATCCGTCGCTGGATGCGTCCGGCGCACCGACCTATCCACGCCGCTATGGCTACGCCTGGGTCGGTCAGGTGGTCGAGTCGAACAGCCCGCTCCTGAGCGTGGGGGTGCGAGCTTTCGCGCTGGCCGCGCACGGCGACGAGCACTGCCTGGATGCGGCGCGAGCTCGACGGTTGCCCGAGGACGTTCCGACCGAACGCGCCGTCTTGGCCGCGAATCTCGAAACCGCGGTCAACGTGGTTTGGGACGGCGGCATCGGGCTCGGTGACGACGTGGTGGTGCTGGGCGGCGGCGTGGTGGGCCTGCTCTCCGGGCTACTGGCTCGGCTCGGCGGAGCACGGCGCGTGCGGCTCGTCGAACCGTCGGAGGCGCGCCGTCGTTTGGCGCATGAGCTCGGCTTCGACGCGGCGCTCGGGCTCGAACAGTCTCTGCAGTCGGCTGATGCGGACGTGGTGATCGAGGCCAGCGGCAACCCCGCCAGCCTGGACCAGGCGATCGCCTGCGCGCGGCAAGAAGGGCTGGTCGTCGTGGCATCTTTCTATGGGCAGCGCGTTGCGCCGGTGTCGTTCGGCGCGGAGTTTCACCGGCGTCGTCTCAGCCTACGCGCCAGCCAGGTGTCCACGATCCCGGCCGAGCGCGCCGCGGGTTGGTCCCTCGCGCGGCGCTTCGAGCTGGTGAGTGAGCTGCTCGGCGATGCGCGACTCGACGCCCTCCTCGAACCAGCGCTTTCCTTCGACGAGGCGCCTGCGGCTTACGCGCGCCTTGCAGCCACGCCCGGTGAGGCCCGGCAAGTCATATTTCGCTATTAGTGCTAGAACTGGGGGGGTGTATGTTCACGCTGGGCGTCTCCGACCACATCATGATCGCGCATAGCTTTGCCGATCCTTTTTTCGGACCGGCGCAGCGACTGCATGGTGCAACGTATGGCGTGGAGCTCAGCGTGCAGACGGCGGCGCTCGGCCCGCACCACGTGGTCATGGATATCGGCGCGCTGCGCAGCATCTTGCGCCAGGTGCTGTCCACGCTCGACTACATGAACCTGGACGAGCACGCGGCGTTTCCGAACCGCACCTCGACCACCGAGCGACTGGCAGAGTACCTGGCCCAGTGCGTTGCGCGTGAAATCGAGAAGGTGCCGACCGACGCCGCCCCGCCCCGGCCGGCCAAGGTCAACGTGCTGCTGCGTGAATCACCAGTTGCCTGGGCCAGCTACGAGCTCGCGCTGGGCGGTTCTGCTGGAGGCTAAATGGCAGCGACCCGGTTGCGCATCGGCTGGATGATCTACGGTTCGCTCGAGCAGATCAGCGGCGGCTACATCTACGATGGCATGGTCGTCGAGCAGCTGCGCGAGCTGGGCGATGAAGTGCGAGTGATCTCGCTCGAGCCGGGCGCCCCCGCGCGCCCGAGCGGTGACTTTGCCGAGCTCGACGTGCTGGTCGGCGACGAGCTGTGCTTTCGCGAGCTGGGTCCACTGTTTCGCAGCGCTCCGGCCGGACTGCGACGCGTGCTTTTGATCCATCACCTGACCGCCTGGGAGCACGACCATGGACCGGAGCGCGCCGAGCTGCTGCGGCTCGAGCTGGACGCCATCGAGGCTGCCGATGCCTGCATCGCCACCAGCGTGGTGACTGCCGACCGGCTGCGCAGCGAGCGGCTGTCGAGCGCGGTGAAGGTGGCCGAGCCCGGCGCCGATCGCTTGCCGCGTCCCGATACCGCGGGGCAGGAGCCGTCCGGCGCGCGTGTGCGACTGCTGTTTCTCGGCAATATCTTGCCTCGCAAGCGCGTGCGTGAGCTGGCGGAAGCCTTCGCTGGCCTGCCCCACGCTCACGCAGAGCTGATCCTGGTCGGGGCCGAGCTCGAGCCGGCCTATGCCGCTGAGATCCGGCGTTTGATCGAGCGAGCCGGCGTCGCCGACCGCGTGCGCTTCCTAGGCTCGCTGGATTCAGCTGGTGTCGTGGACCAGCTGGCGCTGGCCGACGTGCTGGTCCTGCCGTCGGCGCTCGAAGGCTACGGCATGGTGCTGAGTGAAGCCTTGTGGGCCAGTGTGCCGGTGATCGCGGCGCGCGTCGGGGCCGCCGAGCAGCTGATCAGTCGTAGTGGCGCGGGCCTGATGTATGAGCCGGACGACGAGGCTGCCCTGGGGGCGGCGCTGACTGCCTTCGTAGGCGACGCCGCCTTGCGAGCCAGGCTGCGGCGCTCCGCATGGCTTTCGGCGGAACACCTGCCGCGCTGGCGTGACACCGCCCTGGCGCTGCGCGCTACGCTGTCAGGATCGCGTTGAGCAGGGCGCCGCGCAGGCGCTCGACCAGCTCCTGGTCGTCGAGCAGGCCGAGCTCCGCCGCCGGTGTGGCCTCGACCAGCCCAATGCTCGCCTTCACGTCGCGCAGCCCACGCACCAGCTGAAGCAGCGGCGACAGGGTGGTGATGCCGCGTCGTTCGGCCAGACGCGTGAGCAGCAGCCGCTTGGCTCGCGGCGAGTGCACACCGCGCACGCCGGCCAGCAGCACACGCCCCGACGCGCGAGCACAGGCCTTGACCAGCGCCGGCACACCGGGTTGCCAGGATCCGAGCAGCGGGCTCGACGTGCTGGCGAAGTCGGCGTCCGGCTCGATGGCGCCCGCCGGAAAGTGCAGCACGGCGCCGCCTCGGCGCAGCCAGCGTAAGCAGCGCTTGAGTGCGGCCGCTCGCTCGCCCGGCCGCTCGCCGACGAAGCCCAGGTGTGCGGCCGAAAGACCGGTCAAGGCCCGCAGAAAGCGCCGATCTGCCGCCAGAATCAGCAGGTCCTGTCGCCCGATGGCCCACATCAACGCCAGCGCGTCGTAGGCGCCGGGATGATTCGCAAGGATCACGCAGGCACCACCGGGGATGCGGCTGCCGCTGAGCTGCAGCGCGACACCGCAGCGCGTGAGCGCCTGCTCGGCGGCGGCGGGCAGCCCCTGGCTTTCGAGCGAGCCGTCCAGCAGCGCCAGAGTCTCCCCCAGACGGCGGGACGCCGCCCAAAAAGGCAAGGCGAGCCCACGGCGTACCAAAGCGGGTGCGTCCCCACAGCCGAGCGCCGCGACCATCTCGAGCGCGGAAAGCCTCGTGAGCTCGCGCGCCTTGTGGGCCTGGCTGCCGTTGGGCGTCACTGCGGGTGCAAGTCACCCTAGCAGATCCGCAGAGTCGCGAGCTTCGGGCAGCACGGCGCTGCGGCTGGCCGCCTGGGCGCGCAGCATCGTGAACAGGACCTCGAAGTCGACCGGCTTGACCAGGTGCGTGTCGAAGCCCGCGCGGCGCGCCTCCTCGCGATCCTCACGCTGGCCGTAGCCGGTGAGGGCGATCAGGTGCACGTCTTCGTGCTTGCGGCGCAAGCGTCGCGCGACCTCGAAGCCATCGATGTCCGGCAGCCCGATATCCACGATCGCGACGTCCGGACGTTGCTCCTCGATGATCTCGAGCCCCATGAGCCCACTCTCGGCGGTGTGACAGTGGAATCCAGATAGCTCAAGCAATTCACACATCATCATACGGCTGTCGTCGTTGTCTTCGATGAGCACGACGTGCAGCTGGTCCTGATGGGGGTCGTTGAGCATGTTTGGCCCTCCGGGGCCGCCGAGGCTGCAGCAGTATCCGTGCCAATTACTGCACCGCATCAACCATGCTTGGCCTGGCGTCCGATCTGTCCCGCAATGTAGTATTTCGCCACGAGGCAACGCCGTGCTGCGGCGAGATGTCACACTCGTTTCAGCGCACCAGTTCAAGGAAAAACGCCAGGGTCCAGCAGCTCTTCAACGCGGTGGTGGCCGCCGGCGTCGCTGGCCTGGACCACTCCGCGATGGCACAGGCGCTCGAGACTCTGGCGGCCCATTCCATCGCTAAAGGCTAAAGTCGAAGTGTGAAAGGGTCGTGACGGACGAGCCTCCGCCCGACGACGCAGCCCCTCTCCCCCGGATGCCCCGGCGCCCGGCACGCCTTGAGCGCTGGCAGGGGCGGACGCTAGGTCTCGCGAGGCAGCCAGAGGGTGGCCACGGCGCCACCCTCCGGGCGATTTTGAATCTCGGCGTCGCCGGCGTGAGCGCGAGCGATGCGGCGCACGAGCGACAGACCGAGGCCCAGGGCGCCGCGCGAGGAGGCTTGACCGTCGTGGTTGCCGCGGAAGAACGGGTCGAAGCCGTGTGCGAGCGCTTCGTTGCTCAGACCGGGGCCGCGGTCGCTGACCTCGAACACGACTTTGGAGTCTTCGTTCCGTAGCGCGAAGCGCTGCACGCCGCCGGCGTGGTGCTGGGCGTTTTCGAGCAAGTTGCCGAGCGCGCGCGCCAGTAGCGTGGCGTCCCCGCGGACAGGGGCGCCGCTGGAGCTGTCATCGAGCAATTCGGCAGGCAGGCTGGCGCGCTCCAGGGCTCGTAGCGCTACGTCGCGCGCCTGCAGCGGCTGCAGCTCGAGCGCTCCGAAGTCCAGGCGCGAGCTGGCTAGCAGCTTGCCGACCAGATCGTCGATTTCCGCTACTTCGAGCTCGATCTTCTGATGAAGGTCAGGCGATGCCGAGCCGCTCCGTAGCAGCTCCGAAAGCACGCGCAGCCGCGCCAGCGGGCTACGGATCTCATGAGATACGCCAGCCAGGAGCTCACGCTGATCCTTGAGCTGGCGCTCGATGCGCTTGGCCATGTCGTTGATCGAGTCGGCCAGGATGCCGACCTCCCCCTTGTGGTGGTGGCCGAGCCGCACGCGGCTCTCGAGCTTGCCTTCACCGATCTCGCGCGTCACGCGCGTGAGATCCTGCAGCGGGCGGGTCAGGCGCCGCGCCAGCTTGGCGGTGGCAGCCCAAATCGTGAGGAATGCGGCGAAGAGCGTGGCCGGCACGCCCCACCAGGGAAAGCGCTGGTCGTGCATGCAGCCGCGCACCATGCCAAGCAGTACGCCTCCGCGCCGGACGTCGATCTCCATGCCACCCGAGCGGCACTCACCGCCCGCCGACTCCAGCGTGCGGCCCTGCGCGTCGCGCATCACGATGCTGGCGTTGAACGCCGTCGCAGACGACTGCACCAGCTCACGCCGGGCCGCCGGGTCGTCCCAAACGATCGCGAAACGCCCGGCCGCGAAGGTCTCCAGGCGCTCCATGTTGCGGCGCCAGGAATGAAATTCCGGCGACACCAGCCGGATGACACCGAACGAGACCGCGCAGGCCAGCAGGATGGTGATGCCGAACCACCAGAACAGCGCGCGCTGCAGACGGAAGTCGTGACGCCGGTGGCGCCAGTGATGCCCGGGGTGTCCCCTCATTCGCGCGTTAGCACGTAGCCGACGCCGCGCACCGTCTTGAGCAGGACCGCGTCGTCGTCGCCGAGCTTTTTCCTGATGTGGGAGACGTGCACGTCCACCGTGCGGTCGCTCACGTTGACGTCGCTGCGACCTGCCAGCTCCAGCAGATTGCTGCGCGGTACGACCCGCCCGGCCCGCCGTGCCAGCGCCAGCAGCAAGTCGAACTCCAAGCCGGTCAGCTCGATGGCGCGGCCCTCGCGCTGCACGCTGCGGGCCGCCACGTCGAACGACATGCTGCCCACCGTGAGCTGCTCCTTGTTGGGGTCCACCTGCGTGCGCCGCAGCACCGCGCGCAGGCGAGCCAAGAGCTCACGCGGGCTGAACGGCTTGGCCAGGTAATCGTCGGCCCCGAGCTCCAGCCCGACCACGCGATCTGTCTCGTCGCCTTTGGCGGTGAGCATGATCACCGGCAGCTGGCTCTTCTCGCGCAGTTTCTTGAGCAAGCTCAGACCGTCCAGACCGGGCAGCATGACGTCGAGTAGCACCGCGTCGAACGACTCCCCGCTCTCGATGGCCTTCAGACCGGCCGGGCCGGTCGCAGCGCGCTTGGCGATCACGCCGTTTTCGGCGAGGTATTGGGCGAGCAGCTCGAACAGACGTTCGTCGTCATCCACGATGAGCACGGTCAGGTCCATGACACGCGGCGAGCTTATCGTGCCTGCCCGGAGCGGGGCAGAGATCGCGGCCAGACCCGGCAAACCCTGCAGGTTGGGCTCGGGTGACGTCAGGAGCGGCAGCAGCGACACGTTCATGGCTTGTCGCCGGGCTGGTTCTTTTGGTCGAATGCGCGTTTGGCCGACTCGGTGCAGGTGTCGGCGACGCGCCGTTCGAATTCGGCATGGCGATCCCAACGACCGCCATGACCGTAGTGACGCCAGCTGCCGTGGCAGAGCCGCGACAGCCCGGCGCCGAAGCCGGCGACCGCGCCCAGACCGAGTAACACCATCAAGAATTTGCGTCCCATGATCGTCGTCCTTTTCTTTGATTGTTCAGCAGGCGTAGCCGAAGGGGCCCGATTCGATCATGTCGGCCAGTTTGCGACGCTGTTGCTCGTCGAGCGTGCCGTGAACCTGGTCAGTGGCGTGCACCAGCGAGGCACGCAGCTTCTCGATCAGCTCATCGTGCTTGGCGAAGACGCGATCTAGAACGGCCTTGTCGAGCTCCGGCGCGCGCAGGGCGGCGGCGATCTCGTTGCGCGTGCCGCGCACCTCAGCGCGCAGTGTTTCGGCTTCTTGCTTCAGATCGTGGAGGGCGGAGCGGATGACCTTCTCTTGACCGGGCGTGGTGTCGAGGCGGTCGAGCACGCGGTGAAAGAAGAGGCGGCCGCCGTAGCCGGGGCCGCAGCCGTGGTGGCCGCGGTAGCCCCAATGGCGATGCCGACCATGGCGCGCCAGGGCGAATAAGCCGATCAGGCAGGCAGTTCCGATGAAAAATCCGAACATATGGGGATGACTTCCTTTCGAGCGCCGTTAGCTCGGCGTCGATCCCAACTTCGGTCCGGAATGTGAAGGGCGCTCCCGCTCGCTGATGAAGAATTGTAAAGGCAGTTATTTTTGCGGGGTAGCGCGCGCTCCGCGCTTTGTCCTACGCTCCGCCCGCCATGGGTGACGAAAAGGACCCCCGTGCCATCGATCCCGAAGAGCCCGATGCCGACTCATGGGAAGCGGCGGCTGCCGGCTCGGTTGCGCCTCCGGCCATCACGCCCGCCGCCGCGTTGCCGCGGCCGGTGACCGTGCCGCCGCGACCGGTGACCGTGCCGCCGCGACCTACCGAGGGGCAGCCTCCCCCTCTCTCGCGCATGCCCCTGCCGCCCTCGGCGCGCGGTATCGCGCCGGGCGCCCTGCGCTCCACGCCGCCGCCGCCGCCGCCGCGCCAGCCACCCCCGTTGCCGTCGTCCGCCAGCGCCGGACTACCGAGCGCCTCCTCTTCAATCACTGCGCCGACCTCTGCGGCGGCCCCGATGCCCGCGGCCCCCTCGACACCCGTGGCGGCCCCCGCGCCGCCTGCGACCGCGGTATCCTCCGCGGCGGCGTCGGTCGTGTCGTCGGTCTCGTCGATCGTGTCATCGGTCGTGTCGTCGGTCGTCTCCGCGTTGGCACCGACTGCCCCGGCGCCCACAGTGCGCGCGCCGACTTCCCCGGCCCCGACCTCGGCGGCAGCATCGCCCTCCGCGGCATCGCTGGCCGCGCGGCCCAGCGTCGTGCCGCGACCGCCGGCCACCCCGCCCCCGCCCCCGATCAGACAAGCCTCGGCGACCATCACTGCGCGGCCCGCCACCCCTAGCGGTCAGGGGGCTACCGCTCAGCTCGAGCAACGTCTCGGGGCGGCCCAGCTCGAGCTGCGCAAGCTCGGCAGTGAGCGGCACAGCTTGCGCGCGCGCTTGCGCCGCGAAACCGATCGGGTCCACGAGCTCGAGTCTGCCCTGCGCGCGGAGAAGGACCTGCGCAAACACTCTTCCGACGAGCACCAGGCGGCACTTCAAGGCCTGCGCAACCGATTGGCTGAGCTCGAAGCGGAGAAGGAACGGGCGCTGGCCCAGTTGGCGGCCGTCCCCGCGGCAGGCGCGGCGGCGTCGTCCAGCGCGGCCCTGGCCGCAGCCTCGGGCAAGACAGCGCAGGGGTTGCGGCGGATTCGTGGCATCGGGCCCGCCTTTCAGCGCGCGCTCGAGCAGCTGGGCGTGACGCGCGTCGAACAGATCGCAGCCTGGCGTCCCAGCGATGTTGCTGCGTTCGCCGAGAAGCTGAAGATCCGAGCCGAGCGCATCGACAAGGACGATTGGGTCGGCCAGGCACGACGTTTGGGGCACGAAGCGTGAGCAGGCCGCGGCTCTAAGGCTTGGCCGGCTTTGCCCGGCTGATGAGGCGCTCGAAGTCCGAGATGAAGCTGGCGCCGTCCGACGTCTTGGGAATCGCGCCGATCGCGCCAGTACGCTGGATCACTGCCTGCAGAGATGCGGCTGCCATGCTCGAGTGCAGGATCACGGCAGTCTGGTTGGTCGCGGTGCTGCGCTTGAGCAGCTGCCCCAGCTCTCCACCGCTCAAGGCTGGCATCATGACATCGAGCACGAGGTAATCGGGTTGCTCGCGCGCCACCCACTGCGAGGTGCCGAGCGCCTCCTCTCTCACGTAGACGTCGAATCCGGCGCCGTGCAGACGCTCGCGAACGACCTCCAGTATGATCGGATCATCGTCGACGACCAACACTTTGCCGCGGCGGCGCGGTTGCATCGAAGGGGAGGGTTGATCGTGGCGCGACACACTCATCTGCCCATGGCGAAACGGCGCATTGGCCTGCAGCTTAAGTCCTTTCGGCGCGACGAGAAAGTGGCCGCTTTTTTGGGGATTTCAGGGCCCTCTCGCAGCGCATCCCCCCATTTATAGGTCAGGCGGGCTTAGCCCGGGATGCGGCGTGGCCGTAGCCGAAGGCTGCGATACGCTCATAGATCTGGCATGACGACGCGCCGTTCGAGCATCCCTTCTTCCTCCCCCGCCGGGATCGAAGCCGCTATCCGGCTGGAACGGGATCGCCAGCGGCTGCTGTTCAGCTCGCGTTTGCGGCTGGCCTTCACGCTGTTCGTGGTCGCCCTGCTACTGTCACTCGCGGGGCTCATCTTCGTGCTGGTGTCGAGCATTTTCGACACACTCACGCCCACCATCGGTGCCGCTCTGGAGTGGAAGGCTCGGCGCGGCGCCAGCGAGCTGGTGCATGCGACCGAGTCCGGTATCGTGGTCGCCGACGAGCCCAAGATCAAACGCTCGCTCGTTGGCTACGATCGCGACAACGACATCAAGGCGATCGTGGTGACGGATATGACAGGCAGAGTGCTGGCCACACACGGCGAGCCGCCCGAGCCGTCCGCTCGGTTGTTCACGGGCAACCCGCGCTCCCTGCGCAAGACCGACGGCTACTACGTGTCTTGGGCAGAAGCCGCCATCGAGGGTGGCCCGGTCGGCAAGGTGGCGGTCGTGGTTTCGACTGCGCGACTCAAGGCGGGCGACGAGCTGAAGCGCAAGATCCTGCTGAGCGCCGGCGCGGGTGGCGCGGTGGCGTTTCTGTTCGCCCTGCTGTTCGTCCGCTTCTACATCGGCCCCATCATCCGCGTCACCGAGAATGCGTTTGCCAAATTGGAGAAGACCACCGCCAAGGCCCTCGAAGCCGCGCGGCTGAGGAGTGAGTTCTTGGCCAACATGAGCCACGAGATCCGCACGCCCATGAACGGGGTGCTCGGCATGATCGAGCTGCTTTCGCGCACCTCGTTCGACGACAAGCAACAGCGTTACCTGACCACGCTGCAGACGTCGGCCGGGGGCCTGCTGTCGGTGCTCAACGACATCCTCGACTTCTCGAAGATCGATGCCGGCAAGATGGAGCTGCGCGAGGATACGTGTCGCGTGCGCGGATTGATCGACGAGGTGACCGAGCTGTTTGCGGCGCGGGCCGAGCTGCGCGGCGTTCAGATGATCTCGATCGTCGAAGCCGATGTGCCGACTCAGGTCGAGGCCGACACGGAGCGCGTGCGACAAGTGCTCTCGAACCTCGTCGGCAACGCGGTGAAATTCACCGAGAGCGGCAAGATCACGGTGCGGGCCTCGGTCGAAGAACAGAGGGGCCAGATGTTTCAGGTGCGCTTCGAGGTCAGGGACACCGGCGAGGGTATCGAGCCTACGCTGCAGGGTAAGCTCTTCGAGGCCTTTTCCCAGCTGGATGGCTCGCTCACGCGCCGGCATGGAGGCACCGGTCTGGGCCTCGCTATCTGCAAGCAGCTGGTGGTGCTCATGAAGGGCCGCATCGGAGTGAGCAGCGAGCTGGGCAAGGGCAGCACCTTCTGGTTCGTCTTACCGCTCAGGCGTCTGGAGTCTTACGGACGCCTGGAGTTGCCACGCGGCAGGAGCGAGCGGCCCCTGGCGCCGCCCCCCTCCTCCAAGGACGGGCTCACGCGCAAGATCCTCGTGGCAGAGGATAATCTCATCAATCAGGAGGTCATTCGCGAGCTACTCGCGGAGCTCGGCTACGAGGCGCACATCGTCGAAAACGGGCTTTCGGCCTTGACGGCATTGGAGCAAGAGTCATTTCCGTTGGTGCTGATGGATTGCCAGATGCCGGAGCTGGACGGGTACGGCGCGGCGCGCGAGATTCGCCGGCGCGAAGCGGGCTCGCATCACATGCCGCTGATCGCGGTCACGGCGCATGCCTTCGAAGGAGAACGGCAAAAGGCCATGGCCTGTGGTATGGACGACTACGTAACCAAGCCGATCAACGCCACCCTACTTGGTGAGGTGATTCAGCGCTGGTGGCCCCAACCAGGTCGGTACGAGCAGGAATCTGGAGAACGTGGAGCCTCGATGAAAGTGGCGACGCCAGTCGTGGTAAGTGGCGAGGCTTCGGCGCTGGATCCGAATGTGCGTCGTAGCGCGGCGGTGGCCAAGGTGTTCTTGAAGCACGTGCCCGACCAGATCGCATCGATCGGCCGCGCCATCGCGAACGCTGACGCGGCGACCTTGAAAAGCGCCGCCCACAAGCTCAAGGGCAGCTGTCTGGCGGTGGGCATCCCGCGGATGGCGCAGCTCTGCGGTCAGCTCGAAGCGGGCGCGCCTGATCCGGCCACGTTGTTCGAGGAGCTGAGCCAGGTGTTCGCGCGAGCCCAAACCGAGCTGGCCGCGCAGGCAGACAGCAAAGCTGCGAGCTGATGCCCTAGGAGGCTGGTGTTTTTCAAACCCAGCCTCCTAGGGTCCTTGAGAGCCGGTTTCCGTGACAGATGAGTCAAGTTTTGACTGCAAAGTTGGTGTCCGAGCAGGCGAGCTGAGGACTCCTGCGACCATCGTGGGTTTGATCGCAACGGGCGCCGGCCTCGCCGGTTTTGGTCT
>DATEDZ010000357.1:0-2662 GCA_035281385.1 Polyangiaceae bacterium
TGTTGGTTCCAGCCGATCCTGGGGCTGCGTGGCAAATTCACTGGCAGTGACGCTGCCGATCAGCAGGGCGCCGGTCTCGCCGGATTCTCGTGGTCCTGGCCGCTCTCGCCTCAGGCGGCAGCTGCTAGGCAAGCGAAGAGCTGTCACATCTACGGTAGCGAGTTGCTCGATTCGGGCTGCCGACCTGCGGCTCGAATCGCAGAAGCTGCCGTGCGTCGTCCGGTACCTTTGCTTCGCCGGCAAGCCTGCTCGGGACCGTCGCGTGCGTCTCACCGGAAAGAGCGACAGGCGCCGGCGATGGGGTGATGTCCAAGCTTGCAGGCCTCGCGGCGGGCGGGCTCGAGGGGAGCCCGCTGTTTCCGCCACGAGGCGTGGCGCCGGCGCAGCATCTCGCGGTTCTCTTTCTCCTCCGTGCCTTGCCCGGTTCTTTTTCTCCTCCGTGCCCTGCCCATCAGTCATCGCGGCTTTCGCATGGGGGATAGGCGGTAGGCGCCCGTCCCGCCGGGCTTTTCCTGAGCCTCCTCTCGATCGCGATCGTGATCTGCTGGTGCCAAGGTCGGGTGAGGTTGATCCAGCTCGCGCGCAAGCGCGCTCGCGATCTCCGCAACGGCGCCAGACGATCGAGCCCGTACCACGCTCTATTGTCGCGCCCGTGTGGGCGGGTTCCTTTCTTGCGCCCGCGTGGGCGTCGATCGGCTCCTGGTCGAGCCGACCGAGCTGCTGGGCATCGCAGGCTGCTATGTCATCCCCGCGCTCGGACATGGCGCTCGGTGAGCCGGAGCACGCCTTGCCGGATCAGCGCTTCGACGCTGGGCTCCGTGCCGGACGGTAGCGTGAGCTCGGTGAGCGCGCGCCGGACTTCACCTTCGCGGAAGCCTTGGTGACAGAGCGCCTGAAAGGCCTGGGCCGTCGCGTCGGCGTGGGCCACGGCGAGTAACCCGCCGTAAGCGCTACCGTCGGCGTGCCGGAAAGTCAGGCCCTGGCTGACCGCGCCTTCGATGATCAGCGTCCCTCGATGTACCGCCCGATGGTGGGCGCCACAGAGCGTGACGAGCAAGTTGGAATCATGTTGACCTCCTTCGGCGCGCGTCACCAAGTGATGCAGGTCGACGTAGGTCGCGTGCCGGCAGCCCGGCACCACGCAGCGCCCGTGGTCGCGTCGCAGCACGTGCCGTCGGACGGCCGGAGGGATGGTCTGGGTCGCGCGTGGCAAGGGGGCCGCATGGGCGCCCGCGTGGGCGTCCATGGGTGCTTGGTCGAGCCGACCGAGCTGCTGCGCATCGCAGGCTGCCATCTCGGCGACCTCGGGCTCGACCTGGATGGGCTCGCCGCTTCCCTGCACGGTCCCCCGCCGGCAGTGCTCGCAAACCGTCAGCGCCAGCTGGTAGCTCGACTTTCCCGAGTCGGTCGGCCCCTCCAGCACCGCGCGCGCCATCAAGAGCAAGGCCGCGTCGTCGTCGAGCGGCTCGCCGGCATCGCGGCGAAGCTTGGACAGCGCCTCGCGCACGCTGGCCAGCACCTCGCCGGAAACCTCGAAGCGCAGCACGTGGCGGCGCATTGCCGCATCGCACGGGTCGCCGGGGCGACTGCCGGGCCCATGCCCCGACACCAGCTGCTCCACCTCGCGCACCGTCCGGCCGGCAGCGGCAGCAAGCCACTCGGCCTCGGTCTCGAGCGTCGCCACGCGCGTCAGCTCGCGCAGCACCGACCAGCACGCCAGTCCGTCTTGGAGCGCCCGAGCCAGCACCGGCAACTGTTCGAGCGCTTCAGCGACCCGCAGCTTGTCCTGCACCAGCCGACTGCCGTAGCCGAAGAGCCGCTCGATGTACTCGCGAAAGGACCCGTAGCCGAGCCGGCCGTGCACGCCGCCGCGCCACGCAGCCAAGAGCCACTGGCCTTCTTCGAAGTCGAGCCCAGCGCGAGAGCGGGCCAGGCGCCGCAACTCTTCGTGCGCCCGTTGCCAGTCAGCGCCGCGCCGCGGCTCGGTGGACACGCCCACGTGGGTCATTTTCTGCGCTGCACTGTCCCTGCATGCGGCACTCTCGATCATGTTGTCCTCCCGCGCGGTGATGCGCTCACGAAGCTTGTAGCACGCTGATTTTGAAGCTCGCAGGCGCCGCGCTCGTGCGCTTTCGGTGGCTCGGACGCGTTTTGAAGTGCGCGGCTGCTCGCGGCCGCGACCACGGGCCCCCACGGCTTGCTACGCAGCGCTCTTGGAGCAAGCAGCGCCGCTGCGCGCGTCGCTCTCCCGAAACTGTCCAACGAAATCGCATCGCAACCGCGCTTTTTTCGCGACGCTTGCGTCGCAACGTCGGCGCCGGCGCCCAGGTCTCGGGGCGGAGACTGCGAGGCCCCCAAGCCTCGCCCGCCCCGAGACCCCCGAAGTAAGGAGCCACGCCTTCGCCGGCGCTGGTGCCGCAAGCTCCGTGCAAAGGAGCTGTCGCCTTGCTTTCGGCTAGCTCTTTCGACCGCGCCGTTTCGCAAGCTCCGTGCACGCGGCTGTGGCACTTCTCGGTGTCCCAAGCCCGCTAGGTGGCGACAGACGAACAGCGGTACCGAGGGATGCACGGCAGCCTGCTGCGAATCGGGCAGCAAATTGGCAGCCCCCTCGATATCCATTGCCCAATCAGCTTCGACCCCGGTCGAGCAAAGTACTGCGTGT
>DATEDZ010000358.1:0-4115 GCA_035281385.1 Polyangiaceae bacterium
GGATGGTGGAGATTGTCGGAGTCGGGGCTAATTCCGGAAAAGCTCGTGAAGCGAGGTGGCTGCGAGCAAGCGCTCGGTCAAGCTCACCAGCTCCACCTCGGACGCCCCGGCGACCGTTTCTCGAACTGCTTGGGGCAGGTCGCCGAACTTCAGCTGCAGTAACGCAAGCAGCACCTCGGCTTTGCCCTCAGCTTTGCCCTCAGCCTTGCCCTCGGCGAAGCTCTGCTTGCGAGCTTTGGTCAGGTCGACTTGATAGAGCTTCAGGGCGGTCTCGCGCTCTTCCGCCAGCAAGCGTGCTTGAGGGTCGGCACTCAAACGTTCTAGGGCAGACTTGGCTTGTTGAAATACGGGGTCGGCCATGGCGAGCTCCTCCAGCTGGGCTTTCGTCGAGGCTGACAGGAATTTACCCCATAAACCGAGCAAAGGCTCGTCCATCCCGCGATCTACCGTCAGCTTCGGCAGCTCCAGAAAGTGTAGCTCTAGATGATTGCTCAGCTCCGCCGCGTCATGGATTTCTCGGACCCGGAATGTGGAGTGGAAGCGCTCGCCCGAAAACTCCTGGAAATTCAAGATGAAGACCACCACGCTGCGGCACAAATCCTGGTAGTCGTCGCCTCGGGTCAGCTGGCTCGAGTACATGCGCGCCCAGTAATAGAGCGCTCGCTCGCGCCGCGCTGGACGCCCTTGGCTCTGCATTTCCACGTCGACCTGCTGGCCGTCGGCCAGCGCCACCCGGATATCCAGCACGATGCCCTTCTGGTCCACCTCACCCTTCGGGAAGTCCGGGTTGAGGACCGTCGCCGACACGATCGGTCTTGGCAACCGCAGCACCGCGTTCAGAAGCGACAATAGAAGCGCGCGATTCTCCTCGCGTCCAAACAACATCTTGAACACGAGGTCCAGCTTCGGATCGAGGAGCGCCATCGCCATCGCCGGCCCCTTCTACCACGAGCGCGCGCAAGGCTTACCCTCGACGACTGAGACGAAACGTCGCGTCGGAGCAAACGCCATGCCGCCACGCGACTAACCCAATTCGACAGGCGAAGCGCCGAACGCCCGACTTGACGGGGCTCTGGTCCGAGACGCAGCAGGAAACCCTACGGGTATCCTCACGCATGGACCAAGGTATCTTTCCGAGGCATTGCTAGCGAGCTAGGAGTGCGGGAGCCGGTCACGGAGCGTGTCGAGGGGTGGTTCGCGCACCCCGAGAAGCCGCGCTGAGAGCTGCCCCTTCGAGGCCTGCTGCTGCCCTACGTGGACAACTTCCTTTAGTGCCCGATACGAGGGAGCTAACGCGACAATGTCGCCCGGGCGAACCGTCGCTTCTGGCACCTTGTAAAAGGTTATCGCCACCCCTTCCTCGCTGTTACTCGTCGCCGGGAATCGTCGGCGTTGGTGCGTCCACGGCGTTGGTACCGCTGATCATCGCGCGCATCGTTTCCACGCGGGCGCTAAAGGCGCGAGCCCATTCAGCGCGCGCAGCGTCGAGGCGTTGCTTTTCCTCTGGCGACTCAGTAGCGACCAGTGGCGCCGCTGGCAACGCCGATAGTACTCGCAGGGCGTCGCGTTCAAGTGCAACAGAGCCCGTAGTGATCGTGCCCGCGAGGAGTTGCCACAGCTGCTCTGCAAAACGGGCGATGGCTAGGTCGTAGCTTGAGGTGCCGGCGAGCGCGAGCTTCGTGCCGCTCAAATCGGCGTACCTGTTAAGCGATGGGCTCGGGATCCATCGCGGCATGAAGGGGGGTGCTGATAGCCCATCGGAAAAGCTTCCCTGCCTCGCGGTTGAATCGGTCCAAGATTGGTAGTGCATTGCCCCGCTCCGTTGGTTGTTCCCGGAAGAAATCCGAGTCGATCAGGTAGCAGCTTTCGTCGGCGTTCTGGGTTCGAGCCAAGCCGTGGTACAGGCGAACGCTCGCGTCATCAAAATCCAAGCTAAAAACAAGCTCCTTAGCGATGTGTTTCGCGTCATTCTCGAAGCCGTCTTCAGCTAGTTCGCCAACCAGCTGCGGGTTGAGGAGCGTCGCCCAGTGTTGTCCGTCGAGCCCAAGCCTCGATCGTTGAATCAAGTCTTGGTAGCGCAGCCCTAGTCGCGTAAACGTGGCCACCTCGTACACGTTTGCGAAGGCGTCGAAGACTTTGACCAGGCGCGCGCGAAAGTCTTCCCATCGTCGGTAGGTTTTCGTCGTCAGGGCGACGAACTGGCTCGTGATGCTGACAGACCATTCTCCGTCGGTGCTCACGAAGTCGAACGCGCGTTGATTCGTGACGGAGGCGTCGAGCCGAACAATCTGCGCAAGCTGCGGCGGTATAGCTGCTGCGAAGCTGTTCGTCTCGACGACCTTCGGATAGTCGTCCATCAGCGCTTGCTGGAATGCCGCCGGTACCTCCGATTCAAGGCGAAGCAGTCGATTGAAGCGCGCCTGGCAGATGACCTCGACGAGAGGGTTCTTCCCGTATGAGACGCGGTCGGACTCCTGAAATCTCATGGCGGCGGCGGTGGCTTGATCCTGAACAAGCGTACCGCTTCCCTTATTCCTACACCATCGCCAAGTGCTCGTCCTCCGGCCAAATTTCTCGGGAATTGGGCCCGTGGTCTGCGTGAAGCGGTGTACCATCACCTGCCGCCTTCACGGGAACCCTTCTCGCTGCTGATCCTGATGTTTTGCCCGAACCGTAGCCAGTCGGTTCAGTAGGTGTGACGCGTCATGACTGTAGCGCTTTCCGATTGACGCTTCGAGTGCTGGCGGTCTCTGGTGGTCTCTGGCTGTCAGTTTCGCAGTTATTGCTCCAGACCGGCCCCGTCAAGTCCAGCACGAGGGGCCGGCGCGATAGCCCAACGAGCAGAAGCTCCTCCCATGACGTCCGCGTCACCTCACGGTGCCGCCTCATCGGCCGGACCGAGCACTGCCTCGACGCTGGCGGCCGAAGGCACTCGAGCGCACCAGTCCTTGAGCTGCTGTAACGTCGCCGCTTCGCGCAGGGTGGGATGGCGCTGACTCTGCATCTCGACATCGACCTGTTCACCGCTAGCCAGGCGCACCCGCACGTCGAGCACGATGCCCTTGTCGTCAGGGCTCTCCCCCTGCGGCTGCGCCGGCAGCACCTCGACTTCACGGCCGAGCAACTACCCGAGCTCCGGAAGCAGACACCATGACTTCACGATCTAGGCTGGCGTCACAGCGCTGCTTGGCGGTCCAGTCAGTCATCCAACGGCGCGGGCGGCTCCTTCCTCGCCGTGATCAGGAACACGTGATCCGGATCGAGCCGGTAGAGAAGCCAAATGTTGTGCCCCGGAACTCGACGCACGCGGGCCCGCCCCGGAGCGAACCGCGTCTCGTAGTCTCCTGGCCCCGGAAGTG
Source organism: Polyangiaceae bacterium (assembly GCA_035281385.1). Taxonomy (GTDB): domain Bacteria; phylum Myxococcota_A; class Polyangia; order Polyangiales; family Polyangiaceae; genus PMG-095. Next base: position 3,360 of record DATEDZ010000358.1, read on the forward strand.
TTTCCGCGTCCCCGAGCCTGTTGATGGCCGAAAAGACGGCCCGGGACGTCGCTGACCCCTGCTGCACCCCGATCGACGCAAGGGTGCGACGGAAGGTCTGCTCAATCGAGGGATTCGGCCGGCCAGGGAAACTCTCCCGTTTCGATGGTGTGTGTGAGCTGCTCGGGCGTCAGGTCAATATAGTCGCCGCGCTCGGATTCAGCCTCAGCAGCTAGGATTTCGGCGACAAGGTCAGACTCATCGGTCAGTGCGGACGCGCTAACGTCACGCGGAACAGGAACGCTCTCAGGGCTCGGCGTGGCCATGCGAGACCATCTCAGGACCCGCCCGAAATGTCGAAAATTTGACCTCCCCTCGCGCTCCCCCGCAAAGGACGTGCCGCCGTAGATGCGCCACCGCGCGTGATAGCCAACAATTCCGAGGCGGTCCGCGTGCCGCTAGACTGGGACGAGAAACGGTGAATCCCAAGTCGATCGAGCAAGCCAAGAACCGGCTGGTCGAAGTCGTGGACGGAAAGGTCGCTCATCCGCCCCCCGGTCGCGGACGCGGTGCGTGGCGGCAAGTAAGGCCTGCCGGCACTTTTGTTCAACTTATCGAAAGCCGTTGAAGCAGCGACGGATCGATTGTCATCGCGGTAAGGACACACGTCCGGAACCTCACTGACACTCCGAAGATCACTTCTCGAGTGGTGATGGGTGTACAGCGGGAAAGGCGACGGAAAGTGGCCCAGTCATGCCAGCGTCCGTTGCTCATCTA
>DATEDZ010000359.1:0-7803 GCA_035281385.1 Polyangiaceae bacterium
CAGTCAAGCTTGCCGAGCTGCCGGTGCTCGATGCGATCATCGTCTCGCACGACCACTACGACCACCTCGACTACCCAACCATGCTGGAGTTGGCCAAGAGCGACGCCTGGTGCAATCGAGTGGGCGTCGGCTTCGCGCTGCGCATCCTCTCCTCCGCGCCCGCAGCCCGCGCAGACGAGAAAGAAGCTCGCCCCGAGCCCCCAGCGCCAGCTGCTCTGCCTCAACGACCCAAACAACGCCGATGTCTTCGCCATCCTCTTCGCTCCTAGACCTGCGTTCCCGCACGCCGTCCCAAGGGTATGTCGCCAGCGCGCCCTCTCTCCGATCTATGACCGCCAATTTTCGGTGTGTCGCTGTGTGGTCGAGTGCGGCAAAGTGGGGAAAATGGCACCAAAGGGCGTCTTTCGTCCCCGTGAACAGGCGCGCCTGTGTCCAGGCCAGCCTCGAGCGCGAGCCCAGTGACCCGTACTGGCAACTCGACCATCCGGAGGCTTCTGCCCTTGCCGACGGCTATGGACGAGCAACGAGCGAGAAAGCCTCGCTAATCGCGGTCTCCAGGCGGGCCACCTCATCGTCGGTCAACTCCGCGAACAGCGAGCGCTTGGTCTTGCTCAGTACGAAGCCGCGTCCGTCACGCCAACTCTGGACGCACAATTTCAGGAATAGATCCTCCCGCGAGTCCGGCATCTCGACTACGTCGCGCATGGCCGCCTTGGCCGCGTCGATAGCGCGCAGCACGTTGAGCTCCTCGACGAGCTCGGTGGTCACGGCTGTGTGAAACCAGCCGCACAGAGCCTCCACGTGGGCGGTGAGATCAGGATAGCGATAGAGCCACGCCGTTTCATTGCTTACTGTGAGCTCGCCGGTCCTGTCATCGATTTCAAAGGCGATGAACGGCATGATCCTCTTGGAAAAAGTCTCCAGCGCGGCGTCGTATCCGGCCGGGTCGTGTAGAATCGCTGCCGAGACGGGCACCACCACCTCCGGTGGAGTGAATCCGGTAGTGGAAAGCACGCGGTTGAAGATCAGGCGGTGGATGCGACCATTCCCATCGCTGAAGGGATGTAGATAGACGAACCCGAAGCTCAGGCAACCGGCGACTACGAAGTCGACGAACGGATCCCCGCAAGATGTGCGGATCGCGTAGGGTCGTCCGTCAGCCCCGACCACGGCGCCCGGAGCTGGCTTGTGAAGCGGAGCGAGGTGGTGCTCCTGCCACGCAAGGACGAACGCGGCCATGAGCGCCCGAATGTCCTCATGGCGAGGAGCAACGTAGTGGACTCGTTCGGAGAGTGAGAGCGAGCGTTGCTCCGAAACTCGAACGTTGTGCGTTCGGTATTGCGTGGGAGCAAAGCGAGGATCGTTGATGATCGCCGCCGCCAATTCTACGAGCTGCTCTTCGCCCCACCACAGCGAACCGGTCGGCCTCGCGCCGTGCGAGAACAACGCTTCTACGAACCGCTCCATGCGATCCGATGGAGTCGCGCGCTCTATCTCGAAACTGGCACGCGTCTCCTTGACGTAGAGGTAGCGAATCGCGCGCTGCAGATCCTGCGGGGCAATCGCGTGGACTGCGGAGCTGGCCAAGTCTTGCTGGCTTTGAGCCTCGTACTCGCGGAGGAGCTCGGTAAAACGCACGATGGGGCAGAAACCCGGGTCGGGACCCAGGAGGTTGAAATCGACACGAAAGCGGCGAAGCTTCGGTCCAGGTCTAGTGACGTATCGCTCCGGTTCGAGCAGCGCTACGTAGGGACCAGCGTCGACATCCGGAAGGTTCAGTCGCTCGCCGAGAAGAAATTCATAGAGGCACCACAAGCGGCGGAGATACGCGGACGTCGGAGACTCTCGCAGCGCCAGCTCGATCGCCTCGGTCCCCATGCGTTCGAACACTGCCCTGAGGATGAGCAGGTCAACTCCGTCGTACTTGAGCGCGAACACCAGCTGCTCGACGACTTCCGCCGGCTCACGCCAAAACTGGCCGGGGAACGTCTCGTGGACGCCAGTAGCGGTGACTTGACTCGAGCGGGCACCCGGCCCCACGCTCGACGTGTGGTGAGGGGCTGGTACTTCCAAACGGAAGAAGTCGATCAAGCTCGCGTAGCCCAGCGGGCGGCCAATATTCTCTTCAGATGCCACAAATTTTCTTAACACACACCGCTTTCGTCAATAATTAATTAATCCACCCGCGCGGTGGTTGCAGTGCAAGCGGAATAACGGCCTTGCGGCTGCGGTCGGACCCAGAATGTCGGGGCTCGGCGTTCTCCCGCACTCTACTTGTCCGGCACTGACCGCGGCAGCGCGCCGGGTGGATCGTCGTCGTCCGCATTCGGATTCGCCTTGCTATCGTCCTTCTTGACCAGTCCGACGACCACCCTCTTCTTGGACCCATCCAAAGTCAGCTTCCTCGTCCAGTAGCCATCGCGCACCACCCGCACCTTGACCGGATGCCCATCGCGCACCTTCAAGCTGACCGGCATCTGCCCCAGATCCTCGTCGCCTAGAAACACCCGCGCATCGAGCGGAAACAACACCAGCGCCACCTCTCGTTCCGGCGCGCCGTCGTCTGCGTCGGTCGCCGACGGCAACGTGGGCGGTAGCGGCTTGGGTAGAGCTTGCGGCTGCGTCGCTGCGACGCTGGGCGGGCGGTGGCGTGAGAACCAATAGGCTCCGCCCGCCACCGCCACCAGCAGTACTATGACGAGCGGCCACGGCACCCCGCGCGATGCTACGGGGCCCGACACCGGAACCGGCGCGATCTCGGGCAGCGTCACCACGTCTTCCTGCGAGGTGGCAGGCGGCAGCGCCACTTCTGCCGCTCGGGGGCTCGACGTCGTTTCGCTGCGCGCCTCGGCTCGCACCGGCATACCCGACGCCAACCTCGCCAGATCTGCGGCCAGCTCGGCCATGCTGCCGTAGCGCCCTTCTGGCTCTTTCTGCAGGCACTTATGCACGATGGCATCGAGCTCCGGCGCGACAGCGTCGTGCTGCTCGGCGAGCGGCAGCGGCGTCGTGTTGGCGTGCAGCGTCAGGACCGCAATCGCGTTCTCACCCTGAAAGGGCACGTGCCCGCACGCCATCTCGTACAGCATCACACCCAGCGCATAGATGTCGGTGCGACCGTCGGTGGCCTTGCCGAGCGCTTGCTCGGGCGACATGTAGGCCGGCGTTCCAAAAACCGCCCCGGCCTGCGTGAGCCGCGCCTGACTCACGCCGAACTTGGCGATGCCAAAATCCAGGATCTTCACGAAGTCCGAATCGCCCTCTCGCTCGCACAGGAACACGTTGTCCGGCTTCAGGTCGCGATGCACGATGCCCGCCAGGTGCGCGGCGTTGAGCGCCTCCGCAATCTGCACGCCGATCTTGCAGATGCGCGCCAGCGCCAGCGGCGCAAAACCCTCGATCAAATCGGCCAACGAGCGCCCCTCCAGGTACTCCATCACCAAGTAGGCGGTACCGTCGGGCAAACGGCCGAAATCGAAGGTTTCGACGATGTGCTGGTTGCCGATCGAAGTCGCGGCAGTGGCCTCTGCGTTGAAACGCTGGATGGCCTCCGCGTCGGAGGTCAGGTGCTGGCGCAGCGCCTTGACCGCCACCAATTTGCCCACTGCGGCATGGCGCGCGCCGTACACCACGCCCATCGAACCGACCCCCAGCACGTAGTCAATCTGGTAGCGGCCGTCGATCAGCTGCCCCGTCAGGTTCTCCCTGTCGCCGAGCGACGAGGAGGAGGGAGGCTCGGGCGATTCGAGCTTGGGCAGCGTGGCGTGCTCGACCTCGGACCCTAGCTCGAGGTCGTCGTCGGTCAAGACGGCATCGTAGCCTTGCAGCGTGGGATCGTCTTCAGGAGGCGGCGGAGGCGCCGAGTCGCCTTCGACCAGCAGCAGGGCCCGGCGTTTGGGGCGGGTGAGATTGCTCGGCGGCAGAGTCTTCTCTGCCTCACCCTCACCGCGCGGGCGCACGCGCATTTCAGTGCCCGGGCGACTCGGCTCGGCGTCGGGAGCAGGGTAGTTCGGCTTGCTGCCGCTCATTTCTGGGCCGCGAGCAGGCGTGCTGCATCGAGCGCGCCGTACGTGAAGATGATGTCAGCACCCGCGCGCCGCAGGCAGAGCAAGCTCTCCATCAGGCAGCGCGCGTAGTCCAGGAAGCCGCGCTCCGCGGCGAGCTTGAGCATCGTGTACTCACCGCTCACGTGATACGCGGCGACTGGCAAGGAGGTGAGCTGCCGCACGCGCTGGATCACGTCCGCGTAGGGCAACCCCGGCTTGACCATGAGGATGTCGGCGCCTTCGGCTTCGTCGAGCCGCACCTCACGCTCGACCTCACGCCAGTTCGCGGGGTCCATCTGGTAGGTCTTCTTGTCGCCGCTGCGCGGAGCAGAGTCCAGTGCCTCACGGAAGGGTCCGTAGAAGCCAGACGCATATTTGACACAGTAGCTCAGGATCGAAACTTGCTGGTGACCCGCCGCGTCGAGCGCCTCACGGAGCGCGCCCACGCGTCCGTCCATCATGTCCGACGGTGCGACCACGTCGGCGCCTGCCTCGGCGTGCGAGACGGCCATGGCCGCCAAGATGGGCAGGGTGACGTCGTTGTCGATGCGACCCTCGATAACCACGCCATCGTGACCGTCAGAAGAGTAGGGATCCAGCGCCACGTCAGTGCAAATCAGCAAGTCCGGCAGCTCACGCTTGAGCGCCCGGATCGCGCGCTGCATCAGCCCGGAAGGGTTACAGCTCTCGCTGCCGCGCGGGTCCTTCAGGCTGTCGCCGATCGCCGGAAACAGCTCCACTGCCGGAATGCCGAGCTCGAAGGCTTCACGCGACACGGCCACCGCAAGATCCACGCTCAGCCGCGCCTGACCGGGCATGGCGGCAATCGGCGTGCGCTGGTTCTCTCCCTCCTGCAGGAACAGCGGCAGCACCAAGTTGTCCGCCGTGAGCCGGGTCTCGCGCGCCATGGCACGCATGCCAGCGCTCTTCCGGTTCCTTCGCGGGCGAGACAACATCGCCCCAAAGGTAGCCTCGCCAGCGCCGCCGCGAAAGGAAAACGCCTTGCCGCTGACGGCCGGCTGATCCGACGCCCATTTGCTCTGTCTCGTGGGTCGCAGTGCCCCAACACCTGTCTCGTGGGTCGCGGTGCCCCAACCCGCTCTCCACCACGGTTTCATCAGCCGTTACGAACGCTCTCTAGGGACAGGTCCAGGTTCTCCTCGTCGCATTGTGCCTCAAGCTCGCGCCGCAGGTCGGCCAGCGCCACCTCTGACGGCACCTGCAGCTCCGCCTCCAGCACGAACATAGCTGTGCCGCTGAGCGGCGCATAGGAGAGCCGCGACTCGAGCGACGCCACGTTCACACCGCGGCGAGCCAAGATTTCGCTCACGCGAAGCACGATACCCGGTCGATCGAAGCCGGTGACGCTGATGCGATAGGGCAGATAGTGCTTCTGCGTGCCCCGACCGGTGCGCTTCGACAACACCCGCAACCCGAGCCGGTCTCCCAGTGAGCCGCTGGCTTGCTCCAGCGCGGTCGCAGCCGTCTCGGTACCGGAAACCAGCACGAGCAGCGCGAACTCGCCACCTAAGATCGCCATGCGGCTATCTTCCAGGTTTGCGCCGGCTCCGTGGACCGCTGACGCAATCTCACTGACGAGGCCCGGGCGGTCCGGTCCCACCGCGGTCAGGACCAGGTAAGTCTTTTCGGTCGCTGCAGTCACGGTTCGAGCTTACTTTACAGCACGCCCAGGAAGCTCAGAAATTCCGGCGCGGTCTGGGCAGCACGGCCCTGGCGCACGCGGCGCGCTTGCTCCTGGTTCCAGGCAGCGATCTTTTGATGGTAGGCGTCGGTCGCGCGCTCGTGGCGCTGCTGGAGCTCCTGGATCGCGTTGGGATCATTCTGCCCATCGAGCTCGTACTGGCAATCGGTCGCGTCGATCAGCTTCAAACGGCGAAGGCTTCCTTGCTTGGTGTAGCTGGGATCGAACGGGAAGACGCGGCAGCCAAGCGGCCTGCTGCCGTAAATGCGGCAGCGATTGTCGCTGCCCAGATAGTGACAACCGCCGCGACCCTGGCGCATCACCATCACACGCTTGCCCTGCCGAAGCCTGACGAAGGCTTCAGGCTCGTCGTCCATGTCGATGCCGTGGCGATCCTCCCAGCGCACGAAGTCGCGCGGGTCCTCACCGGTGCGCTGCGTGATGCGCCGCACGTCCTGATCGGTGAGCGGCAGCAGCGGGTCCTTGCAGCAGTTGCCACAGCCCGTGCACCTGAACTTGAAGAACTTCTCACCCGTCGCCATGCTCCTCCGCCCTAACACGACTGACGTTTCCGCGAAACGCCGACGTCGGCGAGCGATCGAATCAACGGGGAGACGGGGAGAGATTTTCTTGGGGCTCGAAACCCCAAAAATCTCTCGGGTTGCCCGCCCTGTCTCCCCGCCTCCCTGTTTTCTCGCTCCCGCGGCTTCGGGGTGTGTAACAATTAGGGGTCGTAAGGCTCGGAATGTCGTTGAAGATTGACCAGGATCACTCGCGGTTTCGCAACATAGTCCGGGGCAAGATTCGGCAAAACCTGAGGCGCTACATCTCGCAGGGCGAGATGCTGGGCCGCAAGGGTAAGGATCTGGTGTCGATCCCGATCCCCCACATCGAGATCCCGCGCTTCACCTTCGGCGACAAGCAGCAGGGCGGGGTCGGGCAGGGGGACGGCGACACCGGCGACCCAGTGGGTGGTGAGTCGGAAGAAGAGGGCGACGGCTCGGGGCAGGCCGGCAAGGATGCCGGCGAGCACGTCCTCGAGGTCGATGTCACGCTCGACGAGCTGGCGGACATCTTGGGTGAAGAGCTCGAGCTGCCCGCCATCGAGAACAAGGGCAAGAGCCGCATCATCGCCGCCAAGGACCGCTACACCGGCATCCGGCGCGTGGGGCCAGAATCGCTGCGTCACTTCAAGCGCACTTACAAAGAGGCGCTACGTCGCGCCATTGCCAGCGGCGTCTACAATCCGCAAAATCCGATCATCGTGCCGCAGCACGAGGACAAGCGTTTCCGCAGCTGGAAGGAAGATCACGAGCCGGTCGCCAACGCGGTCATCATCTACATGATGGACGTCTCCGGCTCGATGGGTGACGAGCAGAAGGAGATCGTCCGCATCGAGAGCTTCTGGATCGACACCTGGCTACGCCACCAGTATCAGGGCCTCGAGAGCCGCTACATCATCCACGACGCCGTAGCCCGCGAGGTGGATCGCGACACGTTCTTCAAGACGCGTGAATCCGGCGGCACCATGATTTCGAGCGCCTACAAGCTGGCGGCGCAGCTCATCGACGAGCACTACCCGTCGGATGAGTGGAACATCTATCCGTTCCACTTCTCCGACGGCGACAACTGGTCGATGGACGACACCTTGACCTGCGTGGAGCTGCTGAAAAAGGAGATCCTGCCCAAAGTAAACCTCTTCGCCTACGGCCAGGTCGAGAGCCCCTACGGCTCCGGTCAGTTCATCAAGGACCTGCGCGAGCACTTCGGCACCGAAGAGGCGGTCATCGTCAGCGAAATCCGCGACCGCGACGCCATCGTTGGCTCGATCAAAGACTTCCTGGGCAAAGGCAAGTAGCTGAAGCAAGCTGGGAGCGGGTAGGGCCCCGCGACCCACGAGACAGCCGGCTCGACCAAAGACTTCCTGGGCAAAGGCAAGTAGCAGGGGCTGCCAAGCCGCAGCCTGCCTTGCAGAAGGCTGCTGTGGCGGCGCGGGGCTGCCTTCGACGATGGGAATCAGATGTCATGCAGCGTCGATCAACGCCAAGCTTCTCA
>DATEDZ010000360.1:0-6165 GCA_035281385.1 Polyangiaceae bacterium
AGTCCCGGGGCCCGCAGCGGTGCAGCTGACGCTGGGAGCCACCCAGCCATCGGTCGCTCAAATACATCCGGTTATCTGCTCGGGGGCAGGAGCTCCCTGCTCCAGAGCAGGTGAAGGGGCCCGCTCGCGACTCGAGCCCCTGTCGCCCGCGCGCTTGCGAGTGGAGTTTACGGCCCGAGCCGAGCTTTATGAGAAGCTCGAAAAGGCGCGCCAGCTCTTGAGCCACGCGCTGCCGAGCGGCGATCTGGGCGAGCTGTTCGAGCGGGCGCTCGATGCGCTCATCGAGCAAGAGACCCGCAAACGCTTCGGGGCGGGCAAGCCGCGGCAGCCGCGCCAGCTCAAGCCCGGCTCGCGTCATGTGCCTGTCGCGATCCGGCGCGCGGTGTGGGAGCGGGACCAAGCGCAGTGCACGTTCATCGATGGCGAGGGCCGCCGCTGTGCTGAACAGCGCTTTCTGACGATCGAGCACCGAACGCCATTTGCGCTCGGCGGCCCTCCAACGCTCGAAAATTTGTGTCTCCTCTGTCGAGCGCACAATCTTGAAAATGCCCGGCAGGTCTTCGGCGAGCCGCACATCGAGGCGATGATCCACGCGAGAACTCAAGCCGGCCAGACGGAACCAGCGCCGGCCCGAAAGCAGCCGCTGGAGGCAGCGGGCAAGGTGCTTTCGTCGCTCGGCAGCCTCGGCTTTAGGCGCAGCGAGGCGCTCGCCGCCATCGGGCAAGCGCTCGGCAGTGAGCCGGATCTCGATGTCGAGCAGCTCTTGCGACAGTGCTTGCTCCTGCTAGTGCCGAAAGCCAGTTGATCGACGCCACGGCAGGCTTTTGCAGCGTCGAGCGGCGGCGCGCGCTACACGGCAAGTCCAGGCTGCGATCGGGTGGAGCTCGGCAGCACGATCCGCAAGCTCGGCGAGCGTCCTGTCAAGGCTCGATGCTCGTCTGTCGCAGGCCTGCGGCGGGCTACGGAAAGAGGGGTAGGTTTGCAGCAAGCGCCACGCGGTGGCGAGTAACTTGCACGCGATGGGCGAGCAGGTTGTAGAATAGGACGCTGGCTCGATCCTGCGCGAAATGCGCCCAGCTTCTTGAAGACCCGCTTGCTGCTGGCCATCTCTTCGACGATGGAGAGGACGACGTCGCTGACTCCAAGAACCTTGATTTGAGCGAGATTCGCCTTCGCCACGAAGCCGCCGTCAAAGCTCGCCTGCTTCGGAGGACCACCAAAGGTCGCGGTTTTTGCCGCTCCAGCATCTTGGTCGCGAGGGGTGTAGTCGTTAGGATTGCTTGCTGGACGACCACCTCGGTGACAAGCGCTGAGCGTATACTCGACTATTTCTTTCCATTTTCATCTCCGCGTCAATGCGAAATCCCCATTGTTTTCGCATCTTTCGCCGCTTATCGCTGCGATCTAGACTAAGTTGTCGCGACGGGGCCCCCGGAATAGGGGGGAGCATGACTCTGAGATGGCAGGCCAAGGTAGGCGTGGGTGCGGTTGTGCCGATTGGGGCGGTGCTCGGGATGGCCTGCGGCCAGGGCTCACGAGTTTCGACCGCCGTAGCGGTGGGCTCGAGCGCGACGACCAGCGCCGCTCCCGCCCCGGCTGAGTCGCCTTCGAAGGAGCCACACCTCAAGCAGCTGCGGCAGCTCACGACCCACGGCGAGAACGCGGAGGCTTACTGGTCGTTCGACGGCAAGCAGCTGATCTTCCAAGCACACCAGGGTGAAGGCTGCGACCAGATCTACCGCATGCCGCTGGGGCAGCTTCCGAGCTTGGTGTCGACCGGCAAGGGCGCCACCACGTGCGCGTATTTCCTGCCGGGCGACCAGCAGATCATCTACGCCTCGACCCACCTCGGCGGCGACGCCTGCCCGCCCAAGCCGGATCATAGCCAGGGCTACGTCTGGGCGCTCTACGACAGCTACGACATCTTCAAGGCCAACGCGGATGGCTCGGGTCTCACCCAACTGACCCGTACCCCCGGCTACGACGCAGAAGCCACCGTGTGCAAGCAGGACGGCTCGATCGTGTTCACCTCGGTGCGCGACGGTGACATCGAGCTTTATCGCATGAGCTCGGACGGCGGCGACGTGAAGCGCCTGACGCGCACACCCGGCTACGACGGCGGTGCCTTCTTCAACGACGATTGCTCGAAGATCGTCTGGCGCGCTTCGCGCCCCAAAGGTGCGGCGCTCGACGACTTCAAGGGGCTGCTGGCCAAGGGTCTGGTGCGGCCGAGCAAGCTCGAGCTATACGTGGCCAATGCGGACGGCTCGAACGCGACGCAGGTCACCTACCTCAATGTCGCGGCCTTCGGACCTTATTTCATCCCAGGGCAGCAGCGCATCATCTTCTCTAGCAACTACGGCGATCCGAAGGGCCGCGAGTTCGACCTGTGGGCCGTAAGCACCAACGGCACCGCGCTCGAACGCATCACCAGCTCACCAGGCTTCGATGGATTCCCGATGTTTTCGCCCGATGGCAAGACGCTGGCCTTCGCTTCGAACCGCGCCACGCCTGCCGGACAGCAAGACACCAACCTGTTCCTGGCGGCCTGGCAGAACGAGCCCATCGCACCCAGCGTCGAGACCAGCGCGGATCGAGTGCAGAAGGACATCGCCTGGCTTTCGGATCCAGCGCGGGAAGGCCGGGGCCTGGGCACCAAAGGCCTGGCCGCTTCCGGCGAGTATATCGAGCAACGCCTGATCAAGCTGGGGCTAACCCCCGCCGGTGACAACGGCACTTTCCGGGACCACTTCGAGGTGGCCAAGCGTGTGCTGGTCGGTAAGGAGACCAGCCTGAAGCTCGCGGACAAAGACGCGGACGCGAGCTCATTTCAGCCGCTGGCGTTCTCGGCGCAGGGCAAAGTCGAAGGCGAGCTGCTCTTGGCTGGCTACGGCATCGCCAGCAAGGAGCTGAAGCTCGACGACTACAAGGGCATCAATGCGAAGGGTAAGATCGTCGTGGTGCGGCGCTTCGTGCCCGAGGACAAGCTGGCGCAGCCCGCCGACCAGCGCCGCTACGGCGACCTCTGGTACAAGGCGGTCACGGCGCGCGCCGCTGGTGCTGCCGGCTTGATCGTAGTGGACACGCCGACCGCCCCCGCCAAGCCGCCCAAGGACTGGAAGGCACCGGACGAAGCGAAGTTTCCGGCGCTCACACGTGAGAACTACGGCGACGCCGGCATCCCGGTCGTGATCGTCAAGCGCGCGACCTTCGAGCCAATACTCAGGGAGCTCGAGCAGCGGCGCAAGCCCAAGGCGGCGATCAACGTGGCCCTGAGCTACGAAAAGCAATCCGCCTTCAATGTGGTGGGGCGCATCGCGGCGAGCGCTCCGGCTGCCGAGCGCGTAGCAGGGGAGCTGGTGATCGGCGCGCATTACGATCACCTGGGCTACGGCGGCGTGCATTCGCTCACGCCGGACAGCAGCGCACCGCACGTCGGCGCGGACGACAACGCCTCGGGCGTCGCCGGCATCTTGGAGATCGCGCGCTTGCTGAAGAGCTCGCCCAAGCTCAAGCAAGACGTGCTGATCATGGCGTTTTCGGCCGAAGAGAGCGGCGTGCTCGGCTCGTCGCACCTGGTGCACGAGCCGCCGAAGGGCATCGACATCAAGCGCATCCGCGCGATGCTGAATCTGGACATGGTGGGACGGCTGCGTGAAAACCAACTCACGGTGCTAGGCGCCAAGACGGCCACGGAGTGGCAAGCGCTGGTCAGCAGCGCTTGCGATCGCGCGCGCATCGAATGCGGGCTCAGCGGCGATGGATACGGCCCCAGCGACCAGACTTCGTTTTTTGCAGCGGGCGTGCCGGTGCTGCATTTCTTCACCGGCTCGCACCCGGACTACCACAAGCCCAGCGACACCGCCGACAAGGTCAACGCGGCCGGCGTCGGACAGATCGCGCAGCTCGTGGCCGACGTCGCGCAAACCGTCACCGATTTGCCCAAGGCCCTCACCTACCAGCAGGTGCCGCCCGAAGCACCCAGGGGCGACGTGCGCTCCTTCAACGCCTCGCTCGGCACGATCCCGGACTACGCGGGACCGCCAGAAGGCGGCGGCGTGCTCCTGGCCGGTGTGCGTCCCGGCAGCGGCGCCGAGAAAGCTGGCCTAAAGCGCGGCGACATCTTGATCGGCCTCGGCAAGACCGAGCTCAAGAGCCTACACGACTTCATGTTCGTGCTCAATGGCAGCAAGCCCGGCCAAACCCTGACCGCGCGCATCAAACGCGACGGCAAGGTCATCGACCTGCCGGTGACGTTCGACGAAAGGCCCCCGCGCTAAGGAGTAGACATCGCAGCGGGGCTCGGCTCGTTGGTGCAGGCTGCGTGCCGCATGCGAGTCTGCGTAGGATGGGTGACGACTGACGTTGAGGGCCTAGTCAGGCTCAAAATGCTCCTCTCTATCAACTAGTTACCTCAAGCTGCTTGCGCGCTGACAATAATCCCATAAAGTTGATGGACTTTATGGACTTTGAGCCGCTTCTCCTCTTCGCGCTCGCCGGCTTCTGCGCTTCGTTCGTCGACGGTGCGCTCGGCATGGGCTTCGGGCCTACCAGCTCGAGCATCCTGCTCGGCAGTGGTCTCTCGCCTGCTTCGGTTTCGACCAGCGTCAACATCGTCAAGGTAGCGACGGGCATAGCGGCCGCGGTCTCGCATTGGCGCTTCGGCAACATCGACCGCAAGCTGGTCTTGGGGTTGGCGCTGCCCGGTATGGCAGGCGCGCTTTTGGGAGCCACGCTGCTGTCGAGCCTGAATGGAGCCGCGCTCAAGCCGGCACTGGCGGGTCTGTTGATCCTGATCGGTCTGCGCATCTTGCTGCGTTTCGCTCGCCTACCGGCGCCGACGCCGGAGCAGGCCACGGGCCAATCGCTTGCGCCCACCGACTTCAATCGCAAAGGCCTGCACCTCGCCGCAGCGTGCGGCGGCGTGACGAACGGCATGATCGGCGCTTGGGGACCCGTGGTCACACCCTTCCTCCTGCATCGCGGACTCTCACCGCGCTACGCGATCGGCTCGGCGAACACCGCCGAAGTCGCAGTTGCCAGCGCCTCGGCCGTCTCGCTGATCGCCGCAGTCGGCCGCGGCGGTGTCCAGCTCGCGGTAGTCGTCGCAATGCTGGTTGGCGGCGTGATTGCCGCGCCTGTAGCCGCCTGGGCCATTCGCTTCATTCCGGCGCGTCCGCTGGGTATCGCGGTGGCAGGCTTGCTGCTGCTCACCAACGCCCGCGAGCTCGTGAGCTGGGCGGGCCTCACCCCTTGGTCGTGGTGGTTTTACGCCGCCATCGTCGCGCTCGTAGCGCTGGCAGCAGCCACCCCCAACCTGACCCGCGCCACTCGTCGCTCGCTCGCTCCAACCGAGCCATCGAGCAGCGGATAAGGCGCTCGCAAACGTGTGGGCTCTTTTGCACCATCATCGCGTCGCACGCGAGTGCTAAGACCTGTCAGGAGGAACCATGGCCAAGCCCAAGCTGCCCGAGGGGCATCATTCGATCACTGCCGGCTTCATCGTGCCGGATCTCAAACGCGTCCTGAGCTTTCTGGAGCAAGTCTTCGGCGGCAAGGTCGTTGATAGCTACGAAGCTCCGGATGGAACCATCATGCACTGTGAGGTCATGATCCAGGGTTCGGTCGTGACGGGCGCCGAGCCAATGCCAGGCTGGGGTGTGATGCCAGGCGTCTTCACGATCTACGTGAACGACGCAGCGGCCGTCGATGCGACCTACAGTCGCGCGCTCGAAGCGGGCGCAGTCTCGGTCAAGCAGCCCACGCTCGAGTTCTACGGCCACCGCAGCGCAACCGTCAGCGACTTTGCCGGCAATCGCTGGTCCATCGCCGCCGTGGTCGAAGACATGTCCCGCGAAGAAATGCACCGGCGCATGGCCGAGCTCACGAAGGCCTAGCTAGATCGCGCGATAAATGGCCGAAAGGCGCGAAAACAAGGGGATTTCGCGCTGGCGCGGCTATGAAAATAGAACCAGTCGGGTATCCACTCAGCGCTTGTCACCGGGTGTCGTCGTCGAGCAAGGTAATCCAGCCGACTACACCTTCGCGACCAAGATGCTGGAGCGGTTGACGGCGGCTTCGCGGCGAAGGCGAATCTCGCTCAAATCAAGGCCAGGGCTGCGACAGACGAGCATCGAGCCTTGACCGGACGCTCGCCGAGCTGGC
>DATEDZ010000361.1:0-5035 GCA_035281385.1 Polyangiaceae bacterium
CCTGCGCGTGCCTTGCCCCTCCCAAATGCCGGCTCGCGTCCGCTCGCGCGGCATGGGAGGGGCGGCGTCCGGGAAGGTCTTGGCTGCTTGACTCGGGTGGTTGCGACGCGATCTCACCCAGAGGACTGATGTAGTCCCACCACGGTCCGGTGCGCTCGACCACCTGGGGCACGAAGGTGGGCTGCTGAGCTACTATCGTCGCGATGCCGCTTGAATTTGGCTCGATCCTATTTGGGACAGCACGGCGTGCAGCGCCTGTTAGCGTCTTCAGGCCAGCCTTCGCAACTCGGCAACGTCTTCGGAACGGTGCGTTTGAACTACGGCGTTTCAATGTACAACTGGTATACCGATCGTCTCTCTTGCGTTGGCTTCAGATTTCGCATGGCTGGAGCAACGTCGGGATTTCTCAGCCACATGACGCAGGGATCGAGATTCATTCCTGGAACATTGAGATCAACAACCCACTTGTCATCAACTCGAGTTACGCGGCCCAGTATATCGTCTGGCGGATCGTTGACAATTAGTACCCAATCTGCCCCCGCGTCATTGATTGCGCGCGCGAGCACTCCTTCCGTGTGAGTGCGCTCATCGTCGTTCAGTCGATTCCAGACCTTTGCAGAATGAGAAATCGTCTGAACAGTCAGTCCGCTTGCTGGCCCGAAGTTGATATTTAGCGGCATCTGGTCATGTGCCAGCACACAAAGCAGACGCTGATCGTCACGGAGCAACGTCTGGATTTGAGTAGGAGATTTCGCCGAAAGGTGTACGTCTCGGGATGCGGTGATGGCACCATCAGTGTCAAGCCCCAACACAAATGCCTCGAGTTCCACCTTCCAGCCTTCGGGAGCCAATCTGTCGAGAAGTACGTTGAGGGCTATAGGGGCCGAGACTTCCGGAAACAGGAGGTAGTGTCGATAGGATCCCATGTGTTCATCCGTGCGGAATGAATCTTACCCGGTTACCCCACTTCTTGGCCAGACTCTCCTTAAACGCTCGAAGCGTTGCAGGCGAGGTTCCAGGTCCATAGATTACGTCGAGTCTTTTTGTTCGCTCTTTCGCGATCGCGGCGAGCTTGTGCAATTGGGGAAGCTTGCTCCCTAGGCTGGTACCTACCTCGACGATGGCTTCCGTCGTTTCGAAATCAATTTCCGCGACGACCTTACCTGAAGCGTCTCGTACTATCTCATTTTCAGTAATGATCTTCTTGCGGAAAGTCGACTTGACGGATTCTTCAAACGCTTCGCCGGCGCTCGGGGCGGAACGTGGTGGTGGCGGGGGAGAAGGTCGCGGAGGTTCAATTATCGGCGCTGGGCCGGCTTCTCCGATGCTTCCGAAGAGGCGTCCGAGCCCGTACGCGATCTTGCCGCCAAGACTCCTGAACGCACCAGCGCCCGCGCTGAAAGCTTCAACCAACGCTGCCTTGACGGCGCTGTAGGCGCCCTTGATCGCTTTGCCACTTGAGAAAAGCGAATAAAGTCCTACAGCGATGCCGACTATCGCGGTTCCGACCTGTGTGGCGAGAGTTGCCTTGGCATTAGGGTTCCCGCCGAGGGGCGACCCATATTTGGAGCCGTCCGCGGCTGCCTCCGGAGATTGCAAATTAGTGACAGCCGCTGTCTGAGCCAG
This sequence comes from Polyangiaceae bacterium, assembly GCA_035281385.1. Taxonomy (GTDB): domain Bacteria; phylum Myxococcota_A; class Polyangia; order Polyangiales; family Polyangiaceae; genus PMG-095. The sequence goes on from DATEDZ010000361.1 coordinate 1,627, forward strand.
AGCGCGTCCAATCTTGTCGCCAGTGGTTTCTTCTTCTTTCTTGCCGTGACCGGTGTCGCCGCCACTAGCGGCGGGTGGATCGACCGGACGTGGAGGAACGATGGGCGCGCTAGGCGGTGGCCCATCGCCCGAAGGCTGCGTATCTCCGCCAGTCCCCTGGCTCTTGCCACTATTCCCACTTCCCCCTCGCGCGCGCTTTGCCCGGGGACCTTGGCCGGCTCTTTGGATGTCCTCATCTGAAAGTCCAAGGTTTCTGAGGCGCTGAACGTTGGGATTGCTGGGATCGAGGGGCCTGTGCCCAGTCGGGTCAGTGAGCAGGATTGGACAGCCGGCAGCGTAGACAAAAACGTTCAGACCTCCATCGATTCCAATCGGGTCCGCCGCCGTCCACCTCCCGAGCCACGGCGCGTAGTACCTAACCCCGTGATAGTAGAGCCCTGTCTCGTCGTCCTTCTCCTTTCCCGTATACCGATACCGCTTCGCGCTCACCTCTGCATTGCCGTCAGCCGCGTGGAACGCAGTAGACCCGTACGGGTGATACTCCTCATAACTGATGACGCCGCCCGCGATGTCGAGCTCGAGCATCGCTGACCCGAGGTGGTTATCGAGCTGGAACCTCCACCGTGTCGTCGGCGTCGGCACCGTCGCACCAGCATCGCGCGTCTTCGTCTCGGCCATCGCCACGCGGCGTTGGTCATCCATGACGTGCAGCGTCTGCCGTTCCTCGTTGGGCGTGCTCGTCACCGTGCCGGACGTGTGTCGCCTGTAGACCTCATAACCCCCCAGATAGATGCGCTCCTCGATCAGGCCGCTATGCTGATAAACCTTACGAACACGTTGCCCAGCAGCGTCATAGGTGAAGTAGGTGTGCTGGGCGCCTGCGCCAGCGCCTTTTTGGGTGTGTTTGAGCCGGTCGGCGTAGTCCCAGTCCAAGACCGCGAGGTGCGGCATGCTGGTGATCGAGCCGTGCGCGTCGTAGGTGTAGGTTTCGCTCAGGTCGAGGGGCGAGCCGGGGACGCTGGTTTTCAGAAGGCGGTTGCTGCCCGTGGCGTATTGGTAGTTTCTGGTCCAGCCCAGACTGCCAGAGGGGCCTGCGACGTGAGCCATTTGCTGGATGTTGCCGACTGGGTCGTAGACGTAGGTCTCCGAGTAGGCGAGCAGCGCCTGCAGGTCGTTGGCGTGGGGGAGTCCAGTGCCGAGCGGTGGATCGGTGTCGATGGGCTGGGTTGCTGGGTGTTCGCGGCCGGTGGCGCCGAGCAAACGGTAGAGCGGGTCGTATTCGTACAGGCCGTCGCCGGAGACGGGTGCGGGTCCTGCGAAGAGGGGGCCAGGGTCCGCTTGATCGCGAAGCGCGACGATATTGCCGACCGGATCGAAGGTGTAGACGAGGTGCTGGAGCTTGGCGGCACCGCGGAGGGTTTGCAGCTCGGTGAGACGAAAGGTTTTCGGGTCGTAGGAGTAACTGGTGGCGGTGCCGTTGGCGTAGGCGCAGAGCACGCGCTGGCCGCGGGCATTGTAGTCGAGGTTGGTGATGACGGGCTGCTCGGGGGCGCCGCGCACGCGGGCGAAGAGCGATTCGAGGAGATTGGCTTCGTTGTAGACGGGGCGCGTGACGCTGCCGTCTGGTGTCGTGTGCGTCGTGACGCGGTTGAGCGCGTCGTAGGAGGAGCTGGCGTCGAAGGGCTCGGTTTCGAGCAGCGCGGCCACGGCAGCCAACACGGCGGCGGGCGTCGTCAGGTCCTGGCCTGCGCTCCAGTCGGGCTCGCTAGTGTAGTCGACGGCGAGCCGGCGTGAGGCACGGAGCAGGTTACCCTTGAAGTCGAAGCTGCCGCTCGTGACCAGGCCGGCGCAGTCGAACGCCAGGTAGGGTCGGCCGCGCAGGTTGAGGGTTTGCGCTGGTGAAGTCGGCGTCGGTATGCCCGGCGGATCGAGAGCTTCGCCGAAGACGGTGCGCAAGAGCAGGCGCTCGGTCGCACCTTGCGCGACGTACAGGTGTGTGGGGCGCTGCAGGGCGTCGTAGCGCGCGCGAGTGATTTGGCTGCGGCTGTCCCAGGCGCGCAGCGGCTTGCCGGCGACGTCGGCGATGGCGAGGCGCGCGCCGGCGTCGGGGGAGTCGATGCGCAGGCGGCGCTGCAAGACGTCGAAGCGCTGTTGGATCACCGGCACGCCGCGGGCGTCGGTGATGGCGAGGACGTTGCCCTCGATATCGAGCTGGGTGCGGGTGTCGTAGAGGCGATGGGGGCCGGCGGGCGTCGCCGGGTCGGGGCCGTTGTCGGCCTGCACCAGAAACGCGCGTCCCAACGAATCGAGATGCGTGATCGTGGGCGTGTCCGCATGCTTCAGTGCCAGCGCTGCGGCTCGTTGCTCGTCTGCCGTGCCGGCTTGGTGCTCGCTGAGCCAGCGGGTGCCGGCGATGGCGTCGTTGGGGTCGAAGTTGCGCTGTCGCCAGGCGTCGAGCTCGACGCGCGATTCGCTGCCGTCGGGGAGCTCGGTGCGGATGACGCGATCGAGCGGGTCGTAGTGAAGGATCGGTGTGACGCCGGTTTGGACGATGGCGTCTTCGTCTTCGAAGTCACTGGTGGCGCTGAAGTAGGGCTCGTATTGTTTGACCGGATTGCCCTTGTTGTTGAAGACGGTGCGGCCGGTGCCGACCCAGCGCTGTGCGACATTGCCGACGCCGGGCACGTCGCCAGGCTCGGCCTGGACTTTCTGCAGCGCGACGCGGCCGAAGCCGTCCGAATAGGCGAAGGTTTCTTGGAAACGGGGGTTGCCGGCGCCGTGCTGCTCGCGCGCGAAGGTGTGGACGAAGACTGGCTCTTGCTGGGTTTGGAAGCGGAGCAGGTCGTATTCGAGGCGCGTGGTGGGGTCGGTCAGAGTGTCGCCTTCGCCGGCACCAGCTTTGCCCATGACTGCGGTGGCGATCACCATGCCGAGCGCGTCGAACGCGACCTCGGTTCGATTCAGGTTGGGATCGGTTACCAGGCGCGGCTGAAGCACGCGGTAGTCGTTGACGCTGGTCGTGCGGTTGCCGAGCGGATCCGTGCTGGAGGTCGGTAAGAGCTTGAAGTCGTCCCACGCCAGCGTCGAGGTGCCACCAAAGGGATCGATGGCGCTCGTCGGCTGGTAGAAGTCGCTCGGAGAGAAAAGGGCGCGGCCGCTGACCGACCAATACTGGCCGCTGCGTTCTTGGTATTTGCCCTCGGAAACGAGCAACGTCGGATCGAACGCGGTGCCGGACAAGGCCTGACTATCGGCCACGATTTGCGCCACGTTGCCGGCCGTGAGCGCGAGCTGGTACGTGCGATACGGCAGGGCGCGCAGGCCGACGAGACCGAAGGCCGCCTCGCTCACGGCGTCGTCGGTGTAGAAGGTGCGCTGCTCGCGGTCGAGCAAGCGGCGCTCTACGCCG
>DATEDZ010000362.1:0-4734 GCA_035281385.1 Polyangiaceae bacterium
ACGTGTCGACGAAGACGGGCGGGCTTCGTTTCACGGTCCGTAGAGCTCCTCGTCGATGCGGTGGCTACCGTCGCGGCGCGGGTCCTCCCCGGCCTGGTCGGCAACGGATAGCAAGACGGCGCCAGCCGTCTTGCTGCCTGTAACGACGGGCGGCGCGAGAGCGTCGACGTCGGGAATGAGACGATGGAGCTTCACCTCCACGCGATCGCCGGGCCGGATGCCGCTGACGTCGCTGGGGATGCAAAATTCGTTGTCCGACGTGAGCTTTGCGTAGTGGCGGTTCCAGCGCCCGGAACGACCCCGGCGAATCGAATAGCACACCAGGTGATTGTTGGGCCGACGCTGCAGCCCGAGGCGCGCCTGGACCGTTGCTGGAATCGCGATCAAACGATCTTTGCTGCGCTGCACCTTCGCCTCGAAGGTATCGAGGACGACGGAGAAGGTCGGGTTGGCCACGCGCCCATGTTAGCGCCGCCTATTAACCAGTCAACTGGAGGATACTAAGCGCGACAGGAGCATGGGGGGCGTCCCAACGACCTGGCTCGCTACGAGCCACGACGGCTTTGTCGGCGGGTCGTGTGCGGAAGAAAGCTCCGTGCAATGTATGGCACGGCCAGTCTCGACTTGGGCTGGCTCTTTCGAGCCAATGGAGAAACCCGTTGACGGCAGCCACGACATCAAGCGGCGGCCGAGCTGCCCTCGCGCCGCAGATCGGTCAGGATGGCGTCGACGTTTTGCTTCGCGTCGCCGAAGAGCATGCGCGTGTTCTCTTTGAAGAACAGCGGGTTCTCGACGCCGGCATAGCCGCTCGCCATGCTGCGCTTCATGACCACCGTGGTCTTGGCCTTCCAGACTTCCAAGACCGGCATGCCGTAGATGGGGCTCGAAGCGTCGTCGAGCGCACCAGGATTGACGATGTCGTTGGCGCCAATCACCAGCACCACGTCGGTCTCCGGGAAGTCCTCGTTGATCTCGTCCATCTCGAGCACGATGTCGTAGGGGACCTTGGCCTCGGCGAGCAGCACGTTCATGTGACCCGGCAGACGCCCCGCGACCGGGTGGATGGCGAAGCGCACCTGGGCGCCACGCTTGCGCAAAAGCTCCGCGATGTCGTGCAGCGGATGCTGCGCGTGCGCGACGGCCATGCCGTAGCCGGGCACCACCACCACGTTCTTGGCCGCACGCAGCAACGCGCCGGTCTCCGGCGCCGTGATGCTGGTGACCTCACCTTCCTGCTCACGGCTGCCCTTGGCCGGCTTGGCGCCCTCGTCCGCGCCGAAGCCGCCGAAGATCACGCTCAGGAAGGAGCGGTTCATGGCCTTGCACATGATGTAGCTGAGGATCGCACCGCTCGAGCCGACCAGCGCGCCGGTGATGATCAAGAGGTCGTTCGAGAGCATGAAGCCAGCCGCCGCCGCCGCCCAACCCGAGTAACTGTTGAGCATCGAGACCACGACGGGCATGTCGGCGCCGCCAATCGCCATCACGATGTGGATGCCGATGAAGCCGGCGATGCCGGTCATGATCAGGAGCGACGGCAGCCCCTGGTCCACTGGCACGCCGACGAAGCGCAGCGCGAGCACGATGCAGACGGCTAGCAGGCCCGCGTTCAGCGCGTGGCGTCCGGGCAAGAGCAGAGGCTTGCTGCGGATGGTGCCACGCAGTTTGAAGAACGCGATCACCGAGCCGGTGAAGGTCAGCGCGCCCACGAACACACCCACGAAGATCTCGATCTCGTGCAGCAGCGCTTCCGTCGGGCTAGGCGCGGCGTGTCCCCCCAGATAGCTCGCGATGCCGACCAGCACCGCCGCCAGGCCGACGAAGCTGTGCAGAATCGCAACCAGCTCCGGCATGCCCGTCATGGCCACGCGCGCCGCCAGCAAGGCGCCAATACCGGCCCCAACCGCGATCGCCGCCGCCAGCAGGCCGAAGCTCGAAACGTGAGCGAGCGCCGTAATGGCAACGGCCAGCAGCATGCCGGCGATGCCGAAGCCGTTGCCGCGCCGTGCCGTGGTCTGCGCGCTGAGGCCGCCCAGGCTCAAAATGAAGAGAACGCCTGCAACTAAGTAGGAGACCGTCACCAGGCTGGCGGGGATCGTCATGGTGCTCCTTCGCAGTAGCGCAGGGTTTCCTGTTGCGCTCCGCTGCCGCCTGGTACGGCAAGTCGACTCATGCAACCTGCATCAGGGCAGGCGCCCGGCCTCGCCGGGTTTGTTTCACTCGCCCTTCCATTTCGATCGTGATCTGCTCGTGCCAAGACGGTTGACGTGGATCCAGCTTTCGGTCGCTGCGCGCCGAAAGCGTGCAACCTGAGAGCTCTGGGCAACGGCAGCATCTGCATGGGCTACCTCTGGAACATCTTCAACATGCGCTGCGTGACCAGAAAGCCACCAGCAACGTTGATGGTTGCGATCAGCACCGCGACCGCGGACAAGATGGTGACGGGTGACTCGACCGAGCCTGAAATCTGCAGCATGCCACCGACCAGGATGATGCCGCTCACCGCGTTGGTGACGCTCATCAACGGCGTATGCAGGGCCGGCGTGACGTTCCACACCACTTGCCAGCCGATGAAGCACGACAGCACGAACACCGTCAGGTGACCGACGAAGGCCGGCGGTGCGAACGCGCCCGCCAGCAGCAATAGACCGAGTGTTGTCGCGATCAGGGCGAGGGAAGCGCCCGCGCTCTCCTCCGCCTTCTTGGGCGGTTGCGGCGGAATACTGGGTGCGCGCTGGCGTTCGGCGGGCCTTGCGACCTCCTTGCGGGGAGGGGGCCAGAGCAGCTCGCCCTCGCGCAGCACGATAGCGCCCCGCACCACCTCGTCCTCGAGATCGATGTGGAAGCTCTTGGCGCCGCCCATGTCGGCGAGCAGGTGGGTGAGGTTGGAGCCGTAAAGCTGACTGGCCGTGGGCGCCAGGCGGCTCGGCAAATCGACGTAGCCGATGATGGTGACGCCGTGCTTCTCGATGACCTGACCCGGCTGGGTGAGCGAGCAGTTGCCGCCAGCCTCGGCCGCCATGTCCACGATGACCGAGCCCTGGCGCATCGACTTGACCATGTCCTCGGTGATCAGGACCGGGGCCGGCTTGCCCGGGATGAGCGCGGTGGTGATGACGATGTCGACTTCTTTCGACTGCAGCGCGAACAGCGCCATCTCGGCCGCAATGAACTCCTTGCTCATCTCCTTGGCGTAACCGCCGGCGCCGCTGCCGTCTTCGCTCAAGCTGACGGTCAGAAACTCGGCGCCCATGCTCTGCACTTGCTCCCGGACCTCGGCGCGCGTATCGAAAGCGCGCACGATGGCGCCCAGGCCACGCGCCGCGCCAATCGCCGCCAGCCCAGCAACGCCAGCCCCGATCACCATGACCTTCGCTGGGGGCACCTTGCCGGCCGCCGTCATCTGTCCGGTGAAGAAGCGTCCATAAAAACTGGCCGCCTCGATCACCGCGCGATAGCCGGCGATGTTGGCCATCGAGCTCAGGGCGTCCATCTTTTGGGCGCGCGTGATGCGCGGCACTTGATCGATGGCGAGCACGGTGGCGTGGCGCTTGGCCAGCCGCTCGATCAGCTCCTGATTTTTGGCTGGGAAGATGAAGCTTACCAGTATGCCCTTGTCAGGCAGCAGGTCCGCCTCGTGCTCGTTCAGCTCCGGGTTCAGCTCGGGCGGCTGCACCTTCAGCACCAGGTCGACTTCCTGCCAGACCTGTTTGACCGAGGTCGCGATCGTGGCGCCCTGCGCCTCGTACTCGGCGTCGCGAAAGGACGCAGCCGCGCCGGCGTCCTTTTCGACGATGACCTCGAAGCCGAGCTTTGCGAGTCGCCCGACCGTTTCCGGAGTCGCGGCTACGCGGCGCTCGCCGCGCCTGACTTCCTTCGGAACGCCTACTTTCATGTGCTGCCGGACTCAGTCCCGAAACGCGATCCAAAACGGCGCGCGCTTTTTGACGGGGTGAAGAGCGTGCCACAGCGGATCGGGCAAGTACAGATCGGACTCGCAGTACCGACACGTCAAAATCCGTGGTGTTTCTGGCGCAATATCGAGCCCCGCGCCGCAGCGCGGGCAGCTCCACAACACCGGCTTCATGTCATTCGGCGAGACGACCGCGGCCGCGCTCGGCGCCGCCATCTCGCGCTTCGCAGCGAACAACTGCACGATTGCAGGCACGCCGTCGGCGAGCCATCGGGGTGGCGGAAAGGTCTCGACACTTTCGCCGCAGGCGCACGACAGCTTTCCGTCACCACCGGGCGGCACCTGCTCGACGGGTAGCGGCTGACTGCACTCGACACAGCTCGGGCGCGACGGTCCCCAGCGCACCAAGATCTGGAGCTCACCGTCGCGTAGCGCGCTGCCGCGCGTCTTGCCAGCGCTCAGCGAGAACTGCGCGGCGTCGCGGTAGAGCTCGAAGATCGGCTGCCAATTCTTGGGCGAAAGCTCGATGCTGGAATGACAGGATGTACAGGTCGCGAGCAGTGTCGGCCCCTCGAGCGGAAATCGCGCGCCGCATTCGGCGCACGACAGCAGCAGCTTGAAGACGAAATACTGCACCGCGACCTATGCCGCAGCTTACAACGGCTAGGAGGCTGGTGTGAAACACCAGCTGTCCAAATCGGCGGAGCCGCCGCGTAGAGGGGAGGCTCAAGAAGCTTTGCTTCTTGAGGGGAGGAGGCGCGTGCCTCCTCCCTGAGAACCAGAAACCTAGGAGGCTGGGTTTGAAAAACACCAGCCTCCTA
>DATEDZ010000363.1:0-6599 GCA_035281385.1 Polyangiaceae bacterium
CAAACCCAGCCTCCTAGGTTTCTGGTTCTCAGGGAGGAGGCACGCGCCTCCTCCCCTCAAGAAGCAAAGCTTCTTGAGCCTCCCCTCTACGCGGCGGCTCCGCCGATTTGGACAGCTGGTGTTTCACACCAGCCTCCTAGACTCGAGCTTTGCGATTTCGCCTTGGGAAAAGTAGGGCTCTTGCGAGTATCTACGTGGTCGCGTGAGCGAGCAGACCACTCGAAATGTCCGACGGCTCATGCATGCCCGAGCGCAGCACGCGCCCGTCCCGCCGGTTTTTCTCGTGGCTCGCGGCTTCCCTGACGATCGTGATCTTTCCTTCCAAGACCGCCCAAGTCGAGACTAGAGCAGGAACGAGCCGGCCGCCTTGGCCTTCTCCGTTTTTCCGAGCTTCATTCGGTCGCCGAGCTCTTTCGCGAGCGTGTCGAAGAGCGTCCCGATGAACGCCCCCGGCCCGCTGGCGAGCGCGACCGGCATGCCCTCCTCGGCTGCATCCAGGAAGACATCGTGGCGCGGAACCGTGGTCTCGAATAGCCACGAGCTCGGGAGGCCGATTCCGGCATCCACGAGCACGGAAAGCGAAGCCGAATGCGAGCGACGAAACATGTTGAGCACGACGCCGACCACTTCCGGCACGCGCGGTAGGGCCTCGAGACCCTTTTGGAACATGGAAAACGAGCGCTTCGGAATCGTCTCCGCCTGAAGGACTCCGAGCACGTGGGTACAGCCATCGAGCACACGGCTCGTGAGTCCGTACATTCCCGCCGGCAAGTCGACGATCACTAAATCCGCGTTGTCCCGCATCCCTCGGAATACTTCCTGCCACGATCCTTCCGCTCCCATGTCCGGCGCTCTGCGTGCCGCGTCGCCACCCGTCGCCGGGACGACGCGGAGCCGCTCGATCACCGTTTCGAGCTCGAACTCCGAGCCGTCGTGAGCGCGCTCCAAGGCATCGAAGATGCCTCCTCGCCGCGGACGATCCCTGCCAGCGATGGCGGACAGCACGTCGCCGTTCGGATCGGCGTCCACCAGCACGACACGAAGCCCGCTCTTCGCCAAACTGACGGCCAAGTTGAGCGCGATCGTCGTCTTGCCGCAGCCGCCTTTGGGGCTCGCGATACCGAGCACCGGCGCCGTTGCCGAGCGCGTATCGCGTTTCGGAACATCGAAGGTCTCGCGGCCCTTCGCCGGTGCAAGGCGTACTGGCGAGGCAGCTGCGGCCTCGACGTCGGGCAGCACCTCACGTGCGATCGGCATCGTACCCGAGCCAGGGGTGGATATCGGCAGCGAGGACGATGCCGATGGCGCACTTGCATCGCTGATTTGTGCGGCGAGAAGCTGAGTCGAGAGGCGTCCGATCGGCATCGGGTAAGCCGACAGGGACGGCAGCCGCTCCACCTGAAACGAATGCAGACGCCGCGCCATGAGCTCGCGGAATGCGGCTGCGCCGGTGACATCCGTCCCCGCAATCGACGCTTCGATCACCATGCCCGACTTCAGGGTGACGCGACCCGCGATATCCCCGTTCTCCGTAAAAAGGACGACGGCCGTGTACTGCCGACTCAGCGAGAGCGCCTGGAGGACCGACGCAGTTCCGAAGTCTTTCAGATACCCACGCGTCACCACGTGGGATTCTGCAGTCGATGCAGATCGATCGCTCATGGTCTTTCCCATTCGCCAGGCTCGATTTTTTTTCCAAGCTCCGTAGCACCCTTGCCGAGCTTCATCGTCACCGCAACCAAATCGTACACGCGCTGCCACGCCGTCTTTGCCTCCGGCGTAAACGCTTCACCAAGGCCGTAGTCGAGCGCCCATAGCAGCGCTTCTCTCACCGTCGCGTAGGCCTCGTCAGGAATCCCGTAGAGCTCCCGGTGACGACGCCCGAGCGCGAGCACGACCAAGAACAGATCGCTCTCAGGATTCACCTCATCGCGCCACGCCGCGTCCACCCAACTCAGCGATTTCACGATGAACGCGAGCATCGCTATGAGCTTGCGCTTCTGCGCGCCGAGATCCGACTTGAACAGCGATCGATACCCCGGCTCGAGCTCGAACAGGCGGCGATAAAACAGATCTGCAGCGGTCTCCCTGATCGGTTCCACCAGCCGCCAGGTAGCTGTGATCGCTTCCTTGTCCGCATCGTTGAGGAGAGCGGGCGGAGTTCTAGCAAGCGCCGGTGAAGTCACGCGACGAGTCTACGTTGCACGATCGTCGATACGCAATGTGTAGGTGCAAGTCGCTCGAATTGCGACATGCTCACTTCGTTATGTCGCATTTCGAGACACTCGCGTTGGCCCGTAGACATCCGAGCTCGTGTCGACGGGGCGGAAGCCAGCCTCGTCTTCGATACCGAAAGCGATCCTGATCGGCCGAGCCTGAGCGCCCCGGTCCCGGCTGGAAGTTATGGGAGCTTTCTGGACCCGGGATGGCGGCTCGAGCGTTTGCAGCCTGAAGGGGCGCAGACGGTCGAAGTGGCTACTGTCGCCGAATCCGGTCAGTTCTCGGTCGTGCAAGACCTGAGCACGGTGCCGACGATTTGACCACGCGGTGCGTATGAGCGGCGGCCTAGTTTCGAGCGGTGACGATGGCGGCTTCGTGCCCCTGCACGAGCTGCGGTGCGCTCGCGGCGGGTCCGTGCGCGCGACAATTGACGCCTCCCGACTTCCGCTCGAGCCGCGCCGTCCCTAAAGTAAGGGGATGAAGGCTGCCGCGCTGCTCGTGCTTCTGGCCATTGCGGCCGCGCGGCTGTGGCTTTCATGGCTGAACCTCCGGTATCTCCAGCGCGAGGGCCACCGCGTCCCGCCCGTGCTCGAAGGCGAAGTCGACGCCGGGCGACTCGGCAAGATCAGCGACTACACCGCACAGCGCGCGCGCTTTGGGCTCCTGCACGGCGCGCTATCCACGCTCGTCACGGCGCTGTTTCTGTTCGCAGGCGGGCTCGGCTGGTATGATCAGCTGGTAGCCGGCGCGGTGGATTCGTTCGTGGGCCAGAGCGTGGTGTTCGTGCTTGGCCTCCTGCTGACAGGAGCGCTGCTCGAGATCCCGTTCGGGCTGTACGGCACCTTTCGCATCGAGGCCGAACACGGCTTCAATCGCCAGACGCTCGGATTGTGGTGGAGCGACTGGCTCAAGAGCACGCTGCTCTCCCTCGTGCTCACCGGCGCCCTGGCCGCGGGCGCCTTCGCGCTGGTGCAAGTAGCGCCGAGCACGTGGTGGCTCTGGGTGAGCGCGCTGATTGCCGGCGTGAGCCTGCTGCTCACGTTCGCGTCACCCTACGTGATCGAGCCGTTGTTCCACAAAATGGAGCCGCTCGAGGTCGAGGGTCTTTCGGACGGCATTCGTTCGATGACCGAGCGCGCGGGCGTGCACGTCGGGCGCGTGCTGAAGGTGGACGCCTCCCGCCGCAGCTCGCATTCCAACGCTTACTTCACCGGCCTGGGGCGCGTGAAGCGCGTCGTCCTGTTCGACACGCTGCTCACGCAGATGAGCCACGCCCAAATCCTGGCTGTTTTGGCGCATGAGCTCGGGCACTGGAAGAAGCACCATGTGCTGTTTCGGATGCTCGTCATGCTGGCGCTGCTGGTCCTCGGTGCTCACGTGGCATTCTTGGTCCTTCCGACCAGCCTGCTGCCAGCGCTCGTGGGGCTCGAGTCGGCGTCGTTTGCAGCGCGGCTGGTGATCTTGATGGTCGCCGCCTCAGCGCTGATGTTCCCGCTCACCCCGCTCTTCGCCGCGTGGTCGCGGCATGACGAGCGCCAAGCCGACGCCTTCGCGATCGAGCTGCACGGACACGCGCGCGATCTAGCGGACGCCCTGGCCAAGCTCGGCATGGAGAATCTCTCGAACCTCCACCCGCATCCACTGTATGCGGCGTTCTACTACTCCCATCCGCCGTTGGCCGAGCGCATCGGCAACCTGACCGGTAACAACGTGAAACGCTGTCCCGAGCAGTAGGCCTCGACGGACTCTGCGTTTGCCCGCTCGAGCCTGCGAAAAGCATGCGCTGCCGCGAGAGCACCAAGAAGAAGCGCAGGCCGTCCCAGTTGGCTTAGCCCTTGCACGAGGGCGCAACGATGCACCGCTATCGGTTCTTACTTGCCCTTGTCATGCTGGCGTTGCCCCGCGCTGCCGTCGCTCGACAGCCCGCTGTTGCTCCAGCGCCACCAGCACCTGTTGCTCCGGCACCACAAGCGCTCGAAGGCGAGCGACCCGAGCCGAAACGCCGCTGGTACGGCGGTCAGACTTTGGCAGCGGACGGCATTTCTCTGGGGGTGCTGGTGCTGGGCGCGGCCAACGAAAACTTCGCCTACGTGGGCGTCGGCGGCTTGTTCTTGGCTGCGCCGATCGTGCACTTCGGTCACGGCAACGTCGGTCGCGGTTTCCTGAGTCTTGGTATGCGCGTCGCCTTGCCCATCGGTGGCGCCGCCCTTGGTTCAGCGAGCGAAGGCTGCGGCGGCGGAGGCGAACAGGACTTCTGTGGCTTGGCAGGCGCTGCCATTGGCCTGCTCGTCGGTGGCGTAGCGGCGATCGCTCTCGATTCGGCAGTAGTGGCGTGGGAGCCGGTGCCCAAGGAGACGCGAGCCGTGTCGTGGTCGCCGGGCTTGATCGCGACCAAAGACTCGGCGCGGCTGCTAGTGAGTGGCAGTTTCTGAAACGGCCAGGGCCACGGCGGCCCACGACTATGGGGCGCCAGCCAGAGAAACCGCCTGTGCTCTTCGACCCCCTCGCTCCACGTAAAGGTCGTCCTAGCGGCTGCGCCAGCGCGCTCGGCCCGAACAGCACGCCCAAAGCCAGCGCTGCCGCCCGTATCCCTGCCATCGCTTGGTGTCGTCATTCCACCACCAATCTGGCGCGAGCCTATCAGCCCAGGACCCGCACCGCCTTCGGGCAATGACGTGTATCGTTCCTGATACACTTGACTGGGTATTTGTATCAGCAAGAATACATCAATTGCCTACACCCCATCGGGTTTCCATCTCTACGGAGCGTGCTCTTCGCAAGCTCGGGGGAGACCTGCGTGACGCTCGCCTGCGACGGCGCCTCTCGATGCAGATCGTGGCGGATCGCGCTCGTACCACACGCGCCACGCTGACGCGCATCGAGCGCGGCGACCCTAGCGTGGCGCTGGGCATCGTCGCCTCCGTACTCAATGTGCTCGGTCTGCTCGACGGCCTCGCGAAGCTGGCGGACGTCGCTACCGATCGCGTGGGGGTCGAGCTAGAGGCTGGGCGCCTGCCCCGCCGAACCCGAAGGCCACGGCCGTGACGGACGTCGAAGTACAGCTCGGCGCGCTTCCGGTGGGCACGTTCTACCGTCACTCGAGCGCGAGCGGTGAGCGCGTCTCGTTTCGCTACGCGGAGCAGTGGCTCGTGAGTCCAGAGCGGTTTGCGATCGACCCAGAATTGTTTCTGGATCCGAGGACGACGACACCGGCTCGTGGCGGGCTCTTTGGAGCGCTCTCCGATTGCGCGCCGGATCGGTGGGGCCGGCAACTCATGCAGCGCAGGGAGCGCCGCGCCGCAGAAGCAGCGGGACGAGCGGTTCGTACGCTTTCCGAGCTGGACTATCTGCTCGGCGTTTCGGACGAGTCCAGACTGGGAGCGTTGCGCTTTCGGGTCCGTGGCAGCTACGTCGCGGCCGATGGTGGTGTTCCACCACTCGTTCGCCTGGGAGCACTACTCGATGCAGCCGGGCGGATCGAGCGCGATGAAGACGCCGAGGAGGATTTGGCGCTGCTCGTCGCACCAGGGTCATCGCTCGGCGGTGCGCGTCCCAAGGCCTCGATTCTGGACCAGCGCGGTCGCTTGTCCATCGCAAAGTTCCCGCGCGAAGGAGACGAATACAGCGTGGAGCGTTGGGAGTGGGTCGCGCTAAAGCTCGCTCAGGCTGCGGGAATTCAAATCCCCGACGTCGAGCTCGTAGGGGTTGCAGGGCGAGAGGTCTTGCTTTCGCGCCGTTTCGACCGCGTTGGCCGCGAGCGCGTCCACTTTGCCTCGGCCCTGACCCTGCTTGGTCTGCGTGATGGGGACAGAGCAAGCTATCCAGAGATCGCCGAGATCCTCCAGCGAGACGGAAGCCAACCTCGGGCTGACTGCGAGCAGCTATTTCGTCGCATGGTTTTCAACATCGTCATCGCCAACGTGGACGATCACCTCCGCAACCACGGCTTCTTACGCCAGCGCCAAGGCTGGACACTGAGCCCAGCGTTCGACTTGAATCCGGTGCCCGCCGACCTGCGGCCCCGAGTGCTCAGCACGAACATCACGCTCGACGACGCCACCGGTTCGCTCACGGCAGCTCGCCAGTCAGCAACCTATTTCGACCTCAGCAGCGCTCGAGCTGACGCGATTATCGGCGAGGTCCATGCTGCCTCGGCGCGTTGGCGTAGCGTCGCCAAAGCCAGCGGCGCCTCGCAGCGCGAATGTCAGCGCATGCAGAGCGCCTTCTTGACGTCCTGAGCGCGTAGGTAATTTGGTGCGCCAGGCAAAGCTTGGACGAGGAGGAAGCGATGTAGACGAAAGCGGAAACCTCAGAAGGGACCCGAGCGGGCGACCTAGCCCGTGCGGCAAAGGCTGACCACCAGCCGGAAGCGAGTCTTG